>JBEVNO010000187.1:0-25491 GCA_040508085.1 Steroidobacteraceae bacterium
CGACTGGCTTGCCGGCATCAGCGGACGAAGCGGCTACGCTGGCGACGGGCTTGATTGCCTGAAGATCCATGTTGCCTCTCCATATGCGGAAGGCGGAGGTCCTTCGACCCCCGCCCCGCACCCTAGGGTGCTATCCCGTTCTGCGGAACTTACTGCAGCAGCGAGAGCACGTTCTGCGGAATCGAGTTGGCCTGGGCCACCATCGCCGTGCCGGCCTGCTGCAGGATCTGCGCGCGGGTCAGCTCGGCCGTTTCGGCCGCGAAGTCCGTGTCGAGAATGCGGCTGCGCGAGGCAGACAGGTTCTCGGCAACGGCCGACAGGCTGTTGATGGTCGACTGGAAGCGGTTCTGGATGGCGCCCAGCGTGCTACGCATGTCGCTCACGCTGTTGAGGGCCGAATCGATGCGCTGGATGGCGTCGTTGGCGCTGGCCACATCCAGCACGTCCACCGTCTTCAGCGAACCGGTCACAGCGGTCGTCCCCGCCGTGATGCCCACGTTGTTCGAACCGGAAGCCACCACGGTGTCCTGCGAGGTGATCGTCAGCACGCCAGTGGTCTTGTTGATCTCGGCATACACGCCGCTGATCGAGTTCAGCTTGTCCAGGAACTCCTGCTTGCCGCCGGTGTAGGTGCCGCCGACGCTCACAGCCGCCGCATCGCCCACCTTGATGCTGAGCGTGCCGACGGCATTGCTCGCGCCAGAGGAGGCAGTCGCCGCGTTGTCGGTGTAACCGGCAAAGCCGCCCGTGACCGTGCCCGTCTTGGTCTCGGTGACATTGAAGGCCGTGCCATCGCCCTTGTAGAACACCAGGTTGCTGGTCGCAGCCGTGCCGGTGAACGTGATGCCCTTGGCGGCCAGCTGGCCGGCCACACCGGCACTTGCCAGCGCCGTGTCGATCGAGGCCACCGCAGCACCAGTGCCGCTGGCGGCCAGCGTCTCGGTGGTGATCTGCACGCCATCAACCGTCAGCGTGTACGTGCCGCCGCTGGCGCCGCCGCCCGTGGCGGCATACGCACCGGAGGAAGCAACGCTCGAACCGAACACCGTGTCGGTGTTCAGCGTGCCGGTCACCGTGGCGAGCTTGCCGATCGCATCGGTCTTCACGCTGGTCGACAGGCCGACGGTGATCGTCTCGCCGACGTTGGCGCCAACCTGGAAGTTCGCATTGCCGAAGGAGCCGTCGAGCACCTTGCGGCCGTTGAACGCGGTCTGGCTGCCGATGCGCTGCACTTCATCCAGGCGCAGCTGCACTTCCTGGTTCAGCGCCTTGCGGTCGCTGTCGGAGTTGGAGGCGTTGGCCGACTGCACGGCCAGTTCGCGGATGCGCTGCAGGTTGTTGGTGACTTCCTGCAGGGCGCCTTCGGTCGTCTGCGACAGCGAGATGCCGTCGTTGGCATTGCGCACGGCCTGGTTCAGGCCGTTGATCTGCGTGGTCATGCGCGCCGAGATGGCGAGGCCGGCCGCGTCGTCCTTCGCGCTGTTGATGCGCAGGCCCGAGGACAGGCGCTGCAGCGAGGTGGCCAGCGCGCTGCCGGAAGTGCTCAAGTTGCGCTGCGCGTTCAGCGACATGACGTTGGTGTTGATTACGAGTGCCATTTGCGTCGAGCTCCTAGTGAAACTGAATTTTTTTCAAATCTTCCGGCTGTCTGGCCGGGCGGGTTGCCCTGGTTGGTCCTTACCGCGGCCAGTGCGCTTACGTGAAAGTTAACGGCGTGGAATGTCGTGACTTGAAGACGGTTTCGAGATCGGGGTCACATCCCACGCCTGATTCGATGTGACTTAACGTATGTAGTCGAACAGCGAGAGCTGCCCGATGCGGCTGTAGGCAGCCTGCGCGGCCTGCAGCCCGGTCATCTGCTGGTTGAGCCGGCTGATCGCCTCGGCGTAGTCGAGGTCCCGCAGTTCCGACAGCGAGCCGGTCAGCTCGTCGCTGAGGTCATTGCGCAGGCCCTCGGCGGTGTCCAGCGCCGACAGCCGCGCGCCAATGTCGGTACGCAGGTCGATCACATGATTGAGCCCGCGATCCAGCTGGGTCAGCGCCTGGTTGATGCTGCTGCCCAGCAGCGCATTGCTCCCGGGAGAATTCGAACCCGCGTCCAGCGATGCGATGAGGTTGTCCAGCGTGGTGAACAGGCTCTCGCTCGCGGCCGGGGCCACCTCGAAGGTGTCGCCCACCGCGGGCTTGCCGCTCAGCGTGAACTGGATGCCATCGAAGGATATGGCGCCGCCATCGACATAGCTGCCGCGCACCGGCGTGCCCGGGGGGTTCTCCACGGCAGTGCCGGTGGAATCCAGCAGCTCCCAGGTATCCGCGACGCCGTCGAGATCGGGGTCGATGAAGCGCACCGTGTATTCATGCGTCGCCGGCGCCACCACGGCGGCTGCGGCGGCCGACCACTGCGCGCCGTCCAGCACCTGCCCCGCACCGATCATGCCGGTCCCGGTGTGCGTCCCGCTCGTCACCATGAAGGTGCCGTTGCCCTGCGGGATGTCCATGAACACGCGCTCGCCGTTGAAACTGTCGGCGATCTTCTGCGAGGAGCTGATCTGCAACTGCCGCACACCCTGATCGCCCGCGTAGGCCACGCCCACGCTTGAGTCCGCGAACGGCCGCGTGCCGGTGGAGAAGCCTGCAAACAGGAATTCGCCATTGCTGTCCTGGCGATTGGCGATGTCCAGCATTTCCTGCTTGCGCGAGCGCAGCTCGGTGGCGATGGATTGCAGCGAGGTGTTGTCCAGCGCGCCATCGTTGGCCTTCACGGTGAGCTCCTGCACGCGCTGCATGATGGTGGTGAGGTCCGCCATGGATTGCTCGCCCAGGCTGAGCCGGTCGCCGGCAATGCCGGCATTGCGCCCGTACTGGTCCAGCTGCGACTGCGCGCGCTCGAGACCGAGGATGCGGGTCGCGGCCACCGGGTCGTCCGCCGGCGTCTGGACGCGCTGGCCGGAGGAGATCTGCGCCTGGGTCTTCGACAGCGCCACCTGCTGCCGCATCATCTCGGCGATGCCGTAGCTGTGGATGGAGGCGGTGGAAATGCGGGTGACGCTCATCGGCGCACCACCGAGAACAGGGTGTCCATCATGTCCTGCGTCACGCGGATCAGCTGCGCCGCCGCCTGGTAGGCCTGCTGGTAGCGGATCAGGTTTGCGGCTTCCTCGTCCAGATTGACGCCGGAGAGCCCCTCCACTGCCGCCACGCTGTCGTCATAGACGATCTTCTGCGCCTCGAGGGTGGCATTGACCCCGTTGGTCGACACGCCGATGGTGCCGACCAGGCGGCTGGCCGCGCTGTCGAGGGATTCGGTGCCACCGTTCAGCACACCCTGCCCCATGAGCGCGGACAGCTTCAGCGCGTTGCGGTTGTCACCCACGCCGCCGGCGTTGTTCGCCACCGTGAAGGAATCGCCCACTGCCGGGGCACCGCCGATCTGCACGCGCCAGCCGTTCACATCGATATTGGCGCCCGCCGTATAGGCGCCGGAACCAACCACGGCGTTGCTCGCATCCACCGCCTGCCAGTTGCCCGGCGAGGTGAAGCGGATGGTGACACTGGTACGCAAGGCCGCGTTGTCGGCATCCAGCACCTCGCCCGCCGTGATCGTGCCGGAGCCGGCGTTGGCCGCGGCGACCGTGCTGCGGATGGGCGCCGCCGCGGCAACCCGTGAAGGATCAGTGACGACGACCTTCATGCCGTCGATCGCCTGGGCCGTCGGGCGCACCATGAAGCGTTCGCCGCTGGCCGGTGTGCCACCCACCGTGACCTCCAGGCCATCGAACTGCAGCGTGCCGCCGGGCCCGGCGGTGATGGCAACGGTCTGGCCCGTGTCGATGCGCTGCGCCTGCCAGGCGCCGCCATCGAAGCGCAGCATGTAATCGGAGGTGGTGAGCTCGCCCGCGCCGGTGCGCGTGGCGCTGAGCGAGGCGTTGCTGGTGTTGGTGCTCGCGGCGATCACCTGCACGCCGCCCACCTGGAAGAAATCCTCGCCCAGGTTGCCGTACAGGTCCATGCCGGCCGCATGCTGCTGGTTGGTCACCTCGCCCAGTGCCACCGCGACGCGCCCCAGCTCATTGCGGGCCGGGTCCAGCATTTCACGGCGCACATCCATCAGCCCGCCCACCGTGCCGCCGGACAGCGAGCCTGAGATGTCGGTGACCCCGTTGGTGGTCTTGAAGGCCAGCGTGACCCGCCCGGCGATGAAGGGATCCTGCTGCGTCACCACCTGCGAGGCCACTCCACCCACGACCAGGGGCTGGCCCTTGCCGATGAACACGCTGATCGAGCCATCATCCTGCGACACCACCGAGGTGTCGACGCGGGAGGCCAGGTCCGCCAGCTGCGCGTCGCGCGCGTCCATCAGGTCATTGGGCTGCTGCCCGGCGCCGTACGAGCGTGCGATGTCGTTGTTCAGGCGCGAGATGTTCTGCGCAATCGCATTGATCGAGCTGGCCTGCGCGCGCAGCTGCTCGTTGATGTCGGTATCGATTTCGTCCAGGCGCGACTGGTAGCTCTGCAGCCGCGTCACCAGCCCGTCGGCCTCCGACAGCAGCAGCTGGCGCGATGACAGCGAAGATGGCGTGGTCGCCACCCCCTGCGCGGCATTGGTGAACTTCTGCAGCGCGGCGGTGAGGCCGGTCGAGCTGTTCGCGAACAGGTTGTTCAGCTCGCTGGCCTTGGACTGGTAGGCCGTGAGGCTCGAATAGCCACTGGAGGCGCGCCGCATCTGGGCCGACATGAGGGCATCGCTGCTGCGGCTGACGCCGGCCACCGAGACACCGCTGCCCGTCTGCACGCCCACTGGCCCCACCGGCAGGGTTGTAGCAAGTTGCACGGTCTGCCGGCTGTAGCCGGGCGTGGATGCATTGGCGATGTTGTGACTGGTCGTATCCAGCGCCTTCTGGAATGCCCGCAGACCGGACAAAGTGACGTTCAGCATGTCAGCCACGTAGCGGGACCTCTCAGATGGCGTTCGTAGCAGTTAACGGCAAGAAATTGCCGCTCTTGAGCCGGGCGGCGACAGCAGTGAGCTTCGCGACATAATCCGGGTCCGTGGCGTAGCCACCGCGAGTCAGCCCCTGGGCGAAGGCCTCGGCGTCGCCACCAGTGCCCAGCGCCGCGGCATAGCGCGGGTTGCCCTTCAGCAACCCCACATAATCCTGAAGGGAATCTTCCGGCGATTCATAGGCACGGAAGCTCGCACTCACCTGCTGCATGCGCCCACCGCCGAACTCGCTGGTCGCAGACTCTGTGGAGGCGCCTTTCCAGCTGCCGCCCGCCTT
Organism: Steroidobacteraceae bacterium; assembly: GCA_040508085.1. GTDB lineage: Bacteria > Pseudomonadota > Gammaproteobacteria > Steroidobacterales > Steroidobacteraceae > ZC4RG30. The sequence goes on from JBEVNO010000187.1 coordinate 5,280, forward strand.
GATGCCGAACAGGTTGAAACTGGGCCGGCCATCGCTGCCGGTGGGCATGTGGCGGCCCCAGCCGGTTTCCAGCGCTGCATGCGCGATGATCACTTCCGGATCCACGCCGAGCTCGCTGGCCGCGGCGGTGGCTGCCGGCCGGATGGCGTTCACGAAGTCTTCCTTGCTGGCGGGTGGCCAGTTGGCGGAGGTGGTGCCGCTGCTGGTCGCCGCGGCCGCACCGCGGGCTGCCACGTCGGCGGTGGCGTCGCTGGCGGCAGGCGCGCCTGCGCCCTGCATCAGCTGACGCACCAGCATGTCTGAGAGACCCATGCCCCTGCCCTTGGACAGCTGCATGGCCAGCTGCTGGTCGAACATCTCCTGGTAGAACTCACCCTGGCTGCTGTCGAACATCGGATCGCCCATCGAAGCCGAGCGCATGCTCTTCAGCATCATGGTGGTGAACAGGCTCTCGAATTGCCGCGCGGTCTCGCGCACCGCCTCCGGCGTCTGCGCCGCGGCCTCCCGCTTCAGCCCGCTGAGGCTGGCCGGATCGGCGAAGAATGAGCCCTGGATGGATTCGATGGCCATGATGGGTCAGATGACGATGAGCTCTGCGCGCAACGCGCCGGCTTCCTTCAGGGATTCGAGAATCGCCACCAGATCGCTGGGCGCAGCGCCGACCTGGTTCACGGCGCGCACGATCTCCTCCAGGTTGACGCCGGCGTCGAACAGGAACATGCGCGCCGGGTCCTCTGTTGCGCTGATCTGGCTGCGCGGTGTCACCACGGTCTGGCCCTGCGACAGTGGTGCCGGCTGGCTCACATCGGCCCGCTCAGTGATCGTCACCGACAGCGAGCCATGTGCCACGGCGGCCGGCGTCACGCGTACGCGTGAGCCGATGACCACCGTGCCTGTGCGTGAATTGATGATCACGCGCGCCGGCGCGTCGCCGGGCTCGATCTCGATGGTTTCCAGCGTCGACAGGTAGGCAATGCGCTGGCTCGGGTTGATCGGCGCCGTCACCTTGACCGATACCGCGTCCACGGCCTGCGCCGTGCCCTCGCCCAGCAGGCTGTTGATACCGCCCACCAGCCGCGTGGCGGTGGTGAAATCCGGCGTGTTGAGGTTCAGCATCACGAACGGCTGCTGCGTGAAATTGTTGGGCACTTCCCTTTCCACCGTGGCGCCATTGGGGATGCGGCCGCTGGAGGGGACGTTCACCGACAGCTTCGAGCCGTCGCTGCCCTTCACGCCAAAGCCACTGACCGTCATGCTGCCCTGGGCCATGCCGTAAACCTCGCCATCGACGCCGCGCAGCGGCGTCATCAGCAGCGTGCCGCCGCGCAGCGAGGCGGCGTTGCCCATGGAAGATACCGTCACGTCGATGGTCTGGCCCGCCTTGGCGAATGCCGGCAGATCAGCAGTAACCACCACCGCGGCCACGTTCTTCAGCTGCGGGTTCACATTCGGCGGCACCGTTACGCCGAAGCGCGCCAGCATGCTCTTGATGCTCTGCACGGTGAATGGCGCCTGGCTCGTCTGGTCGCCCGTGCCATCCAGGCCGAACACCAGGCCATAGCCCACCAGCTGGTTGCCGCGCACGCCAGCCACCGAGGCCAGATCCTTGACCCGCTCGGCATGGGTAGCCGGTGCGAGCAGCGTCAGACCGGTAGCAATGCAGCCCGCAAGCAGTGATCGAATACGCGATGTCATTACAGCGGGTTCCAGATGGAATTGAAGAAGCGGGACAGGAGCCCCGGCCGGTTGGCGTCGTTCAGCGCGCCGCGCTGGCCATAGGCGATGGTGGCGTCAGCCACCTTGTAGGAAGGAATGGAGTTGTCCGGCAGGATGTCCAGCGGCCGGATCACACCCTGGATGCGCACGAATTCGCGCCCCTGGTTGATCTCGATCCACTTCTGGCCACGCACCACCAGGTTGCCGTTCGACAGACGCTTGGCCACCGTCACGGTGACATTGCCGGACAGCCTGTTGGAGAGCGAGCTGTCGCCGGAGCCTTCGAAGCTGCGGCTGTTGGCGAGGCTGGCGGAGATTTCCTTGCCGCCGATGTCCAGCGGCGAACCGCCGAACAGCGGCGCAGGAATTTCCACTGCCGTGTCCTTGGCGGTCTTGGTGGTGGAGGTCTTCTGCGCGGCGGTGCTCTCCACCAGGTTCACGGTCACCGTATCGCCGACGCGGTGCGCCACGGCATTCTCGAACAGCGGCACGTCGTAGCCGGCCTGGAATATGGCGCCATTGCTGGGCTGGTCGCGCGGCAACTCCTCCGGCCAGGTGGCGGCGAACTCGTCGTGCTTGGGCATGCGCGAGCCGCAGCCCGCAAGCAGCAGCACCAGGGCGGCCGCGGCGGCCAGGGTCAGGCAGCGTTGCTTCACAGGTTGTTGCTCACGTACTGCAGCATCTCGTCCGTGGTGGAGATGGCCTTGGAGTTCATCTCGTAGGCGCGCTGCGTTTCGATCATGGCCACCAGCTCTTCCACCACGTTCACGTTGGAAGCTTCGAGGAAGCCCTGCTCCACGGTGCCCAGCCCGCTGATGCCCGGGTTGCCGGTCTGCGGCGGGCCACTGGCGGCGGATTCCACCAGCAGGTTGTCACCCTTGGGCTGCAGGCCGGCGGGGTTCACGAAATCGGTGAGCTGCAGCGAACCGATCTGGGTCGGCGACGAGGCGCCGGCCAGCACCGCACTCACGGTGCCGTCGGTGCCGATGGAGATGCTCTGCGCGCCGTCCGGGATGTTGATGGCCGGCTGCACCTTGTAGCCGCTGGCAGTCACCAGCTCGCCCTGCGCGCTCATCTTGAACGAGCCGTCGCGGGTGTAGCCGAAGGTGCCATCCGGCATCAGGATCTGGAAGAAGCCGCGGCCATTGACCGCCACGTCCAGCGCATTGCCCGTGTTGGCAAGCGTGCCCTGGGTATAGTTCTTCTCGGTGGCCACGACCTTCACGCCGGTGCCCAGGTGCAGGCCGGTGGGTGACTGCGTGTCCTGCGAGGTGGAAGCCCCCACCTGCTTCACGTTCTGGTAGAGCAGGTCCTCGAACACGGCGCGGTCCTTCTTGAAGCCCGTGGTGCTGACGTTGGCCAGGTTGTGCGAGACCACCGTCATGCGGGTGTTCTGTGCGTCGAGACCGGTCTTGGCGGCCCAGAGTGCGGAATTCATTGTGTCGTTCCTCTAAATGGCTCTGTTGGCCTAGCGCATCGACAGCAGTCGTGCGGAGGCGGTGCCGTTGTCTTCGGCGGTCTTCATCGCGCGCACCTGCAGGTCGAAGCGGCGTGACAGTTCGATCATGTTGACCATCGCATTGGCGACGTTCACGTTGCTGCTCTCCAGCACGCCGGAGGTGACGCTGGCGCCGGCATCCGCCGGCGCGTCGCTGCCGTCCTTCATGCGCAGCAGACCATCCGGCCCCTTCTCCAGGTCTGCGCTGTCCGGCTTCACCAGCTTGATGCGTCCCACGTCGGCGCGGGTCTCCGGCCCCTGGCCCAGCGGCACGATGGAGATCGTGCCGTCGCCACCGATCAGGATGGATGAATGCGGCGGCACCGCGATCGGCCCGCCATCGCCCAGCACCGGCAGGCCGGTACCGGTGGTGAGCTGGCCCATGGTATCCACACGCAGGTCGCCCGCGCGGGTGTAGGCCTCGCGCCCATCCGCCGCCTGCACGGCGATGTAGCCATCGCCCTGCACGGCCACGTCCAGGTCGCGGCCGGTGGACATCAGGGTGCCCAGCTGGTCGTCGAACCCGGTGGTCGATGTGGTGGCGTAGACGCGCGAGTTGAATCCGTCCCCGGCCACGTACCGCGCCTGGAATGCGTCGAGATCGGCGCGGAAGCCCACCGTCGAGGCATTGGCCAGGTTGTGGTTGTTCGCGGTCTGCGCCCGGAGAGTCTCCCGGGCACCGGTCATCGCGACATACAACATGCGGTCCATGGTGCTTCTCTATCAGCGGATGTTGATGATGGTCTGGGTGATCGAGTCGGCCGTCTGGATCATCTGCGCGTTCGCCTGGAAGTTGCGCTGCGCGGTGATCATGTTGACCAGCTGCTCGGTGATGTCGACGTTCGCGGCTTCCAGCGAGCCGGACTGCACCAGACCGAAACCCGTGCTGCCGGCCTGGCCATGCAATGCATCGCCGGAGGCGAAGGTCTCCGCCCAGCTCGTGTCGGACAGCTGCTGCAGGCCATTCGGATTGGTGAAGTTGGCCATTGCCACCTGGCCAAGCACCTGCGAGCGGCCATTGGTGAAGCGGGCTTCCACGACACCGGACTTGTCGATGCTCATGCCCACCAGCTGGCCGGTGGTGTAGCCATCCTGCGTGATGGCGGTGACGCCGAAGGTGCTGCCGTACTGCGTGGCACCGCGGAAATCCAGCGACAGGTCCATGGTGGCCGCGCCAGTGGCCGGCGCATACAGCGGGAAGTCGATCTTGCCGTCCGTCGGGATGATCAGCTCGCCCATGTTGTTGAATGCCAGTGCATGCGCCTCGGCATTGCCCGCCGGAGTGCGCTGCGACACGCCATTGGTCACCATGGTGGAACCCAGCACCAGGCCCACATCCGTGCCGGAGAACGCCAGCGCCACATCACTGTTGTTGGTGATGACGATCTGGTTGTTGGCGCTGAGGGTCACGGCGGCCTGGCCAGCCGAGCCACCGCCGGCGATCACCGCGGCGTCGACAGCGGCCTGCAGGCCAGCGCGCACGGCTGCGGGGTTGGCATACGGGCTGCCGGTGGCAGCCTGGCCGTTGACGCTCATGCCCGCCGGGTAGCCAGCACCGGAATAATTCAGCGTGCTCAGATCCACCGAGCCGCTGCGGATGGTCGGGCTGGCCGCAGTGCTCGTGCCCACCGGCGCGCCGTCGACATACAGGTAGCTGTTCCACTGGCCCGGAGCCGTCTTCTGGAAATACACCGTGCCCGTGTGGGCGGCACCCAGCGAGTCGTATACCGTCAGCGAGGTGGCGCGGTTGTAGCTCTCGGAATCGGTGGGATCAAACACGCCCGTCTTCGGCAGCGGCGCGTCCGACGGCAGGTTCAGGATCATCTCCATGTTCGAAGTGGCGTTGGGCGGGCTCTCGCCGGTGAGCATGCGCAGGTCGGTCATCGCGCCGGTGTTGAAGCCGCCGCTGGGTGATGGCGCATACACCTGCAGGCGCTGGTTGGCGGAGTTGATCACATAGCCCTGGTTGTCGGTCTGGAAGGCGCCGGCACGCGTATAGAGCAGCGCACCGTTGTCGCTGAGCGTGAAGAAGCCCTGGCCGCTGATGGCGAGGTCGAGGCTGTTGCCCGTGTTGTCGATGTTGCCCTGCTTGAACTGCTGGGTAACCGCGGCCACGCGCACGCCGTTGCCGGTGGCGCTGGCGGCTACGCCCTGGGGCGAGACTGCAAACATCTCGGCAAATTCGGCGCGCGAGCCCTTGAAGCCGTTGGTGGAGACGTTGGCGATGTTGTTGGCGGTCACCGTAAGGTCGGTGGTGGCTGCGTTCAGGCCGCTGAGTGCAAGACGGAAAGGCATGTCGTTTTCTCCTTACATCACTTGCCGTACAGAGGCGAGTGCGATGGGTCCAATGTCGGTGTTGAGGGTGAGGCTGTAATTGCTGGGGTCGATGCTGACGCTGCCGACGCGGCTGACGAGCCGCGTCTCCAGCTGTTCGGCGTAGCCGCCCACGTTGGCGATCGCCGCGATCTCGTAGTTGCCGGCAGGGGCGCGCTCGCCAAGGCCGGTCATGCCGTCCCAGGTGAAGTCCACCTCGCCCTGCTGGAAGGAGATCGGCATCTGGCGGATCAACTGGCCGCTGGAGTCGGTGATGACCAGTGCGGCATCCGAGGCGCCCTCCGGCATCGTGGTGCTGCCCTTCACCTGGCCGGTGGCGGCAAGGGTTGCCTCGTCACTGGCGACCAGCACGTCGTGGCCCACCAGTGAGGTGCCGCCCAGCACCTGCGAGCCGCGCAGCGAATCCGACAGCGTGGCGATCGACTCCTTCATCTGGTTCACGCCGCTCACGGTGCTGAACTGCGCCAGCTGGCTCAGGAACTCGGTGGAATCGGCCGGGTTGGTCGGGTCCTGGTTCTTCATTTGCGCGACCATGAGCTGCAGGAATGCGTCCTGCCCCAGCTCGTCCTTCTTGGTCGCCGCTACGGCGGCCTGCGCCGCGCCCGACGCGCCGGTGACGGAATCAATTGCCATGTGCTTCAGCTCTCCTGGTTGCCGGCCGCGTTACTGGCCGAGACGGAGCGTTGCCATCAACAGCTCCTTCGAGGTGTTCATCACCTCGACGTTGTTCTGGTAGGCGCGGGAGGCGCTGATCATGTCGACCATCTCCTCCACGGTATTCACGTTGGGCGCGAACACATAGCCGTCGGCATTGGCCAGCGGGTTGCCCGGCTGGTAACGCATTTCCGGGGCGCGCGTGTCCTCGACGATGTTGGTCACGCGCACGGCCGAGGAAGGATCCACGCCGTTCTGCGCCATCACGCCGGCCTTCACCGCCTCGAACACCGGATGCTTGGCCTTGTAGGCGCCGTCGGCTGTGCCGCTGACGCTCTCGGCATTGGCCAGGTTGCTGGCCACGGTGTTGAGGCGCACGGACTGCGCCGCCATGCCGGACCCTGCGATGTCGAAGATCTTGAATGAGGACATGTGCTGCTCCTTATTCGCCGGTTATGGCGGTCATCAGCGACCGGAATTTGGAAGTGACGAACTGCAGCGTGGCCTGGTAGCGCACGGCGTTGTCGGCGAAGGCCGCCTGTTCCAGCTGCGTGTCCACCGTGTTGCCATCCAGCGAAGGCGCCAGCGGCGTGCGGTATTTCAGGAATGCGGAGGTGGAGCCGGCATCCAGCAGGCCATCTTCGGCAACGCCGACATGGCCGGGCTGCGTCGCCTGCATGGTGCCTGCGGCATTGCTGCCTTCCACGCTGGCCAGCGCCGCACGGAAGTCCAGGTCCTGCGCCTTGTAGCCCGGTGTATCCGCATTGGCGAGGTTGCGCGCCAGCAGCTCGGTGCGTTGTTCACGCACCTTCAGCGCCGCGGCGTGCACGCCGAGATACGAATCCAGATTGAAAGCCACGGTTGCTCCGTCAATAACCCGTCTGTTGGGGTGATGAAGAGCAACCGCCGTGCCACATGGGCATTTTGGCGGCGATTCGCCCCTGGTGGGGGTGAGCAGCGTTGCAACGCGTGACGCGCATCACGTGGCAACGGCAAGCCCGTGCCGCAAACGGCAACACGCCGCAGCGATGGGGCTGGCTGTCAGAACCGGTATCGGCACTGCGCCGCATTACTTGAACGGCCTGGTGCGTGGCACGCCACTTGCTCTGTACTGCTCCATATGAAGAATGTGAGTACCCCGACCGCCTGCTTTCTGGCGCTGCTGCTCGCGCCGCTGTCTGCGCAGGCGCAGGCGCAGGCCATCCAGACACCACAGGAGATCCAGCAGGCCGCGGAGCGTTTCGTCGCCACGCAGCTGTCGTCCGCGGGTGGCGCGCATGTGACGCATGTCACGGCTGAACCGCTGGATGCCCGGCTGCGCCTCGCGCGTTGCGCGCAGCCCCTGGCCGGCGCGCTGCCCGCCGCCGCGCGCATCGGTGCCCGGGTAACAGTCGGCGTGACCTGCACGCAGCCGCGCTGGACCGTGTACACCCCGGTGGGCGTGGAGACCGAACTGCCGGTGCTGGTGCTGCGCAATGCCGCCGCACGCGATGCGCATGTCAGCGCCGGCGATGTCGAGACGAAGACCCTGCGGGTGCCCGGCCTCGCGAGCACATATATAAGTAGCGTCGCGCAGCTCGCCGATCGCCACCTGCGCCTGGCGGCGGCGCCGGGCACCGCCCTGACAGTGGAGCTGCTCGTGGCCGATATCCTCGTCAAGCGCGGCCAGCGCGTGACGCTGGTGGTCAATGCCGGCGGCTTCGAGGTACGGGCCCAGGGCCAGGCCGTGGCCGATGCCACCGCCGCCGGCCGGGTGCGGATCCTCAACCTGGGCTCCAACAAGATCGTCGAAGGCCAGGTGGAAAGCCGCGACTTGGTGCGGGTGAGCCTGTGAGTCTCACGCCCGCGATGTTGCTGCCTGGGCAGGCATGCGATTATTTCTCGAACAAGTTCTCAAGTCCGGCGCCGGGCCGCCGTTAAAGACCACGAAGGGACTGACATGAAAGTAGCTGGAGATAGCCCCGTGCCCAACAAGATCAATGGCCTGGAGACAAAACCGGTGCGCGTCGCGCCTGGCGCCGCCGTGCAGCGCCGGCAGGACGCAGCGCCTGAGTCGGGCGGCCATCCAGGTGGATCGGACCTGCAGCTCACGGGCACGGCCCGCAACGTGGCCGCGCTGTCGCAGGCGCTGCTCGAGAAGCCCGCCATCGACGAGGCCCGGGTGGCTGCCGTGAAGGCGAAGCTGGAAAGCGGCGACTACGCCATCGACCCGCAGCGCATCGCCGACAAGCTGCTGCGCATGGAGAGCGATCTCTCACGCGTCGCGCCCTTCGACAAGTCCCTGCTCAAGTAAGCCCGTCAATGGATGCCAAGACCTGCCTCGCGCAATTCGCGCGCCTGCTGGCCGATGAGACCGGCTTGCTTGCCGTGCTTGAGACCCAGCTGCAACAGGAGCACCTGCTGCTTTCGAACAACGATGTGGATGGCCTGGAAGCCGCCAGCAGCGCACGCCAGAACACAGTGGCGAAACTGCTGCGCATCGACGACGAGCGCCGCAGCCTGTGCCGGCTGATGGGCCAGAGCGCCGACCAGTTCGGCATCGGCCGCCTGCTCGCGTGGTGCGATCCTGCTGGCAGCCTGGCCGCCGCGCAGGGCCAGTGCACCATTCAGGCCGAGCGCTGCCGCCAGCAGAATGACCGCAACGGGGCGCTGGTGGCGGCGCGCCTGAACCGCATCACCGGCATGCTCGACATGCTGGCGGACAACACCGGTCCGCGTACCTATGAGGCGCATGGCGCCGCACGCGGCGCAGTGGCTTCGGGCCGGATGCTGTCAATCAGCGCCTGAGCGTCAGACGTTGAAGCGGAAGTGCATGACGTCGCCCTCGCGGACGATGTACTCCTTGCCTTCCAGACGCAGCTTGCCGGCTTCCTTCGCACCGGCCTCGCCCTTGCACGCGATGTAGTCGGCGTAGCCGGTCACTTCAGCGCGAATGAAACCCTTTTCGAAATCGGTGTGGATCACGCCCGCTGCCTGCGGCGCCGTTGAGCCCGCCCGCACCGTCCACGCCCGCACTTCCTTCACGCCCGCGGTGAAATAGGTCTGCAGCCCGAGCAACTGGTAGGCCGCGCGGATCACGCGGTCGAGACCTGGCTCGGTCAGCCCCAGCTCCTTCAGGAATTCGCCCTTGTCCGCATCCTCAAGCTGCGCGATCTCGGCTTCCATCGCCGCGCACACGGCTACCACCACGGCGCCCTCACGCGCCGCGCGCGCCTTCACCGCATCCAGCTGCGGATTGTCGGCAAAGCCGGTCTCGTTCACGTTGGCCACGTACATGATGGGCTTCAGCGTCAGCAGGTGCAGGTCGCGCAGGTCGATGCGGTCTTCGGGTGAGAGGTTCATCGACCGCACGGGCTTGGTGTCATTGAGATGCGCCAGCACGCGGGTCAGCAACTCGCGCCGGCGCACGGCATCCTTGTCGCCGGCCTTGGCCGCCTTGGTGGCACGATCCACCGCCTTCTCCACGCTGGCCAGGTCGGCCAGGCACAGCTCGGTGTCGATGACGTCGATGTCGGCGATGGGGTCCACCTTGCCGGCCACATGGATGATGTCGTCATTCACGAAGCAGCGCACCACATGCGCGATCGCGTCCGTATCGCGGATGTGCGCGAGGAACTGGTTGCCCAGGCCCTCGCCCTTCGAGGCGCCGGCCACCAGGCCCGCAATATCTACGAACTCCACCGCCGCTGGCAGCACGCGCTCGGGTTTGACGATCTGCGCCAGCTCCGCGAGGCGCGGATCAGGCACGCCCACAACGCCCACATTCGGGTCGATGGTGCAGAACGGATAGTTCTCCGCCGCGATCTGCGCCTTGGTCAGCGCGTTGAACAGCGTGGATTTGCCGACGTTCGGCAACCCGACGATTCCGCATTGAATGCCCATGTATTTACCTTGTCCGGTCTTGTCGGTTAATGGCGTTGCCGCTCAGGCCTTGCCTTGAGTGTGCAATCGCTGCATGGCGCGCTCCGCGCCCTCTTCCATCAGCACTGGCAGGATGTCGGCGCCCGCGGCGACCGCCTGTTCCAGTGGCTCACGTTCATTGGCACGCGTCGCGCCAAGCAGATAAGGCGTGACCAGCTCCTTGTTGCCAGGATGCCCGACGCCCAGGCGCAGCCGCCAGAAATCCGGCCCGAACTGCGCGATCAGGTCCTTCAGGCCGTTATGGCCGCCGGCCCCCCCACCCAGTTTCAGACGCAGATCGCCCGGTGCCAGGTCGAGTTCATCGTGCGCAACCAGGATGGCCGGCGCGCCGATCTTGTAGAAATTGGCGACCTGGGCCGTGACCCGGCCACTGTTGTTCATGAAATCCTGCGGCTTCACCAGCCAGCAATCGTTGCCGGCCAGCCGCACGCGCGCCAGCAGCGCACGAAAGCGCGACTCCATGCGGAACGTACCGCCATGACGCCGCGCCAGTTCATCCACCAGCCAGAACCCCGCATTGTGGCGCGTGGTTTCGTATTCGCGCCCGGGGTTGCCCAGGCCCACGATGATCGAGATCGCGGGCACGGGCACGGACGCGTCTGGCTGATGTAAGGGGCAGTAGCAACCCGGCCAGGGTTACTTCTTGCCGCCTTCCTTTTTCGCATCGGCGGCCGGTGCCGCCTTCGCATCGCCCTTCGCGGCGGCCGCCGGCACGGCAGCCGTGGCGGCTGCGGCAGCAGCCGGCTCCGGCTCTTCCGCGCGCGGCGCGTGGATAGACACCACCGGGCTGTTGCGACCCTGGACCAGCTCCGGAACCGTCACGCCCTCGGGCAGCTTGATGTCCTTCAGGAAGATGGTGTCGTTCAGGTTCATCGCACCCATGTCGACTTCGATCGCCTCGGGCAGATCCTTCGGCAGGCACGAGATCTCCACATCCTGCTTCAGGTGCGACACGAGGCCACCCTGTGTCTTCACGCCCGGGCTGGTAGCCGCGTTCAGGAAGTGGATGGGCAGGCGGATGCGCAGCGGCTGGTCGGCCAGCACACGCTGCAGATCCACATGCAGCACCTGGTTCTTCGCCGGGTGCAGCTGGATGTCCTTCACGATGGCCTGCTGGTCCGTGCCGTCCACCTTCACGGTGATCACGGTCGAATAGAACTTCTCGCTGTCGATCATCGTCAGCAGCTTCAATTGATCCAGTGTGACGGTCGTGGGCTCGCCCTTTCCGCCATACAGGATTCCTGGCACCTTGCCAGCGCGACGCAGGCGGCGGCTCGCACCCTTGCCCTGGTCGTTGCGCGACTCGGCGACAACTTCAAATGACTTGCTCATGTTTCTCTCCACACTATTTAACCAGGTGTCCGGCGCGACCAACGGACACCACCCTTGGGCCAGACTGAAGTCTGTCCCCAACAATGAAGGAGGACAGACCGAAGTCTGTCCCCCTGCTCAATCTATATACATCGAACTGACGGATTCCTCGTCGCGGATGCGGCGGATGGTCTCCGCCAGCAGTTCCGCCACCGACAAGACACGGATGCGTCCGCAGGCCTTGGCTGCAGCCGACAACGGGATGGTGTCCGTGACCACCAGTTCATCCAGCGCCGAGCTGCTGATGCGCTCGACGGCCTTGCCGCTGAGCACCGGATGCGTGATGTAGGCCACCACCTTCAGCGCGCCCTGCTCCTTCAGTGCCTCGGCCGCCTGGCACAGCGTGCCAGCGGTATCGACCATGTCGTCGATCAGCACGCAGCTGCGGTCCTTCACGTCGCCGATGATGTTCATCACCTTCACTTCGTTGGCGCGCGGACGGCGCTTGTCGATGATGGCCAGATCCACATCATCCAGCTGCTTGGCCAACGCGCGTGCGCGCACCACGCCGCCCACGTCCGGCGACACCACGATCATGTTCTGATAGCGCTGCCGCCACGCATCACCCAGCAGCACCGGCGAGCCGTACACATTGTCTACCGGGATATCGAAGAAGCCGGTGATCTGGTCGGCGTGCAGGTCGACGGTCAGCACGCGGTCGGCGCCGGCGGTCGAGATCATGTTCGCGACCAGCTTGGCGGTAATGGGCGCCCGCGCGCCGCGCGGGCGGCGATCCTGGCGGGCATAGCCGAAATACGGCATCACCGCGGTAATGCTGGCGGCCGAGGCGCGCCGCGCCGCATCGATCATCACCAGCAGCTCGAACAGGTTGTCATTGGTAGGCGGGCATGTGGACTGCACGATGAACACATCGCGCCCGCGCACATTCTCCATCAGCTCGACGTTCACTTCGCCATCGCTGAACTTGCCCACTGAAGCACGACCCAGCGGCACCATCAGGTGACGAGCGATATCGTGGGCAAGCGCCGGGCTGGCGTTGCCTGTGAAAAGCGCCATCGACTGGCCGTCCACCGGGGTAACCCTTTGAATTCTCTGGGGAACCACGAAGTATAGCGGAACACTGCGAGGCTGCGGGCACTTTCGCAGCGCCGGATTCCATATTCAGGGCGCTCCGACCCACCCGGCTGCCGAATCCGCCGCGCGGACGACCTCGATTCCGTGGGTGTGCCATGAGAGTCGGAAATAAAAAAGGGGCGGGTGTCGCCACCCGCCCCTCAAGGTCGGCCCGCCGCCGCAGCGGCGTCTTCGCGCTACTTAGAACCGGGCCTTCAGACCCAGGAAGTAACGGCGACCCAGCACGTCGTAGTAGCCGGGGCTGGTCGTCCCCGCGCCGGAACTGGCCAGACTGTAGCCGGTCGGCGCCTGGCAACCAGGTGCTGCAGCGCAGACCGCCGCCAGGTCGGTACCCGCCGGGTAGCCTGCGCTGGCGCCCGTGATGCGCGGCTGGAAGTTGAACACGTTGTCCACACCGGCGCGCACCGAGAGGGTCTCGTTGATGCTCCAGTTGAACGAGGCGTCGATCATGTTGTAGCTGCTCACCTTCTCGGAAGTGCCAGGCGTGTAGCTCAGCAGCACGCCGTCACCGCCGCCGGCGACCCGCTCGTTGTTGGCGATGATCGCATTCTCGGTCGCCTTGCCCACACCCCAAACCGAAGGCAGATGCCTCCAGCGCAGGCTGAAGCTCTTGTTGTCGAGCGCGTAGTTGAACGAGGTGTTCAGGCGGTACTTGTACGCACCACCATTGGTCCCCGTCAGCGTGGGGCCCAGCGAACCCTTCCATTCCGTCTCCACGTCGAAGTCGAACGGCGACTGCTTGGTCTTGTACGTGTCCAGGATGGTCGTCTGCACGTTGATGCCGAGGCGGCCCGGGATGCCAACGCCGAGGTCGGCCAGCGTGCTGCCCCAGTTGAGCGCCACATCGAAGCCCGCCGTGCTGATCGTCGCCTGGTTGTCGTAGCGAAGCAGCATCGTCGTCGGCGCACCGTCCGCCGCAGCGCGTCCCACGTTCTGGCAGTTGGCACTGGCAGCCTGGGCGGCCGCTTCTGCGGCATTGGTCACCGTCACGGCGCCGTAGCACAGATAACGCGCGTAGTCGGTCGAGTACTGCTGGATCGCGTCCTTGATGTCCACCTTCCACCAGTCAACCGCCAGGTTGAGGCCCGACAGCCACGGATTGCCCGAGCGTGACGTGAACACGAAGCCTGCCGTCCAGGTGTCCGCCTTCTCCGAATCCAGGTCCGGGTTGCCCTGCTGGTAGGTCCACGCGAACCCGCCACCCGTAGCACCACCGGCGTTGGCGCTGTAGTACTGCGCCGCCCCAGCGGTACCCATCTGCGCGCGGCAGATGAGGTAGGTGCTCTGCGCACCGGCTGCAGTCTGGCCGGATGCCAGTGAGGTCTGCGCCTCGCCCGGATCCAGCTGCGGGTCCGGCAGCACGCCACCGGCACCGAACGGCGCGTTCGAACGCAGGCCGCAAGGATCACCGAAGGCACCGCCACCGCCGAACACTTCCTGCAGGTTCAGGAACAGCTCGCCGAGGTTGGGCGCACGCGTTGCACGGTTGTAACCGCCGCGGAAGCGGAACCAGTCGTTGATCTCCCAGTTCAGCAGCGCCTTGTAGGTGACGGTGCTGTCCGTGACGGTGTAGTCCGAGAAGCGGCCGCCCAGCTCCAGCTCGACCTTCTTGGCGAAGGGCGCATCGGTCACGATGGGCACCAGCAATTCGCCGTACACATCACGCGCGATCAACGAGGCATCCAGATAGCCGGTCGGGTAGACGCCGATCACCTGGTCGGTGAAGGAGGCCGTCGACTGCAGGATATCCGGGTTGAACTGGGCCGCATTGCGGCGCCACTGGAAGCCGAGTGCACCGCGCACCTGCCCCGCCGGCAGCTCGAACAGGCCACCCTGGAAGTTCAGTTCGGCGTTGTCCTGCTGGTTCTGCGTCCGCGTCTGCAGCGTTGCCTGCACGGCATAGCGGCAATCTTCGGAAGCCGTGGCATCGCCACGGAAGATCGTGTCGTAGAAGCCACTGGTGCAGTTCACCGGCACCGTGCCGAAGTTCTTCGAAGCACCATCTTCGTTGCCGAAGAACACGCCATTGCGGCCGTAATCCGCCGCAGTCACCACAGCGCGCCAGCGCTCCAGCGAGTTGTTGCCGTAGGCCACGTTGTAGGTGCTCGACTGGCCGCGGCTGTAGTAAGCCTCGCCCGTCCAGTCACCGAACGGCAGGTCGAAACGCAGGCCGGTCTCGATGTTCCACACATTGTTCACGTTCACAGTCGAACGCTGCGGGAAGCTCTTGTCCGGATAGGTCTCCATGATCCACGGCGCAGCCTGCACGCCGCGGCTGTTGAGCATGATGGCCATTTCCAGCGGCACCGGATGCGCGGCACCGGCGGAGCCGGTCGGCCGGAAGCCCGGATTGGCGAAGGCCGCCGGGTTCGCCAGGATGGCGGCGATGCTGGCCTGCGATGCATACAGCGCCGGCGTCGACAGCACCGGGCTGTCGGTGGCCGGGTTGTACGGCACCGAGGCCTCCCAGCCGAAGCTGGCATTGGTGCCGAACAGGCGCGTGCGGGTCTTGCTCTCCGCGTAGGTCGCGCGGGTGAAGAACTGCAGGTGATCGGTGATGTCGTACTTGCCCGACGCGAAGAACGAGTAGCGCGTCTGCGGCGCGCTGACGAGTGCCTCGGTGTTGTTGTACTTCACGGACTGGATCACCGGCGGAGCACCGGCAGGAGAGTTCGTGTACGTGTTGTCGTACACGTTCTGGTAAGCGTACTCCACCCCGTCAATGGGCAGGCCGAAGCTCTGCAGGTTGTTGCCGTTCGGGTTGTAGACAGTGCCGTCCGGGTTGAAGCGGAAGCCGCTCAGGATGCCGCAGCCGAAGATGCCGGCCGGACAAACGCCCGTGGTCTGTGGCGTCGTCGGACGATCGGCAAACAGCGCCTGCAGCGCGGCGTCACTCGGACCTGCGAAGAAGCCGGTGTTGTAACCGTTCAGGCCGAACAGGAAGAAATCGTTGCTGCCCGTGTTCGGGTCGCTCCACGACTTCTTGTAGAATTTACGGTTCTTCTCCAGCGCTTCCTGGCGATCGTAATGCTCGATGCCGATGGTCACGTTGCCGCGGCCATCCGCGAAGTTCGTGCCCAGCAATGCGGAAGCGCGCACCTCCTCATTGTCGCCGGCTTCGGCGATACCGCCCTGCAGGTCGACTTCCATGCCCTGGAAGTTGTCCTTCAGGATGAAGTTCGTCACGCCGCCGATGGCGTCCGCGCCATACACGGCCGATGCACCGCCGGAAATGATCTCCACGCGTTGGATCAGCGCCGAGGGAATGCTGTTGATGTCGATGACCATCAGCGCGTTGGTCGGGGTGGTGCGATGGCCGTTCACCAGCACCAGGTTGCGGTTGGGGCCGAAGCCGCGCAGCGACACCGCCGAGATGCCCACCGAATTCACGGCCGAGATCTGCACATCACCCTGGGTCGTTACTGGCGAGGCGGCCGGGTTGAACGACGGCAGCTCATTCAGATAAGACTCGACGTTCAGGCCGGCGCGGTTCTCCAGCTGCTCGCCTTCGACAGTGACCAGCGGGCTGTTGGAATCCAGATCGCGGCGCACGATGCGCGAACCGGTAACCTGCACTTCCTCGAGTTCCGCTTCAGGGGCGTCGGCGGGCGCGCCCTCGGCAGCCAGAACGGAGTGCGAATAACCAAGAAGTGCCGCGCTCCCGAGAACGGCAGCGACCGACGCGCGCACCAATGGCGCGCACTTGAAATTTGCGGACATGAATTTTCCCCCTAACAGTTCTGTAACAATCAGCTGTCGAGGCAGTCAATTGCTGCCCTTGGCTGTGATAGCGCGGCGAGTATTGGTTTTTCCGCTACGGGCAGGCAAATTAATTCGATAACTGATAGCCGTTTGGTTTTCGCCGGTTCTGGTTATGGGAATCGCGCTGGTGAGGGGTCACGGCGGCGCTGGAGATCCGCATAACTGGAGGATAAAAAAAAGCGGGTGTGTTTCCACACCCGCCCTTTCATTCCGCAGCCACGTCGTTGTATTAGAACGACACCTTCGCACCGACGAAGAACCGGCGGCCAAGGCCGTCATAGTTCCCCACTCCGAGGCCCCCACCAGCCAGCGTTCCGACCGGCGGGCTGCTGTTCACCTCGGTCAGAGGCGGCGCCTTGTTGAACAGGTTGTCGACGCCGAAGCGCAGCATGGCGCTGGTGGTCAGCGCATAGGTGCCCACCAGGTTGAACAGGTCGTAGGCCGGCGCACCCGAAGTGGTGGTGGCGTTGTTCAGCGGGTATGTCGCCGACTTGATCTTCGGCAGGTGCTGCCATTGCAGTGTCACGTTCACGCTCGCGATGCCGTAGCCCACGGTGTTGAACATCTTCCAGCGATAGAAGCTGCCGTTGAGGCCGTTCTCGGTTCCGCCCAGGGTACCGGCGTATTCCACCAGCGGAGTGACCGGCAGCGCGGCGGACTTCATGTGCAGCAGGTAGTTGGCGGCAGAGCTCGCGCTCAGCTGGCCAGGGCCCACCCGTGTCGACCAGCTCAGCTGCGTGTCGATGCCCGAGGTGCGGAAGCGGCCGTTGTTCACGTAGGTACCGGATACATTGCCGAGCGAACCCACCGAGACATTGCGCTCGATGTTCAGGCACGACAGCGTGTTCGGATCAAGCGTTGGGTTGAAAGCCACATCGAAGCACTGGCGCTGCGCGATGTCATACGACTGCACGCCGATCGCGTTGTCCACGGCGATGCTGTAGTAATCGACGATCAAGCGCAGGTTGGCCAGCGCCGGGCTGTCGAATGGCGAACTGAGCACGGCACCAGCTGTCCAGGTCTTTGCCGTCTCCGGGGTCAGGTTCGGGTTGCCCTGCGTCGTCGGGAACACGAAGCCACCGCCAGCTGCCTGGTTCTGCGCGCCGTTCGGGCCATCGTAGAAGTTGAAGGCAGTCTGTGCGTCGCCGCTGCGGTTCATCAATGTGCGGCACAGGGTCTCGACCGCCGCGGCATTCGCGGCGCTGTTGCCTGCCGCATTCGGGTTCGCCGACCAGGCCTGGGAGTTGTTGCGCGAGCAAACGTCGCCTCCGGCCGAGAAGCCGAAGGTCTGCTGCGGAGCCAGGAACAGCTCGCCGATGTTCGGCGCGCGCTCGGCGCGGTTGAAGCCGCCGCGCAGGCGCACCCATTCATTTACCTGCCAGTCTGCCAGGGCCTTCCATGTGAAGCTGCTGCCAGTGGTGTCGTAGTCCGAGGTGCGCGCACCGAGCTCAAGATCGAGCTTGCGGATGAACGGCAGCCCCTTCAGCACGGGCACCAGCAATTCACCGTACAGCTCCTTCACGTCGATGGCGCCGATGGAGTCGCCACTCGGGTACAGGCCAATGGACTGATCCAGGAACGACCGGCCCTGCGTGGTCAGCGTGTCGTTGAGGAACTCGTAGTTGTTCTCGCGGTAAGTGGCACCCAGCGCCGTACGCACTTCACCGGCAGGCAGGTTCACCACACCGCCCTGGATGTTGGCCTCGTACACCTTCTGCTTCATGGTGGAGCGGGCCTTCACATCGGCCGCGATGGCCTCGATGCAGTCCGCGCTGATGAGCGATGTCGACATGAACGGGTTCAGGCCACTGGTGCAGGTGGCGGTGGCGCCGGCGAAGCCGCCCTGCGACGCGTTGCCGGTGGCGCTGAAGCCGGCGCCCCAGTTCGGCGCCGTCACGATCGTGCGATAGCGCTCGAGCGAGGCGAAGCCCTGCTGGTAGGAATTGGTCTCGGATTCGCCATCCGAGCTGTAGATCTCCCAGCTCCAGGAAGTGCCCTTGATGTCGCCCTGCAGCCCGACGAGGAAGTTGTAGGTGAATACATCCGTGCGCGATTCTCGGTTGCCCACGAAATCCAGGTACTGGAACAGCTGCCAGTCACCAGCGGGATTGGCGCGGCTGGCCAGGATGGTGCTGAGCTCGGCCGGCAGTGCCCGCCCGTCCACCGGGATGTTTGCGCTCCAGCCGTTGCCCGCCGGCGCCGGCTGCTGCAACGTGCGCGAAGTGGACTTGTTGAACATGCCCTGCGCGAACACGCTGACCGAATCATTGATGTGGAAGGTGCCGCGCGTGAACATGTTCGAGCGGTCGATCGGGAACACCAGCTGGTCGTCCAGCCAGTTCTGCGCCAGCACGCCGTTGGACGTGGTCTTCCATTTGAAGTCGTCCTGCCCGTCGAAGCGGTAAGCGCCTGCGGCGCTGCTGGCGGTGAAGCCAGTGAAGGCCGTGCCATCCGGATTGAAGTACAAGCGGTCGCTGACCGGGAAGTCGGCCACCGAGCGGCCCGCAAAGATGGTGTTGAGCGCAGCCTGGCTCGGATAGTTGGTGCCGATGGCGCTGAATGCGGGGAAGTCCGGGAAGAACTCCGTGCCGGCAGTGTTCGGGTTGCGGTAGAAATCGCGGAAGTAGCTGCGGTCGCGTCGCAGCGCATTCTCGCGGTTCTGCGTCGAGAACGACAGCATCACGTTGCCGCGGCCGTCTGCGAAGTTCGCGCCCATGATGCCGCTCAGCGTGTATTCCTCGGCATCGCCCTGCTCGGTGATGCCGTACTGGCCATCAATCTCCAGGCCTTCGAAGTTGCGCTTCATGATGAAGTTCACCACGCCGCCCACGGCGTCGGCGCCGTAGGTGGAGGAAGCGCCACCGGAGATGATCTCGACGCGCTCAATCGCTGCCGTGGGGATGGTGTTGATGTCCACCACCATGGAGGCATTGCCCGGCGTGGCGCGACGGCCATCGAGCAGCACGATGTTGCGGTTTGTGCCGATGCCGCGCAGCGAGATGGTCGCAGCGCCCGGCGTATTGGTGGCGGTGGGCTGGATGTCGCCGCCTTCAGTGGTCGGCGTTTCGGTGGGGGTGAACTGCGGCAGCTTGTTCAGGTTCACTTCGAGGGAGGCCGAGCTCGACTGACCCAGCAGCTCCGAACCTACGGTCACGATCGGGCTGTTCGCCTCGGCGTCGCGGCGCACGATGCGCGATCCGGTGATCGTGGCTTCTTCGAGAACCACCTCTTCCTGAGGCGCGGCTTCAGGCTCGGCTGCGGCTTCCTGCGCGTGGGCGGCGTGCATGCCGGCACCGGAAGCGAGAATGGCGGCCACGGCTGCGCGCACGGCCCATGAATTCGGATTGGTCGGAACAAGCTTGGTCACTGGATTTCCCCTTGAGCTGTGGCTTGGGGAAAACTTGCGGTGATCCAGATCGCTCAGCGGGCTGTCACCAACTCAGACCCCCCGGCCAAAGATGTGATAGGTGATAATCTTTGAGATATCACCACGGGGCGCAGTGTGCCCACGGAATTCGCTGAACGCAACAACAATGTTGCCGTGGTGTTCACTGCTCATGCAACTACTTTCGCTTGAGCCCGAATAGTCCGGGTCGGCGGCCCGCTTCACAGGCACCACGCAAGCACCGCTGCGAGCACAGCAGGGGAGCTGACATATTGCGATAACCGATTCCCTTTTCGGTATCACAGTTGAGTGAAGTGCTTCTGACGAGGCGGCAGAAGGTCAGGGGCACAAAAAAGGCGGGTGTTGCCACCCGCCCCTCTTGCAGTCCGTCACGTGGACAATGATTGCCCGATCAGAACCTCGCCTTCAGACCGAGGAAGTACCGCCGACCCAGCACATCGTAGTAGCCGGGGCTG
>JBEVNO010000155.1:0-19543 GCA_040508085.1 Steroidobacteraceae bacterium
CGGTGCTGTTTTCAGTTCCGGCACCTTCGCCTTCAGGAATTCATCGCTGAGGACGATGTTGGTGATCAGGGTCGAGAACTTGTACCCGTCGGTCGCCGAGTTGCGCACGATCTTGCGCACATAGGGCATGTCATGGGCTTCGATCACGCGGCCCAGTGCATACATCAGCAGCCGTTCGGTGACGTTCTGCACGAAGGGTGTCGGATCCGCGAGCAGCGCGGCGCGCAGCTCGTCGACATTGCGCACGATGGTGCCGTCCGGCAGTTCGCCCATGGTGTCGATTTCGGCGCGCGCGAAGCGGTCGATGCGCCGCGCCTTGCCGGTGGCATCGAAGCCTTCGAGCGTGAACCCGATCGGGTCGATGGCGGCATGGCAGGAATGGCACTGCGGCTTCTGGCGGTGCAGTTCGAGACGCTCGCGCACGGTCGCCGGCATGTTCTGCGCGTTGGTGTCCGGCAGCGCGCCCACCGATGGCGGCGGCAGCGGCGGCGGCGAGCCGAGGATGCGCTCCAGCACATACGCGCCGCGCAGCACCGGCGAGGTGCGGTTCGGATAGGCGCTGGTCATCAGCACGCCGCCCTTGCCCAGCAGACCCCAGCGGCTGGAATTCTCCAGCTTGATCTTGCGGAACTGGTCGCCGCGCACCGAGTTGATGTCGTAGTGCAGCGCCAGGCGTTCGTTGACGAAGGTGTACGGCGAGGACAGCAGCTCGGTGACACTGCCGTCGTGGCGCACGATGTCGTCCATGAACAGCGTGATCTCCTGCACGAAATCCTCGCGCAGGTCGGCGGCGCCGCTGGCATACGGGAAGATGGCCGGGTCGGGCGTGATCTCCGGCAGCTTGGTGAGGTTCAGCCACTGCGAACCGAAGTTCTTGGCGATGGTGACGGCGCGCGGGTCGGCCAGCATGCGCTTGACCTGCGCCTTCAGCACTTCCGGTTCGTGCAGCTGCTTGCGTGCCGCCAGTTCCAGCAGCGCATCGTCCGGCAGGCTGCTCCACAGGAAGAATGACAGCCGCGAGGCCAGGGCCAGATCGTCGATGCGATAGACGGTGCCCGGCGCCAGGTTCTCGCTCGGCTGGTCATTGCGGAACAGGAAATCCGGATTGGCCAGCACCGCGGTGAGCGCGCGGCGCACTCCGGCGTCGAAATCCGCGGCCTTGCGGCCGGTCTCGTAGAAGCCCATCAGCGCGCCCATGTCGGCATCGGTTACCGGGCGGCGGAAGGCGCGGCGCGCGATCGAGGCGATGGTCTGCTGCGCGCAGGCAGTCTCCTCCGCCGCGCTCTGCGGATAGCAACTGGCGAATATGTGCCGGCGCGCCGCGGTGTTGCTGACGCCGGTGGGGTTGAACGGGCCGCGGATCTCGAACGAGGACACGCGCAGCACGCGATCCTGGCCGCCACCCGGGGTGTACATCTGCAGCCGGTCCTCGGATTCGGCAAAGCTGCGGTGGCGGAATGCCACCACGAACTTGTGGATGCCCGCCGAGGCGTTGAACTTGATGTTCTTCAGCCGCTTGTTGATCGCATCGACCGCCGGATCCTGCTTCTGGTCGATGGCCTTCATGTCGTCTTCGCCGCCGATCTTCGTCTCGTAGATCAGCTTGCCGTCGAGGGTCACGACCAGGTCGTTCTCGAACTCCATGTTGTAGACCCACAGCGCGGTGGCCATGTTGGCGATGTTCAGCACGTATTCGCCATCGGCCGGGAAGTTGTGTTCCACGGCGATGCCGCCGCGCGTGCCCAGCGGCAGGCCATCTTCATGGAACAGCTGCGCGCCCGGCTTCTGCTGGCGATAGGTGGTACCGGCCGGCAGCGCATCCTTGTTGCCCATGGCCTGCACGACCACCGTGCGTGCCGCCGCCACGTACTGGTCGAGGAAGGAGGGCGTGATGGTGAGCGCGGCGGCGATGTTGTCGAAGCCCTCGCGCGGCTCATCGCGCGGCAGCACGGCGGCCGGGTCGATCTCGATGCCGAGCAGGTCGCGCACGGCGTTGGCGTATTCCTTGCGGTTCAGACGGTGCAGCCCGACATGGCCGGGATCCGCATGGGCGGCGCCGGCGGCATCCAGCCGGCCTTCCATCCATGAGATGAAAGCCTTGCGGGTGCCCTGGTCGGGCACCTTGTGGCCGCCAGGCGGCATCTGCTGGCTGCGCAGCTTGCGCACCACCTTCTCCATCACCTCGACGTTGTCGGCGATCTCGTCCTGCGACATGGTGTCGAAGGCCACGCCGCCGGCCCAGTCCTCGGTGTTGTGGCATTCATTGCAGTAGCCCTTGAACAGGCCCCAGCCAGCTGTATCGCCGGCTGCGCCACCGTCCGCGGTTGCACCCACCGGCGTGGCATCCGCGGCAGCGGCGAGCGGGCTCAGGCCAGCAATCAGCGACGCGGCCAGCACCGCGGTAATGCGAGAATCTTTCAAAGGACCAACCCCTGGCGACTGTTCAACATGCGTTTGCAACGCTACCTAGAATAGACCGGCTGCGCACCGATGGGTTCCGGCAATAACCTCTGGAAAGGATAGATGAAACCTCTGGTCAGGCGCGCATTTAAGGCAGCGGCCCGAAACCCCGACGATCGGCACAAATGCGGACGCGTTCGCCACGCCATCGATGCCGAAGATGGAAATTCGCTGCAGGCGCGCGGATGCCGGTGAGGCGGCATCGCGAAACCCACATGGCGGCACGCGGAGGCTGGCTGCGGGCCGGCGTGCTGGGCGCCAACGACGGGCTGATCTCCACGGCCAGCCTGGTGATGGGCGTGTCCGCCGCGGCGCTGTCCGATGCGGCGGTCATGACGGCCGGCCTCGCCGGGCTGGTGGGCGGGGCGCTGTCCATGGCGGCCGGGGAATACGTCTCCGTCTCATCCCAGGCCGACAGCGAAGCGGCGGATCTGGAACGCGAGCGCCGCGAGCTGCAGGCCGCGCCCGAGGCCGAGCACCAGGAGCTGGTCGGCATGCTCATGCAGCGCGGGCTGAGCCGCCCCACCGCCGAACTGGTGGCGGGGGAATACGAACAGCACGACCTGCTGGCCGTGCACGCCCGCATGGAACTGGGCATCACCGACATGACGCGCGCGCGGCCGCTGGTTGCGGCGCTGGCGTCCATGGCGGCGTTCACGACGGGGGCGCTGGTGCCGCTGCTGCTGTTCCTGCTGCTGCCACTGGCGCAGCGCGCCACGCTGATGCTGGTGACATCGGTGGTGCTGCTGATGGCGCTGGGCGCGCTGGCGGCGCGCCTGGGTGGTGCGCCACTGCTGCGGCCGGCGCTGCGCGTGGGTGCCTTCGGTCTGCTGGCCATGGGCGCCACCATGCTCATCGGGCGCCTGGTCGGGGTGAACGTGCCGTGAGCAGCGGCAGGCCACTGGCCGATGCAGCCTCCGCGGTGCGCGTGCGCGCCGCCCTGCCAGCCGATGCGGCAGCGCTGGCACTGCTCGGCCGCGCCACCTTCCTCGAAAGCTATGCCCACCTGCTGCCGGCGACGGACATCCTGGCGCATGTGGAGCTGCACCATACGCCGCAGGCCTATGCGCGCTGGCTGGCGGATCCCGCCTGTCATTGCTGGCTGGCAGAAGCCGCGCCGGGAGGCGCGCCCGTGGGCTACCTGATGGCCACGCCACCGGATCTGCCACTGCCTGATATCGGGCCGCTGGATCTGGAGATCCGCCGCATCTACCTGCTGCATCGCTTCCAGGGCCTGGGGCTGGGCAGGTGGCTGATGGAAGAAGTGCGCCAGGCGGCACGCGTGGCCGGCCTTACGCGGCTGCTGCTCGGGGTGTACTCGCGCAATGTGGCGGCGCTGGCCTTCTATGAACGCAGCGGCTTCACGCAGGCCGGCACGCGCGAGTTCCGCGTCGGCGCCAATACCTATCACGACTACATCCTGCAGCGGACGCCGTGATAGCGTCGCGGCCCTCATGAGCGCACAGCCCACATCGATCGTCATCCTGGCGGCCGGGCAGGGCAGGCGGATGAATTCCGACCTGCCGAAAGTCCTGCAGCCGCTGGCGGGCCGGCCGCTGCTGCGGCATGTGCTGGATACCGCGCAGGCATTGCAGCCGGCGGCGCTGCATGTGGTCTATGGCCACGGCGGCGAGCAGGTGCGCAGCAGCTTCGCCGGCGCCGACATCCACTGGGTGCTGCAGGCCGAGCAGCGGGGCACCGGCCATGCCGTGGCGCAGGTGGTGCCGGACATTCCGGATGATCATGTGGTGCTGGTGCTGTACGGCGATGTGCCGCTGCTGCGCGCCGCCACCCTGCGCGCGCTGCTGGAGCTGGCGGGTGACGAGGCGTTCGGGCTGCTGACCGTGCAGCTGGCGGATCCGGCCGGATATGGCCGCATCGTGCGCGATGCACGCGGCCGTGTGCGCAGCATCGTCGAGCAGAAGGATGCCTCGCCGGCGCAGCAGCGCATCACCGAGGGCAACACCGGCGTGATGGCGCTGCCGGCCTGGCGCCTGCGTGGCTGGCTGCGCCGGTTGCGCAGTGACAATGCGCAGGGCGAGTTCTATCTCACCGACATCGTGGCGATGGCGGTGGAGGACGGCGTCGCAGTGCGGCCGCTGGCCGCCGCCAGCGAAGCCGAGGTGCTGGGCGTGAATGACCGGGTGCAGCTGGCCCGGCTCGAGGCGGCGCTGCGGGCGCAGCGTGCCGACGCGGCATTGCGTGCGGGCGCGACACTTGCCGATCCGGCGCGCTTCGACCAGCGCGGCGAGCTGTTGCTGGGCCGCGATGTATTCATCGACGTGAACGTGGTGCTCGAGGGGCGCGTGCAGCTGGGCGACCGCGTGCGGGTCGGGCCGGGCTGCGTGCTGCGCGACGTGAGCATCGGCGCCGATACGCAGCTGCTGCCGGGTTGCGTGCTGGAGGCGGCCCAAGTGGGCGCGAACTGCAGCATCGGGCCCTACGGCCGCCTGCGTCCCGGCACCGTGCTCGCCGATGGCGTGCATGTGGGCAATTTCGTCGAAGTGAAGAACAGCCGCATCGGCGCCGGCTCGAAGGCCAACCACCTCACCTACCTGGGCGATGCCGATGTGGGCGCGGGTGTGAATGTGGGCGCCGGCACCATCACCTGCAATTACGATGGGGCCAACAAGGCGCGCACGGTGATCGGCGATGGCGCCTTCCTGGGTTCGGGCAACATGCTGGTGGCGCCGGTCACCATCGGCGCCAACGCCACCACGGGCGCGGGCTCCACCATCACGCAGGATGCACCGGCCGGCGAGCTGACGCTGGCGCGCTCACGCCAGGTGACCATCCCGGGCTGGCAACGGCCGGCGAAGAAAAAGACCTAAGGAGCGACGCGCATGTGTGGAATCGTCGGGGCGGTCGCCGCGCGCGATATCGTCCCCGTGCTCATCGAGGGGCTGCGGCGGCTGGAATATCGTGGCTACGATTCCGCAGGCGTCGCCGTGATCGGCAGCGACGGCCATCTGAGCCGCGTACGCACGGTGGGCAAGGTGAAGATGCTGCAGCAGGCGCTGGTCGCGACGCCGCTCAGCGGCGGCACCGGCGTAGCCCATACCCGCTGGGCCACGCATGGCGTGCCTTCCGAGCGCAACGCCCATCCGCACATCTCGCGCGACGGTCTCGCCATCGTGCACAACGGCATCATCGAGAACTACGAGGAGCTGCGCAGCGAGCTTGCGGCCTCGGGCTATGTGTTCGAATCCGAGACCGATACCGAGGTGGTCGCGCACCGCATCCACCATCACCTGCAGACGCTGGGCGACCTGTTCAAGGCCGTGCGCGCCACGGTTTCGGAACTGGAAGGCGCCTATGCGCTGGCGGTGCTGTCCGAGCACCATCCGGACCGCATCATCGTGGCGCGCATGGGTTGCCCGGTGGTGATCGGCCTGGGCGAGCAGGAGAACTTCGTGGCCTCCGATGTGGCCGCGCTGCTGCCGGTGACGCGCCGCTTCCAGTTCCTGGAGGAAGGCGACATCGCCGAAGTGCGCCGTGACAGCGTCAAGGTGCTGGACGCCGCCGGCAACACGGCCGAGCGGCTGCTGCACCTGTCGGAGATCTCGGCCGACGCGGCCGAGAAGGGCCAGTACGAACATTTCATGCTCAAGGAGATCCACGAGCAGCCGCGCGCGGTGGCCAACACATTGCAGGAACGCGTGGCCAACGGCCGGCTGCTGGAGGCGGCGTTCGGGCACAGGGCGGCGGCCATCTTCCCGCAGGTGGGCTATGTGCATGTGGTGGCCTGTGGCACCAGCTACCACTCGGGCGTCGCCATCCAGTATTTCATGGAGCAGATCGCACGCATCCCCTGCCGCGTCGAGATCGCCAGCGAATACCGCTACCGCAATCCCGTGGTGCCGAAGAACTCGCTGTTCGTCACCATCTCGCAGTCAGGTGAAACCGCGGACACGTTGGCGGCGCTGCGGCTGGCGAAGCAGAGCAACTATCTTGCGACGCTGGCCATCTGCAATGTGCCGGAGAGCTCGCTGGTGCGCGAATCAGACCTGACCATGCTGACGCGCGCCGGGCCGGAGATCGGCGTGGCCTCGACCAAGGCCTTCACCACGCAGCTCACCGCGCTGGCCATGCTGGTGATCGCACTGGCCAAGACACATGGCGCGGATGCCGAACGCGAGCGCAATCTGGTGAGCCGGCTGATCGAGCTGCCAGGGCTGATCGAGAAGACGCTGGCGCTGGACCCGGTGATCCGCGACCTGGCGAAGCGCTTCGTCGACAAGCGCCACGCGCTGTTCCTGGGGCGCGGCGCGCTGTATCCGGTAGCGCTGGAAGGCGCGCTGAAGCTCAAGGAAGTCTCCTACATCCATGCCGAAGGCTATGCAGCCGGCGAACTGAAGCACGGGCCACTGGCGCTGGTGGATGCCGACATGCCCATCGTGGCGGTGGCGCCGAACAATGACCTGCTGGAGAAGCTGAAGTCGAACCTGATGGAGGTACGCGCGCGCGGCGGTGAGCTGTATGTGTTTGCCGATCCGGATTCGGGCATCGAGGCGAGCGATGGGGTGCATGTGATCCTGATGCCGCGGCATGTGAGCTATTTCCAGTCGCCGGTGATCTACACGGTGCCGCTGCAGCTGCTGGCCTACCACGTGGCCATCCTGCGGGGCACGGACGTGGACCAGCCGCGGAATCTGGCGAAGAGCGTCACG
Source organism: Steroidobacteraceae bacterium (assembly GCA_040508085.1). Taxonomy (GTDB): domain Bacteria; phylum Pseudomonadota; class Gammaproteobacteria; order Steroidobacterales; family Steroidobacteraceae; genus ZC4RG30. Next base: position 7,131 of record JBEVNO010000155.1, read on the forward strand.
GTCGAGTAGCCATGCCGCCAGCCGTTTCCAATACGGCGGCACCGGACGGGTGGGGCAGCGAACTGCGTCCCATGCTGGCGCTGGCGTGGCCGCTGGTGGTCGCGCAACTGGCGCAGTCCGCCATGCACACCACCGATGTGGTGATGCTGGGCCGGCTGGGTCCCGACTTTCTCGCCGGTGGCTCGCTGGCCGTGAGCTTCCTGCTGCTGTTTCTGGTCTCCGGCATGGGCGTCATCGGCGCGGTGGCGCCGCTGGTGGCGCAGGCGCGTGGCGCGCGTCGCATGAAGGCGGTGCGGCCCATCGTGCGCCAGGGTTTGTGGGCTGCCATCGCGCTGGCTGCCCTGATGCTGCCCGTGGTGCTCAACCTGCGGACGATCTTCGGCTGGTTGCGGCAGGATCCGCACATCACGCAATTCTCCGCGCAGTTCATGCACATCGCGGCCTGGTCGCTGCTGCCGGTATTCGGCATCGTGGTGCTGCGTTCATTGCTGTCGGCCTTCGCCGCGACGCGTGTGATCCTGGCGGTCACGCTGCTCGGTGTGAGCCTCAATGCCGTGCTTGCCTATGGCTTCGTGTTCGGCCATCTCGGGCTGCCGCAGCTGGGGCTGCGCGGCGCGCCCACGGCGACGCTGATCGCCAATGTGTTCATGTTCATGCTGCTGCTGGTTTACGTGCTGCGGCAGCGGCGCTTCCGTCGCCTGCATATCCTGTATCGGTTCACGCTGCCAGACTGGCCGCGCTTCCGCGAGATCTTCCGCATCGGCCTGCCCATCGGCTGCACGCTGCTGGCCGAATCCGGCCTGTTCACCGCTGCGGCATTGATGATGGGCTGGCTGGGGAGTGATGAAGTCGCCGCGCATGCCATTGCGCTGCAATGCGCCAGCATCGCCTTCATGGTGCCGATGGGCCTGGGTTCTGCCGCGGCCGTGCGCGTCGGCCTCGCCTTCGGGCGCGGGGATCACGCCGGCGTCGGCAGGGCGGGCTGGACGGCGCTGGCGGCCGGCACGGCCTTCATGGCCTGCACCTGCCTGTTGTTCCTCACCGCTGGTCCGTGGCTGGTGTCGCTGTTCCTGGATCCACTGATTGATGCGCGGCCCTCGATGCTGGCAGCAGGCTTCCTCATCGTGGCCGGCATCTTCCAGCTGGTCGACGGGGCGCAGGTGGTGGCCGCCAGCGTACTGCGAGGCCTCAACGACACGGCCGTACCAATGGTGCTCGCGCTGGGTGGTTACTGGCTGGTGGGATTGCCCACGGCCTATGTGCTGGGCTTCATTGCCGGCTGGCGTGGCGTGGGCATCTGGATTGGTCTGGCGATCGCACTCGCCGTGGTGGCAGTGGTGCTGGTGGCACGCTTCGCCCTGCGTGAACGCTGGGGCCTTGTTCATTACCGCGACTGCAACGTGAATGAAAAGTAATTGACGTAGCTTCCCCGGCTTCACCGCGATGACCTCGTCATTGCGGGAAAAACCGAGGAATCCAGATGCACTCCGCAACCTTTCGTTCGTTGAGCGTGGCTGCTGCTGTCGCCGCACTGTGCGCACCCGTTCTCACACAGGCCCAGCAGGCCTCCAGCGACCAGGACGAGGAATTGTCGGAAGTCATCGTCACCGGCACGGCCCGCGCGCAGCGCCGCTTCGATGCCTCCTACGCGGTGAATTCGCTGTCTGCCGAGGATGTGCAGAAGCTGGCGCCCAAGAGCTATGCCGACCTGCTCGGCAATGTGCCTGGCATCCACGTGGAATCGACCGGCGGCGAGGTGCAGAACATCACCCGCCTGCGCGGCATTCCCACCGATCGCGGCTACATCATCTTCCAGCAGGATGGTCTGCCGCTGTTCCACGAGATCGACGGGCATTTCTTCAATTCAGGTGAAGGCATGCATCGCTTCGACCTGATGACCGAGCGGGTGCAAGTGGTGCGGGGCGGACCGGCGCCCATCTACGCCAGCGGCGGCGCGGCCATTGCCAACAACATCACGGTGACCGGCAGCGAGGTGTCGAAAGGCGCCATGCAGCTGACGCTGGGTGACACCGGGCTGTACCGTGCGGAAGGCTACCAGTCGGGCCCTGTGTCTGATGACACCTACTACGCCATCGGCGGCTTCGTCCGCTACCACGATGGCTACCGCGACAACGGCTTCGCCAACGACCGCGGCGGCCAGCTGCGCGCCAACCTCAAGCACGACCTCGAGAACGGCTCGATCAAGTTCAGCGTCAACCTGGTGGACGACCACAATGTCTTCTACCTGCCCATTCCGGTGGCAGATCCCCGCAATCCCTCGGTCTCGCTGGATCCTTACATCGATTACTTCACCGGCACGATGAATTCGCCGTCGCTGCGCGACGTGAACATCAAGTATCTGGATTCGGCGGGCGTGACGCAGAGCCTGAACCGCGATCTCGCGGACGGCCGCTACATGCGCTTCCAGAACTTCGGCCTGCAGTACGAGCGGGATCTGGGCGACTGGGTGCTGTCGGTGAAATCCGGCTTCACGACGGGCAGGAACAGTTTCGATGCCCTGTACTCGACCACCAACCCTGTCGATGGCACTACTTTCGCCAACAGCTTCCTGGCCGCGGCCCGCACTGCCTTCGGCCCGGGCGTGTCGTCGATCGGTTACGCCATCGGTGGCACGGCCGGCGCCACGCCCTATGCACCCACCAGTGCCTCCGGGCTGGTGATGTCGGCGCAGTACCGCGCCATCGAATCGAAGTTCTACTCCGCGCAGGCCGATGCCAGCGTGACGCGTCGCTTCGAGACCAGCGCCGGTTCGCATGACCTGAACCTCGGCCTGTACTCCTCCCTGTATGGCACCACGGCCTTCAGCGCCTACCAGGATTACCTGTTCGAGGTGGCGGGCAAGCCGCGCACTCTGGACCTGGTGGCCCGTTCGGCCACCGGCGCGCCGCTGGGCTACGTCACCGACAAGGGTGTGCTGCGTTACACGACCACGCTCAACTATGGCGAAGTCGATGCCAAGATGGTGGCGGTGTATCTCAACGACACCTGGCAGATCACCGAGCAGCTGAAGCTGGATGCCGGCATCCGCCACGAGAAGTACGACTACGAGGGCTATGCGCTGCAGACGGCCAACGCCGACCTCGGGGACGCCACCAGCCTCGCCGACAACACCACGCGCCGCTTCAATGGCGACATGCAGCGCCACGATGAGATCGAGCCTTCGGTCACCAACTGGACCGTGGGCCTGAACTTCGATTTCACCGGCAACTTCGGCACCTATGGCCGCGCCTCGCATGTGGAGATCGCGCCGCAGTCGCAGCTCGCCCGCAACATCAACCCGGTAGTGGTCAAGACCAAGACGGACCAGTACGAGCTGGGCCTGAAGACCTCGTTCGGCCGCTCCTACTTGTACCTGACGGCCTTCTACACCAAGTTCGATCCGCTGAACGCCTCGTTCGTGGCCTTCAATCCGGTGACCGGGCGCAATGACCAGTCGGTGCCCTTCATCGGCAAGGCCGAGTCACGCGGCATCGAGGCCGATGGCCTGGTCCGGCCGCTGCGCTGGTTCGCGCTGGCCGCCTCCGTCACCATCGGTGACCCGCAGTACAAGAACCTGCAGAACACTGCTGGCGCAGACCCCAGCGCCGTGAACGGCAACCAGATCGTGCGTGAGCCCAAGCTGTACGGGCATGTCACGCCGACGGTGAACTGGACGGTGGGCGGCGGCGAGATGGAAGCCTTCCTGCGCTACGACTTCGTCGGCAAGTCCTATGTGGACCTGTTCAACCAGACCGCGCTTCCCTCCTACCAGACGCTGGGTGCGGGAGTGTCCTTCAGCAGCGGCGCGTGGCGCGCGCAGCTGGTGGGCGACAACCTCACCGAGGAGAAGGGGCTGACCGAAGGCAATACGCGCACGGACAGCCTCGCCGGGCAGGGCACCTCCGAAGCCATCTACGGGCGGCCGCTGTTCGGTCGCAATTTCCGCGTATCGGTGAGCCGCAGCTGGTAATGCGCCGCAGCGCGCCGTTGCTGCTGCTGCTGGTCGGCAGCCTGGTGGGCGCGGCGCAGCCGCGCGATGCGGTGGAGGCGCGGCTGGCGCAGCGCCTGTATCCGCTGGCCAGCACCTTGCAGGCGGCGGCCCAGGGTGGGCCGGAGCGCACGATGCTGATGGCGCGGGCGGCGCGCATTGCCGCCTGCGCGGACGACATGCCTTGTACGGTTGCAGCCGCAATATGGCAGCCACCGGAGCTTGAGCTGATGACGCGCGCCACCCGCCAACCGGAGCAGCTGCGGCGCGAACTGATCGGCGCCAACGAGCTACTGCGCATCTATGGCATGGGGGCAACGCCGCGCTATCCGCAGATCGATGGGCCGTGGGGCAGTCCCGGGACCGAGCGCTTCATCATCGACCTGCGCGCGGCGGGCGCGCTCGCGCAGGCTGCAGCGCACGAGCCCTTCACATCGCTGGATGCGAGCATCGGCCTGTCGCTGGCCCTGCTGGACGTCAACAACCGGCTGGACGCCATCGCGTTCGAGCCACTGGACGGCGGCCTGAATGCGGCTGCATTCCGGTACGCCGGCCGCGTGCGGTGGGCGGGCTTCCCCTATACCGCCATCATCGTGCTGGGTGCAGGCCCGGAGGATCTGAACGTGCCGCTGAGCGCGCTGGGCAAGCTGCATGTGCGCCGCGCGGCAGAGCGTTTCCTGGCGGGTGACGCGCCGTTCATCATCTGCAGCGGCGCCGCCGTCCATCCAAAGGAAACGCAGCGGGTGGAGGCCGTGGAGATGCGCCGTGCGCTGATCGAGCGCTATGGCATCCCCGAATCGGCCATCCTGATCGAGCCCTATGCGCGCCACACCACCACCAACCTGCGCAATGCCACGCGCCTGCTGTTGCGGCTGCATGCGCCGCTGGACCGCGACGCCCTCGTGCTCAGCAATCCGCCGCACATCGATTCGGTGGGCAGCACCGCCTTCGTGGAACGCAACCAGCGCGAGCTGGGCTTCATGCCGGGCAGCGTCGGCCGCCGGACCTCGCCCTTCACCATCGAGTTCCGGCCCGCAGCCATCTCGGTGCAGGTGGATCCGCTCGATCCGCTGGATCCGTGATGCACAGGAGAGCAACGATGAACAGGAACCCGGGCTGGATGTCGGTCACCTGGATCGGCGGTCTCGTCGCCTGCGCCAGTCTGGCGCTCGCCGCCACACCGGCCGCCGCCTGGGGCCTGCGCGCCCACTCCGCCATCAACCGCGCGGCGCTGGCCGGGCTGCCGGCTGACGGTCCGCTGTTCCTGCAGCAGCATGCGGACTTCATCGGTGACTCGGCCACCATCCCGGATAGCTGGCGCGCCATATCGGAGCCCTTTGCGAAGCTGGAGGAGGATCCCAACCACGGCTGGTTCCGCGAGCAGTTTGCCTTCCTCAAACCCATTCCGCGCTCGCGCTACGAATTCGTGCTGGCGCTGTATCGGGAGCAGCAGCGGCTGGTGAAGAAGGATCCTGCCGCGGCGCGCCGCACCAATGTGCGCTGGACCGGCACGCTGCCCTTTGCCGCCATGGAAGCCTATGGCCGGCTGGTAGCGAACCTGCGCATGTACCGGCAGGCAAAGGCCGCGCAGACCGACACCCGCTTCCTGGAGCAGATCTGCGCCTTCCATGTGATGCAGCTGGCGCATTACATCGGCGACGGCTCGCAGCCGATGCACAACTCCATCCACAGTGACGGCTGGCGCGGCCCCAACCCGCGCAACTACACCCGCGACACCACCATCCACGGCCGCGTCGAGACGCAGTTCGTGGAGCTCATCGGCATGACCGCCGCGGACCTCGCGCCGCGCATGGGCGCCGCCGGGCGCCGTGACGGTGACCTGTTCGACGCCGTGCTGGCCTATCTGGATGAGTCCGGCAGCCATGTGGAGCGCATCTACCAGCTCGAGCAGCGCGATGCGTTCCTGCATGCCGATGACGCTGAAGCCCGCGCGCTGATACTGGATCGGGCCGCCGCCGGCGCGGCGATGCTGCGCGACATGATCCAGCGGGCGTGGCTGGAGAGCGCGACGACACCAGTGCCACCGGCCCGCAGCCCGCTGGATGAGGCCAACCCTGCCTATAATGGCGAGACCGGATCCGCGCCAGCCGCCCGCTAGGCTAAACCGCCGAGGGTCCGACCCCCGACATGAAGCCGCCCGCCACCATCGACCTCCCTGCCTATTTCGAACGCATCGGCTACAGCGGGCCGCGGCACGCCAGTGCCGCAGTGCTCGCCAGCATCGCGCGCCTGCACGCGCAATCCATCGCCTTCGAGAACATCGATGCCTTCCTGGGGCGGCGCATCAGCCTGGCGCTGCCGGACGTGCAGCGCAAACTCGTCGCCGGCCGCCGCGGGGGCTGGTGCTTCGAGCAGAATCTGCTGCTGGGCGATGCGCTGCGCGAGCTGGGCTTTGGAGTCACCGACCTCGCCGCGCGCGTGATGTGGAATCGCCCGCCGGAAATGATCGGCGCGCGTACGCATCGCCTGCTGCGCGTGCACTGCGAAGGCACGGACTGGATAGTTGATGCCGGCTTCGGTGGGCAGACACTCACTGGCGCATTGGCGCTGCACAGCGAGGCGGCGCAGGCCACGCCGCATGAACCATTCCGGCTGCGTGCCCTCGCATCCGGTGAGCAGGTGATGGAGTCGCTGATCCGCGATGAGTGGAAGCCGCTGTTCCGTTTCGATCTGCAGCCGCAGCATCCCGTGGATTTCGAGGCGGCCAACTTCCAGCTGGTGCACGACCCGGCCTCGCATTTTGCGCAGACGCTGATCGTGTCGCGCGCCACCGAAGCCGGACGCTGGGTGCTGAAGGCGCATGAACTGGGCTTCTACGGCAAGGACGGACGCATGCAGCGCCAGATGCTGCCAGACGAGGACGCCATCCTCGCGGCGCTTGGGGAGCAGATGTGCATCAACGTCGAGGGCCTGCCGGAATTGCGCGAGCGGCTGGGCTGGTTGTTGCGGCAGGCGGGGGAGGCCGGAGGCGCGCTGGCCGATCTGTAGGCGGCCGGAACCATCGAGGCCGCGCCGAGGGCTTGACAGCCCTGACCGCTGTGCATACTGTGCATACCGTGAATACAGATAGGCACAGTCTTGTCTCCATCTCGCAGGCCGATCCCCGGCCGCTGTATCTGCAGGTCAAGGAGCAGATCCGGCACCGCGTCGCAGTGGGCGAGCTCAAGGCCGGGGACGAGATTCCCTCCATCCGCCAGCTGGCCGCGGACATCCGCGTCAGCGTCATCACCATCAAGCGGGCCTATCTGGAGCTGGAGCTCGAGGGGGTGATCCAGACTCGCCCCGGCCGTGGATCCTGCGTGGCGGGGAATGCCGGGCTCGGCCAGTCGTTGCAGCAAGAGGAGCTGCAGCAGCATCTGGCCGCGGCGGCGGGCATCGCCGCGCTGCTGAATCTGAGCGAAGAAGAACTCATCGAACGATTGCGCCGGGTCCGGCGCGGCAACACGGAAGGGGCCGCATGAGCAACACCACTCCCACCCATGCCTTCTGCCTGCGCGGCCTTGCGAAGAGCTTCCGCTACTTCCGCCTCGAGGGCCTCGATCTCGAGCTGCCGCTCGGGCAGATCATGGGCCTGGTCGGTCCGAACGGCGCCGGCAAGAGCACCACCATCCGCCTGCTGCTCGGCCTGATCGGCGCGGAGGCGGGCGAAATCCGGCTGCTGGGGCGGCCCGTGCCCGAACAGGTGGCCGAGGCCAAGCGCGAGGTCGCCTATGTGGCCGACGACATGCGGCTCTACAGCGGCGCCACGCTCGACTGGCACATGCGCTTCATCGCCTCGATATTTCCCGGTTGGGATGGCAGCTACGCGCTGGCTCTGCTGCAGCGCTTCAACCTGCATGCCGACCAGAAGGTGGGCGGCATGTCACGCGGCGAGCATATGAAAGCCGTGCTGCTGCTGGCCCTGGCGCGCAAGCCGCGGCTGCTGGTGCTAGATGAGCCGACCTCGGGCCTGGATCCGGTGGCGCGCCAGGAGCTGCTCACCGAATTGATGGATATCGTGCGCGACGAGTCGCGTTCCATCCTGTTCTCATCGCACCACACGCAGGACGTGGAACGCATCAGCGACGTCATCGCCTTCATTGACCGCGGCCGGCTGGTGGACGCACGCGACAAGGAGAGTTTCCTGGAACGCTGGCGGCGGTTGCAGATCGATATCCCGCCGGGGGCGCAGCTGCCGCCGCTGGAGGATGTCGTGCAGGTGTCGCCGGCCGGGCGGCTCGCCACGCTCACCACCAGCAACTACCAGCAGGGGCTGCATGCCGCGATCGAACGCGCCGGCGCGCGCGTACACGAGGTGCAGCGCATGTCGCTGGAGGAGATTTTTGTGGCGAGCGTGATGGGCAGTCGCAGGGAGGAGCAGTCATGAACCCGGTTTTCTGGGCGCTGGTGCGCAAGGATCTTTACCTGATGCGCGGCTTCATCATCGCGACGATCGCCGGCGGCCTGCTGGCGTTCGTGATCTCCGGCTGGGGAAGCGCCGGCAAGGCAGTCGGCGGCATCCTGTTCCTCACCGTGAGCGTGGCCAGCGGCATCTTCATTGCCATGCTGGGCGTACTGGCCGAGCGTGTGAAGAACGTGCGCCTGTTCGTGCTCAGCCTGCCGATCTCCGGACGGCAGTATGCCCTCGCGAAACTGCTTTCCACCTGGCTGATCTACGGCATTGCCTGGCTGGCGCTGACGGTGCTGGCAGTGCTCGCCTTCGTCATACCGCCCGAGGCCAAGCTCGGCATGGTGGTGTACGCCGTGATGCTGCAGGGTTTCACGCTGGCGTTGTTCAGCGTGGTGCTCGCATCGCTGTACATCATCAGGTCCGAGCCGGTTTCCGGCATCGCCATCCTGGTGGTGAACATCTGCTTCAGCCTGTTCATGGTGTGGCTGAACCAGCCGCACATCAGGCAGGTGCTGGCCACCGACACCGTCGTCTGGCCGCCGTTCTCGCGTCTGATGCTGACTGGTGAGGCATTGGTGATCCTCGCCTCGCTCGCCTTCGTGATGATCGTCAGTTCCCGTACCCGGGACTACGCCTGATGGCCTAGCCCCGCCCCGCAAGTCCGAACCCAACGCGTTTTTTCAAAGGAGGTCGTATGAAGACCAGGGACACGTGCGCCTTCGTGAAGGCGATTGCCGCGACTCTTGCAGCCGTAACCACAATCTCACTGGCATCTGTGCCGCAGCCGGCACAGGCGCAGGCACCAGCGGTTGATCCATTCGCCGCGCCCTACAAGGAGAACTGCGCGCCCTGCCACGGCGCGAACATGGAGGGCACGGCGCAGGGCGTGCCGCTGGCCGGCGCGCCGTTGCGACACGGTGATTCGGTGGACGCGATGGCGAAGAGCATTGCCGACGGCTTCCCGCAGGGCCGCATGCCCGCGTTCTCGGCCACCATGGACGCGGTCACCATCCGGCGTCTCGCCAACTTCATTGGTGAGAAGCGCGCCGATCTGTCCTATGCCGACTTCAGGATCGCGGCGCCGCCGGCCGTCGCGGCGGGCGTGATCCGCAGCGAAGCGCAGGCATTCTCCGTGGAGACGGTGGCCACCGGCCTTGCGGCACTGCCCTATTCGATTGCACCGCTGCCCGACGGCAGCATCCTGCTGGCGGAGAAGACGGGCGGCCTGCGCATCATTTCCGCCGATGGGCGGCAATCCGATCCCATCCGCGGCACGCCGCAGACATTCAACGACGGCTTCCAGGTTCCCGGCGTGCTGCTGGTGTACGGCATGGGCTATCTGCTGGACGTTGCCCTGCATCCGGACTATGGGCAGAACGGCTGGATCTACCTCTCCTTCACCGAGCGGTGCAGCGATTGCAATGGCGCAAGCCGCAAGACGAAGCGGCCGGCCTCGATGGTGGTGCTGGTGCGCGGGCGCATCCGCGCCGGTGAATGGGTGGACCAGCAGGTGATCTGGCGCACCGACATCGAGAACTACACCAGCATGGTGGATATGTCGGCCGGCGGGCGCGTGGCCTTTGATGGCAGGGGCCATGTGTTCCTCAGCATCGGCATCAAGGGCGGCTCGGAGTTCGCCGGCGTGCAGGACCTGACACTGCCCTACGGGAAGATCCTGCGCGTGAACGATGACGGCAGCATTCCGCAGGACAACCCCTTCGTCGGCACCCCTGGCGCGCTGCCGGAGATCTGGAGCTACGGCCATCGCAGCCCCGAGGGTCTCGAGTTCGACCGCCGCACCGGCAGGCTGTGGGAAACCGAAATGGGCCAGCGCGGCGGCGACGAGATCAACCAGCTGCGCCCGGGCCGCAACTACGGCTGGCCGCTGACCTCGAAGGGCCTGCGCTACGAAGGCTTGCCCGTCGACTATGGCAAGGAACTCGGCATCACCTTCAACCTGAAGGACATCGAGCAGCCAGTGGTGGATCTCACCCCGGCGCCAGCGGTGTCGAGCTTTGTCATCTACGACGGTGCCCCGTTCCGCAAGTGGCGCGGCAACCTGCTGGTCGGCACTTTGAAGGCCACCGAGCTGTACCGCTTCGTGCTGAAGGGCGATCGGGTCGTGCATCGCGAGACGCTGCTCAAAGGCCTCGGCCGCATCCGCGACGTGGCCACCGGGCCTGATGGACTGGTCTACCTGCTGCTCGAACACCACTCGGGCAGCCGCATCCTGCGGCTGGCGCCGGCACGTTGATCATCGGGGTCGAACACTTCATCTACATCCAGGAGAATGAACATGCGCACCTCGCCATCAGTGCTGGGGCTGGCATTCATCGCCGGGCTCGTCTCGCCCGTATTTGCCGCCGAATCCCCTTTCCTTGGCCAGTGGACAGCGACCGCTGCCGCGCCCACCGGCAACGCATCGGAGATCGTGACGGTCGTGAAAACAGCCAGTGGCTATGCCATCACGGCGAAACTGGTCGATCCTGCGCCCGGGCAACCCGAGGCGGGGCCGGGCAAGGACATCGTGCTGGAGGGGGATCGCTTCTCATACAGGAGAACAGTGGCCATCGGCGACAGCGAGCTCGTGATCACCTACACGGGAGTGGTGTCCGGCGATACATTCAGCGGTGCCATCGAGATGGCGGCCGTGAAGATCCCGTTCACAGGCCAGCGCATCACGGGAGCGCCCCGGCCCGGCAATTAAACCGGTTCAGCCGCCAGATCGTAGGTGCCGGCGGTGGTGATCCTGACGCGTGCGAATTCACCGGGCCGCAGCCCCCTGGCCTTCTTCACATTCACCACGCCATCAATCTCCGGCGCGTCACCTTCGGTGCGCGCCAGGGCCTTGCTGCCATCGACGCTGTCGACCAGCACCGTCATCTCGCGGCCCACCTTCGTCGCCATGCGCAGCTCGGAGATCGCCGCCGCCTTGTGCATGAAGCGTGCATGGCGCTCGTCCATCACTTGCGGGGGAACCGGGTCGGGCAGCGCGTTCGATGTGGCGCCCTCCACGTGCGAGTACTTGAAGCAGCCGACGCGATCCAGCTGCGCCACATCCAGCCACTGCAGCAGCTCCTCGAACTCGGCATCGGTCTCGCCGGGGAAGCCGACGATGAAGGTGCTGCGCAGGGTGAGATCCGGCACGGCGCGGCGCCAGCCGGCAATGCGGTCCAGAGTGTTCTCGGCATGCGCGGGGCGCCTCATGCGCTTCAGCACCGACGGGCTGCCGTGCTGGAACGGGATGTCGAGGTAGGGCAGCACCTTGCCATCTGCCATCAGCTGCATCACTGCATCCACATGCGGGTAGGGATAGACGTAATGCATGCGGACCCACACGCCCAGGTCACCCAGCGCGCGGGCGAGATCGATGAAGCGGGTCTCGTATTCCTTGCCGTTGTAGGTGGCCGGCGCATAGCGCAGGTCGACTCCATAGGCGCTGGTGTCCTGCGAGATCACCAGCAGTTCCTTGACGCCGGCAGCCACCAGCCGCTCGGCCTCGAACAGCACGTTGGCCAGCGGCCGCGAAACGAGCCGGCCGCGCAGATCCGGGATGATGCAGAAGCTGCACTTGTTGTTGCAGCCTTCGGAAATCTTGAGATAGGCGTAATGGCGGGGCGTGAGCCGGATGCCCTGCGCCGGCACCAGGTCGAGGAAGGGTTCATGCGGGCGCGGCAGGTGCAGGTTGACGGCTTCGAGCACCTGGTCGGTGGCATGCGGGCCAGTGACCGCCAGCACCTTCGGGTGCTTGTCGAGGATGCGCTGCGGATTGGCACCCAGGCAGCCGGTGACCACCACCTTGCCATTGGCGGCAATGGCCTCACCAATGGCTTCCAGGGATTCATCAATGGCGCTGTCGATGAAGCCGCAGGTATTGACCACCACCAGGTCGGAGGCCTCGTAGCTGGGTGAAATCTCGTAGCCACGGATGCGCAACTGCGTCAGGATGCGCTCCGAATCGACCAGTGCTTTGGGGCAGCCTAAGCTTACGAAACCGACGCGGGGAGAAGGGGC
>JBEVNO010000175.1:0-22448 GCA_040508085.1 Steroidobacteraceae bacterium
CAGTTCCGCCGGATGCGTGAACAGCGCCAGGCGCAGCGTCAGGGCGGCGAAGGTGCGGCCGCCGGTGCTCAGGCGCCGCAGCGTCGCGGCATCGTGATGGTCAAGAAGGCCGATGGCACGCTGGAGCAGCGCGAGGTGGTCATCGGCACCACCAACCGCGTGCATGGCGAGGTGCTGTCCGGTGTCACCGAGGGCGAGGAAGTCGTGGCAGGCCTGCGTCAGACGGAAGCCCCGGCAGCGGCCTCGCAGACGCCTGCTGGCCAGAACCAGAATCGTCCGGGCGCACCGGGCGGCTTCCCGGCCGGGGGCTTCCCCGGCGGCGGCTTCAGGCCCTGAACGTGAGCGAGCCAGCCATGAACAACGAGCCGGTCCCGGTGATCGAGCTGCGCCAGGTCACCAAGAGCTACGCCAATGGCGAGCTCACTACCCAGGTGCTGCACGGCATCGATCTGAAGATCTATGCCGGCGAGTTCCTCGCCATCATCGGCCAGTCCGGCTCGGGCAAGTCGACGATGATGAACATCCTCGGCTGTCTCGACCGGCCCACCAGCGGCCAGTACCTGTTCAACGGCCGCGACGTATCGGATTTCGACCGTGACGAACTCTCGGACCTGCGACGCGAGGCCTTCGGCTTCGTGTTCCAGAGCTACAACCTCATCGGCGGCAGCACCGCCGCCGAGAACGTCGAGATCCCGGCCATGTACGCGGGCGTCGAGCTGCACGACCGGCATGAGCGTTCGCGGGCACTGCTGACCCGCCTGGGCCTTGCCGAACGTCTGCATTTCCGGCCCAAGCAGCTCTCCGGCGGCCAGCAACAGCGCGTGTCGATTGCACGGGCACTGATGAACGGCGGCCAGATCATCCTCGCCGACGAGCCCACCGGCGCGCTCGACAGCCGCAGTGGCGTCGAGGTGATGAAGCTGCTCGACGAGCTGTCGGCGCAGGGCCACACCGTCATCCTGATCACCCACTCGCAGGAGGTGGCCGAGCACGCGCGGCGCGTGATCGAGATCCGCGACGGCCACATCGTGTCCGATCCGGGCCCGGTGATTTCCGCCAATGCGCGCGTGGAAACGGTGAATGTCCGCCGCGGCAAGATGACGCAGGTCGCCGAGGGCTTCGAATCAGCCAAGAATGCCTTCCGCGCACTGCGCCACAACATGCTGCGCTCCTTCCTTACTCTGCTGGGCATCGTGATCGGCGTGGGTTCGGTGATCACCATGCTGGCCATCGGCGATGGCGCCAAGCAGCAGGTGCTCGACCGCATCAGCGCCATGGGCTCGAACCTGCTCACCGTGCGCCCCGGCGTACCCAACCAGCGCGGCTTCAACAACACCTCGACGCTGGTCATCGATGACGTGACGGCCATCGACGGCAACATCGGCAACATCGTGGCGGCGATCCCCGCGCAGGAAAGCAATGCGACCCTGCGCCATGGCGAGAACGACACCACTGCGCAGATCATCGGCACCTCGTACAAGTTTCCGCAGGCGCGCCAGTGGCCGGTGGCACTGGGCACCTTCTTCGCCGCCGAGGACGAGCAGGAGCACGAGGCCGTCGCGGTGCTCGGCCGTACCACGGCCGACGACCTGTTTCCGGATGGCGAGGATCCGATCGGCCAGTACGTGCTCATCGGCACCCAGCCCTTCCAGGTCATCGGGGTCATGAGCCGCAAGGGCGCAGCCCCCACCGGGCAGGACCAGGACGAAGTGGTGCTGGTGCCCTATGCCACGAGCCAGATGCGGCTTTCCGGCAACCGCTACCTGAACCGCGCCACGGTCGCAGTCAGCGATGTGAACAAGATCAAGGAGACCACGGCGCAGATCGAGTCGCTGCTGGCCGAGCGCCATGGCACGGTGGATTTCCGCATCATGAATGCGGGCATGTTCCTCGAGAACGAAGTGGCCAGCCGCCAGACCATGACCATGCTGCTCGGCTCGATCGCCGCCATCTCGCTGCTGGTCGGCGGCATCGGCGTGATGAACATCATGCTGGTCAGCGTCACCGAGCGCACGCGCGAGATCGGCATCCGCATGGCCACCGGCGCGCGTACCCGCAACATCCTGCAGCAGTTCCTCATCGAGGCGCTGGTGGTGTCGGCGGTGGGCGGGATCATCGGCGTGGTCATCGGCCTGGGCACGGCGGCCATCATCGGGTCCGTCACCACCACGCCCGTATTGTTCCGGGCGTTCCCCGTCGTGCTCGCATTCGGCTCGGCTTTCGCCACGGGCCTCATCTTCGGCTGGCTGCCAGCGCGCAAGGCTGCCTATCTCGACCCGGTCGTGGCGCTGCAATCGGAGTGATGACTTGAGTTCCGCAACATTGTTTCGTCCCCTTACCGTCGCCGCCGTGGTGGCGCTGCTGGCTGGCTGCTCGTATCGCATCGACCGTGTGGAGAACCCGGTGAACCTGCCGGTGGCCTGGGAGAATCCTTCCGCTGCCGGCGCGGGCACCGACATTCCGCTCGACTGGTGGCAGGCGTTCCAGTCCCCGGTGCTGACGCAGCTGATCGCCGAGGCCGGCGAAGGCAGCCCGACGCTGAAGATCGCCGAGGAGCGCGTCAAACAGGCCGAGCGCGCGCTCAGCGTGTCGCGCGACAGCCTGCTGCCGGATCTGTCGGTGAGCGGCAGCACTGGACGCACGCGCAGCGGCGGCGAGGACATCCCCACCACCATCGGCAGCTCCACCACCGTCACGGGCCAGCTGCGCTACGACGTCGACATCTGGGGCGGCGGTGCTGCCGGGGTGCGCGCCAGCCGCGCCACGCTTGCCGGAACGCGTTACGACCTGGACGCGGCGCGGCTGACACTGTCCGCCAATGTCGCAACCCAGTATTTCCAGCTGCTGTCCATCCGCGCCCGCGTAGCCATTGCGCGGGAGAACCTTTCGATCGCCGAGCGCCTGCTGGGTATCGTCGATGCGCGCTTCCGCAACGGCGTGGCGCGGCCGCTCGATCTTTCGCAGCAGACCACCACCGTACTGCAGCAGCGCACCAACCTGATTCCGCTGGTGACCCAGCAACGCCAGACCGAGACCGCGCTGGCGCTGCTGCTGGGCCGGGTGCCGCAGGATTTCCAGGTTGGCGGTGAGCCCTTCGAACAGATCGTGGTGCCGGAAGTGGCGGCCTGGGCGCCTGCGGACCTGCTGCTGCGGCGCCCCGACCTTGCTGCTGCCGAGACGGATCTGGCCGGTGCCAAGGCCAACATCGCCATCGCGCGCGCCAACCTGCTGCCCGGCGCCATCAGCTTCACCGCCGGCGGCACCACCGCTTCGGACCAGCTGCTGTCGCTGACTGATGCGGTCAACACCTTCTCGCTGGGCGGCGCGCTGCAGATCGTCGAGAGCATCTTCGGCATCCGTGCCAACCGCGTGCAGCTGCAGAACGCGAGATCGAACGAATACATCACGCTGCTCAACTACGCCAGCACCATCCGCTCGGCACTGAAGCAGGTGGATGACAGCCTCTCCAATGCCGAGTCGGACCTGCGGCGCGAGGAGAGCCAGCGCGCCACGCTGGAACAGGCGCAGCGGGCGCTGCGCCTGGCCGAGGTGGAATACCGCGAAGGCACCGGCGCCTTGCAGGATGTGCTGGACGCGCAGCGTGTGCAGTTCTCGGCGGAAGACGCGCTGTCGCAGATCCGCCTGTCGCGGCTGAACTCGGCGCTGGACCTGTACGTGGCGCTGGGCGGTGGCTGGCGGGCTCCTTGAGGCGCAGGTAACGGTTCCATAACGGTTGGGAACTGTGCGGCGGCGGCGGCGGCCACACAGAGTGCGGACTCCAGAACAAGAACAGAGGGGTCCGCATGTTGTTCCGCCGTTCGCATTCCGTCCGCGCGGCCGTCCTGGCCTTGGCCCTGGCAGCGCCGGCCGTCTCCCTGGGCGCGGGCGCCGCTGCTGACGAGGAGCTGCGCGAAGTCATCGTCACGGCGCGCAGCCTGGAGGTCACCACGCCTCTTGAGCTCTCCCGCTATGGCAACGATGTCGAGTTCGTCACCAGCAAGCAGATCCGCGACCAGGGCTTCGTGGATACCACCCGAGCCCTGGAAATGCTGGTTCCGGGCGCCTACGTTGCCCCGCAGGCGGGAGCGTTCAGCTATGTGAACCTCTCCCTGCAGGGCTCGCGCACCAGCGATGTGCTGTGGACCGTCGACGGCGTGCGCATCAACAACCGCTTGTACAATGGCACCAGCCCCGCCGACACACTGCCGGCCAGCATGATCGAGCGCATCGAAGTGCTGAAAGGCGGGCAGGGTTTGCTGTACGGCACGCAGGCCGCTGCGGGTGTGATCAACATTGTGACGCGCGCGTTCTCCGCCACACCGGGTGGCGCGATCAGCGTGGGCGCCGACAGCCGCGATGGCACCCACCTGAATGGTTATGGCCGTGGTGCCGTGGGCGATCATCGCTTCGTGGCCTGGGCTTCCAGGGACAAGTCCGACGGCTACAGCCTGCTGGACGCATACCAGCCCGACGCGACCACCCGCGACCGCCAGTACTATGTGGACAGCTTCGGGCTGAAGTACGGCTATGACTTCACCGACAGTGCCCGGCTGACCGTGCAGGGGGTGCATACCGAAGCCGCGCTGGATTATCCGGGCGTCGCCAGCACCAACGTCAACGACCGCGACGAGGACACTCTCTCCGCGCGCCTGGACATCGAGGCCAGCGACACTGTGCAGCTGTTCGTGAAGGGTTACCTGCACGACTGGGATACCAGCTACTACCCGGCCACCGATCCGGATGACAGCGCCTTCTGGGGATACAAGGATTTCGGGTTGAGCGCTGCGGCGTCCATGAAGCTTGCCCGTGGACTGGAATATCACGTGGGGTACGACTTCCAGAACTACCGCGGGCGTGATGAGGTGCTGTTGATCGAGGGCCTCACCGAGAAGGCGCATGCGGCGTACGTGCAGCTGCGCACGACCGACGACCTGTCTGCACATGGCCGCCTGGCGGCAGGCGTGCGCTACAACGACACCGGTGGCGCGACGGCGACGGTGTGGAACACTTCGGGCGTCTATCACTTCAGTGAGTCCCTGTACGTTGAAGGCACGGTGGGCACGTCGTTCCTGCTGCCCGATGCCTACCAGCTGTATGCCATCGACCCCTTCGACACCCGCGGCAACCCGGATTTGAAACCGGAGAAGAGCTTCAACATCAATGTCTCCATCGGCGGGAGGCTGGGCGCGGGCGAGCTGCCAGCCACGTGGCAGCTCACGGGCTGGAAGCGCCGGATCAAGAACCTGATCACCGATGACGACACCAACCCGCCCGCGGGGTTCGACACGGTGTTCATCAACTCGGACGCCACGGTGAAGGCAACCGGCGCCGAAGCCCTGCTCCGCGTCACGATTGCGCCCGGATGGACGGTGGATGCCAGCTACATGTACAGCCAGGAGCGCGACGCGGGCAGCAGGCAGCAACACGCAGACCGGCCCATACACAGCGCCAAGCTTGGCGTGGGCGTGGAGCCGGCCGGCAGCTCCATCGGTGCGAGCCTGGCATTGAAATACGCGGGCACGGCTCATGCCTCGCCCGGTGGCGGCTACGGGCCGCAGCCTTACGGTGACGTAGTCATCGCCGACCTCGCCGGCTGGTGGTACCTCGATGGCGAGCCCAGGCATCATCGCCTCGGCCTGCGCGTGGAGAACCTCTTCGACGGGGACTACGCCACACGCGTGCGGCAGGCGGTGCTGGCTGGCTCCACCCCGGCAACGCGCTTCCTGTATCGCAACCGCGGCGCACCGCGCACGGGTTTCCTGAACTACAGCTACACCTTCTGAAAGCGCGCGATGCTGCGGACGCTACTTTTCATCCACCGCTATGCGGCTGTGGCGGTGGGTGTGCTGATGGTCACATGGTGCCTGTCCGGCTTCGTGATGATGTACCAGCCGTTCCCAGAATTTACGTCGGCCGAGCGACTGGCAACGCTTGCGCCGCTGCAGCTGCGCGGCTGCTGCATCACGCGGTTCCTGCCCGACGATGCCGCACCCGCCGGCGAGTTCAGCATTGCCATGCTCAACGGCCGGCCCGTGCTGCGTCAGCCGGGCGTCGCGACGATCGCTCTCGCCACCGGCACGCCGTTGCAGCGCCTGCAGCAGCAGGATCTGCAGCAGGTGGCGGCGGACTTGGCGCGCCGTCGCGGCATCCTGAGTACACCGCGCTGGCTGGAGGAAGTTGGCATCGACCAGTGGTCGATCCAGAGCGCGCGGCGCAACCGGCCGGTGCAGCGGTTCGCGCTGGGGGATAACGCTGGCACGCAGATTTACATCAACGGGCGCACCGGGGAGGTCTTCCAGGACACTACCCGCCGGGAACGCCTGCTGAGCTGGATGGGCGCCATTCCACACTGGTTGTATCCGACGGCACTGCGCCGCAATGGCGCGGTGTGGGCCCAGGTGGTGATCTGGACGTCGCTGGTCGGCACCTTCCTCGCCGCGACAGGTCTGTATGTGGGCATCTCACGCCTTTGCTGGCGGGGCGGGCGCCCCGGCTCGCCCTTCCGCGGCTGGTGGTACTGGCATCACATCGCGGGCCTGTTCTTCGGCGTGCTGACGCTCACGTGGGTATGCAGTGGCCTGTTGACCATGAACCCCTGGGGCCTGCTCGAAGGCGGCGACACCGGGGCACGCGTGCGCATGCAGCTGCAGGGTGAGCCACCCGTGGCGGAGCTGCGCCGGTTCCTTGCCGGGGCGCCAGGCCGCCTTGAGGGCCAGGATTTCGTGGAGCTGAGTGCGCAGCCCCTGGGCGGGCAGCTGTTTGTGCTGGCGCGCCGCGCCGACGGCTCCACGATGCGCCTGGATGCCGCCGGAAATCCCGCGCCGCTGCGGACCGCGGGCGTGGAAGTCGCGCTCGCGCAGCTGGACACCGGCCTGCAGTCGCTGCAGCTGCTCGACCACGAGGATGCCTACTACTATTCGCACAAGCGTACGGTGGGCCTGCCCGTGTATCGCGCGATCCTCGGGGATGCGCAGCACACGCGGGTGTACCTTTCCGCCACGACGGGCGAATTGCGCATCATCGATCGGGCTGCGCGGCGCGCGCGCTGGTTCGAGCGCGGCCTGCATGGGCTGGATTTCGCCGGGCTCCGCCAGCGACCCGTGTGGGATGTGGTCGCGCTGCTGCTGCTGGCCGGCGTCACTGCCGTGTGCGTTACTGGCAGCTGGATGGCGATCCAGCGGGTGCGGCGCGATCTGCGCCGCGGCTGAACACAGGCAGTCTCCTGATGCGCCGATAGGCGCCGGGCGTGAAACCGGTCCGTCGCACGAAGATACGCGTGAGATGGCTCTGGTCAGAGAAGCCGCACTGCAGGGCAATGTCGCCGATCGGCTGGTCGCTCTCGAGCAGCTGCCTGGCCTGCTCGATCCGGTGCCGCTGCGCCCATCGCTGCGGGGTTTCGCCGGTGGTTGCCTTGAACGCGCGCGTGAAATGGCTGCGCGACAGTCCGCATTGCCGGGCGACTTCCGCGATGCGGATGTTGCGCTCCGCGTGCTCCCGCAGCAGCTGCTTGGCATGCCGTTCCTGCCAGGGAGAGAGTGATTCACGGTAAGTCATGCGCCGGGCCACGTTGCTCCCCCTGCCATATCCGCTGAAGCCGCTTCAATGCAGCGTAGGGACCGGGAATCCGGCGGTCATCCCGAGTTGGAAGTAGCGGCCGATCCCTCTTTAGGGTGAGCGGGGAAGGAAGCCGGGTGCTGGCTGCATCTCGCCCTCCGCGAGTCGTTCGCTGCTTTCGACAGGGCGTGCGGACTGCTCCGGACTCCCCCGATTGAGTGATGCGCTGCCCTCAGGCGGCCCGTTAGGCTGCTGCATTCGTCGCTTCCCGCCAGAGGAATATCTCCATGAACACTGCCCTCGCCTCGCCGGCACTCGAAGAGCGCATCGACAGTCTCAGCGGACACAAGATATTCGTGCGCAGCTGGCGTCCATCCACCGCCCCGCGCGCAACAGTCGTCATCTGCCACGGCGTGAATTCGCACAGCGGCTACTACAAGTGGGCGGGCGAGCAGCTCCGCGCCGCTGGGCTGGCCGTGTTCGCGCTCGACCTGCACGGCCGCGGCCGTTCCGATGGGGAGCGCTTCTACCTGCAGAGCATGTCGGACTATGTCAGCGACGTGGATGCCACCATCAACCTGGCGAAGTCGCGCCATCCGGAAGTTCCCACCTTCCTGCTGGGTCACAGCGCCGGCGGCGTCGTGTCATGCGTGTTCACACTCGAGAACCAGGCGAAGCTCGCCGGCCTGATCTGCGAAAGCTTTGCCTTCCAGGTGGCTGCTCCGGATGCCGCCCTGACGGTGGTCAAGGGGTTGAGCCACCTGGCTCCACACCTGCATGTGCTGAAACTGAAGAACGAGGAATTCTCGCGTGATCCCGCCGTGGTCAGCGCCATGAATGCCGATCCGCTGATCGCCGGGGAATCCCAACCCACACAGACGGTTGCCGAGCTTGCCCGTGCCGATGAACGCCTGCTGCGCGAGTTTCCGCTGATCAAACTGCCGGTATTCATCCTGCATGGCACGGCCGACAAGGTGACGCGGCCGTCCGGCAGCCAGCGCTTTCATGACAGCGCCGGCTCGCGTGACAAGACCCTCAAGCTGTACGAAGGCCACTACCACGATCTGCTGAACGATTACGGACGTGAGCAGGTGATGGGCGATATCACAGCCTGGATCGCTGCCAGGCTCTGACGCCCGTATTCAGAGGCGCACCATGGGAAGCGGGCGCCATGGCGTCCGCAGCCATTGGCGTGCCGTGAGTTGCGCCAGCATCCGGTGGAACCCCAGTGTCGGATACATCTGCTGTACATCGCGCACCAGCGACCGGCTGAGACCGAACCGGCGCAGGCCAAGCGTCACGTCGACAGTATCCGCGCGACGATAAACTTCCACCGACGCGAAGCAGCCGCAGTAGCGGCTCAACTTGTGGTGTTGCTCGATCAGCGCGGTCACTTCCGGTCCCAGATGCGCCAGGTTGCATTGCTGCAGGTAGATGGTCGCCTGCTGCACCGAGGGCCCGAGGTAGTCAAACGTGGCCGCCGTCCAGATGCCGATGTCATGGAATGCCGCTGCGATCTGCACGGCCCGCGGTATCGCTCCGCCACCGTGCTGGAGCGCGGCGAAGTAGCTCAGGTCGCGGTAGACATGATTGCGGTACCGCGGCCGGTCATCCCCCAGCGCTCCCTTGAAGCTCTCCAGGATATCGTCGACCTCGGCGAAGTTTCCCTGGATCGGGTCCGTGCCGATCAGCGGCTCCCGGATTCCGGGATCCGGAACCGCGCTATGGACCAGCGGGCTACCTCCTCTTCCCATTCGTCGCCGGTGGCGGGAGTCAGGGGAAGCGCCAGATTGGTCACGAACATCCAGCTTCCGTCCGCCACGGTCGAAGCCGGGAACAGCAGACCGCGGGGAGTGCCGTCAGCGTTGATACCCTGGAACCCGCCAGCAATCACCATGGCGCGGCCTGCGGCATTGACCGCCACGACGTGATCGATCTGATTCGCTGCCACCCAGAACAGCCCGCCGTGAAACAGCAGGCCATCGGCGCCAGGCAGGCTCTCGGCCACGACCTGCATCGTGCGGTCTGCCATGTTCATGCGCAGCAGCCTGCCATCGCCGGCATTGGTGATGTAGAGGTGTTGTTCGCCAGGGTCGAATGCGAGGCCATTGGCACCAAAAGGCAGCGCACCTGCAGTCGCCAGCATCGGGTTTCTCGACACGACTTCAGCGACACAGCGCGAGCAGGATGTCGCCGCCTCTATCCGCAGGATGGCACCCTGGAAGGAATCCGAGACATACAGATTGCCGCGGGAATCGAAGACCATGCCGTTGGGCGCGGCCATGCCGGTTGAACCGAAGGTTACGACGTCCGAGCTGCCATCCGGGTTGGCGATCGATCGCGGAGCCGGGGCGGTGGGAGCCAGGCGCGGCAAGGCCAGTACCACCTGCACCGGCGTCTGCGCGTCGAATGCGGCGGCTATACGCTGCAGCTGAGCAGTGCCAAAGTTCAGCACGTAGATGTGGTCATCCCGGAATGCGATGCCGGTCAGCGGCGTCGGACCGAAGGGTTTGCTGCCCAGCAGCTTGCCGTCGCGGGAATAGCGCAGCAGCTGGTTGTTGCGTGCGCTGTCGGGCTCTCGCGCGTCGAAAGTCCCGACGAACAGCTCGCCGCTCGCAGGGTTGATCGTGAGGCCTTCCGGCTGGCGGACATTGTCGGGCAGCGTCACGAAGTGCTCGACAGCCACGCGTAAAGGCGCCTTCTCTGCCGCATTCACGCAGCTGCCATGGCACAGCGCGATCAAAACGGCGCCCCACAGGCCGCGCGGCCAGCCAGCGTACCGGAACCCACCCGATGGCGGCGTGCGCACTGTGCCGTTTCCGCTAGCTCTGGATGAACTTGAGCAGGTCGGCGTTGATGATGTCCGGATGCGTGGTGCACATGCCATGCGGCAACCCGGGATACACCTTCAACGTGCCGTGCTTGAGAAGCTTTGCCGACAGCAGCCCGGAGGCACCAATGGGCACGATCTGGTCATCGTCGCCGTGCATCACGAAGGTCGGTACGGTGATCTTCTTCAGATCCTCGGTGAAATCGGTTTCCGAGAACGCCTTGATGCAGTCGTAATGGGCCTTGATGCCACCCTCCATGCCCTGCCGCCACCAGTTCTGGATCACGCCCTGCGACACCTTCGCACCGGGCCGGTTGTAGCCATAGAACGGACCGGCCGGCACCTCCATGTAGAACTGCGCCCGATTGGCAACCAGCGCGGCCCGGAACCCATCGAAGACTTCGATGGGCAACCCACCGGGATTCGAAGCGGTCTTGACCATGATCGGCGGCACTGCACCGATCAACACCGCCTTGGCCACGCGCCCACCGCCACCGTGTTGCGCCACATAGCGCGCCACTTCGCCGCCACCGGTCGAGTGGCCCACGTGTATGGCGTTCTTCAGGTCCAGATGCGCGGCCAGAGCGGCCACGTCCGCGGCATAGGTGTCCATCTCATTGCCGGTGAAGGTCTGCGAAGAGCGGCCGTGGCCGCGCCTGTCATGGGCTATCACGCGGTAGCCCCTGGACAGGAAGAACATCATCTGGTTATCCCAGTCATCCGCGCTCAGGGGCCAGCCGTGATGGAAAACAATGGGCTGGCCGCTACCCCAATCCTTGTAATAGATCTCGGTGCCGTCCTGAGTGGTGATGCTCTTCATGCCAGAGGCTCCTGCGGAAGGGTTGACTGCTGGGAGGGGATTTTCGGCAGCGGCGAAGGTGTCGGCCGGCCATGCCGCCGCGGCTGCAGCAGCCAGGCCGATCACTACCCCGCGTCGCGACAAGGTCAATGGAGATGATTCTGGACCAACCATGCGCCGGACTCCAATCAGGCGGGACAGGTGCGATTCTCCCTGCCATCACAGGCCGGTAAAACACGTGTTGCAGGGAGCTGCTCATCCCTCTTTAGGGTGGATCAGGAATCCGACCACGCGTTGATGATGCCGCGCTGCATGGCGATCATCACCGCATGGGTGCGGTCGTTGGCCTGCAGCTTGTTCAGGATGCTCTTCATGTGGGTCTTGATGGTTTCCTCCGACAAGCCCAGCACGAAGGCGATCTGCTTGTTGGCGCTGCCGGTCGCGACATGGCGCAGTACTTCTATTTCGCGTTCGGACAAGTTCTCGTTCAGCGCGTAGTGACCCAGTTCTGCGGCAACCTCCGGCATCAGGTTCACACGGCCACGGTGCGCATCGCGGATGGCGCCCAGCAGATCCTTGCGGATCATGCTCTTCAGCAGGTATCCGCAGGCGCCCGCCTTCAACGCCCGCAGCGTCTGTACGTCCCCCTTGAAAGTGGTGAGCACCAGCACGCGTGCCTGGGGCCAGCGCCGCATGATCTCGGCGATCGCGGAGATGCCGTCCATTTCCGGCATCTGCAGGTCCATCAGCGTGACGTCGGGATGCAGCTCGCGGAACGCGTCGATCGCTTCCCGCCCCGTTGCGGCCTGGCCGACCATCAGCAGGTCGGGCTCCGCGGCGATGATCGCCGCCACCCCCTCCCGCATCACGGGGTGGTCATCCACCACCAGTACGCGGATCGATTCCGTTGGGGCGCTTGGCATGCCCATCCACTTTAGCCCGCAGAGCGGATTTGTACTCCCCCATTAGGGTGAGTTTCCATCCGGTCGTGCAGCGCCGGAGGCAGAATGCGCAAGGCCGGAAAGCAAGGAAACATGATCCGATCTGTCGGCAGCAGCAGTGTGAAGGGGCCGGTGGCAGAGACAGACAAGGTCAGCCGCCGCAGTTCGCGCTGGCTGCTGTGGATGCTGGCCTGGCTCCCCGGCCTGGGTCTGGCCATTGAACCCGACATTGAACTGGCTTCCATTCAGCACCGGAGCTGGACGGAGAACCGGGTGGTCCCGGCAGGGATACGTGCGATCGCCCAGACTCCCAATGGTTACCTCTATGTGGGCGGCACCGCCGGACTCGGCTCTTTCAATGGACGCAACTACGCCACCGAGTCCGGGCCCGAGAAGTTCCCGTTTCTCGCTACCAGCGTCATGGCTGTGTGCACGACGCCCGATGGCCGGCTGTGGATCGCATTTGAAGACGGCACGGTGAGCTGGATGCAGGACGCGCAGGCAGCGAATATCCCCATCGATGCCGGCCTGCCTGGCGGCACCATCCGGGCCTTGCACTGTGCAAGGGACGGCTCCGTGTGGGTGGCTGCCGACCAGGGAGTGTCGCGCTGGCTCGCCGGAAGATGGCAGCGGTTGACCCCGGCGGCAAACGGCATTCCTGCGGGCCCCATGCTGGGAATTCTTGCCACAGACGATGGTCAGGTATGGCTGGCCGGCGAGACCGTGCTCGCGCACGCCGCTGTGCCGGATCTCGAGTTCGTTGCCGCGGGCACCTGGCCTGCCCAGCGCGGCATCAGCATTCCGCTTGCACAGACCCGCGATGGCGCACTCTGGGCGGGAACGGTGTCCGGGCTGCTGCGGCTCCCATCGCCCGCCGCGCGCAAGCTCGAGCAATGGGATCGGCAATCCGTACGCGCCTTGCTGGTTGATCGGGACGATTTCCTGTGGGCAGGCGGCGACGGCCTCCAGCGGTTTGCGCCAGGCGCGGCGCGCAACCTCGCACAGCGCAAGGACGCGGGCCATGGCCTCAGCGGCAACGTGGTGAAGGCCCTCTTCGAAGATCGTGACGGCAACATCTGGCTGAGCACGGATGGGGGCATGGACGAATTCTCGCGCGGGTCATTTATCCGCAGCGCCCTGCCGCCGGCCGCTGGCGCCCCCGGCCCCCTGGTATCCGGCAGCGGGAATTCCCTGTGGGTGGGATTTCCCGGCACGGCGCAGGTCCTGAAACTGGTCGATGGGCGCGTTACCGAACGCTATCCGGCACCCACGCCCGAGATTGCAACGGCAGATGAACATGGTGCGATCTGGTTTGCCGGTGCAGGCGGCGCGACCGCCATCGAGGGTGGCCGCACCAGCAACTATCCATTCCCCCCCGAGCTTCAGGGGCATGTCGTACTGGCCGCTGTGCAGGCTCCCAATGCGCAACTGTGGGTGTCCATTGCGCAACGAGGCATCTACCGGCTCGAAGAGGAGCGCTGGCTTGCAGGCAGCGGCATCTCATCGCTGCCCGCCGAGGCTCCCACCACGATGACGCGCGACCGGGCGGGAACCGTCTGGCTCGGCTATTTTTCAGGTGCTGTCCTGGGAGCGGGGAGGAACGGAATCCAGGCGATCGGAGGCACCGATGCAGGCGCGCTGGGCACCATCCACAATCTGCACGCGGCGGAGGATCGCGTCTGGATCTCCGGGGATCGCCGGCTCGCGCTATACGCTGGCGGCAACTTGCAGAATGTAGCCACTGTGGGATGCGGGACTTTGGCCTCGGCACGCGAGGTGCTGGAAAACGGGCACGGCGGGCTGTGGATCTACAGACCACTAGGCATCGCCCGGTTCTCCAATGGCGTGCAGGAGGCAGCAGCCGGCAAGCGCATGGACTGCCAGACCTTCGACCGTGAGGAAGGCATCACCGAGAGTCTGCAGGATTCGCCGCACGCGACCTCAATGGCAATAACCACGGATGGCAAGCTCTGGATCGCAACCCGTGATGGCATTGCGTGGACCACAGACGCGCGCAGCGCCTATGCGCCGCCCGTGGCGAGCGTAGTGATCACCGGCGTGCGCAGCGATTCGGTCTACATACCGGTTGGCAAGTGGGGATCGTTTCCGGCGGGCACGCGCAGCCTGGAGATCGCGCTGCGACCCTGGAATACCGAGCGGCAGGGCCGCACGCGGTTCCGCTTCCGGGTGGCCGGCATCCAGGACAACTGGCGGCTCATCGGCTCGGAACTGCGCGCCAGTCTGACCAACATGTACCCGGGCACGTTCCAGTTCGAAGCGCAGGCCAGCTCCGATGCGGGTGCTACGTGGGGCGAATCTGCGGTTGCTGAAATCACCATCCTTCCCTGGTTCTACGAGACCTGGTGGTTCCACATGCTGCTGGGCGCGGCAGCATTACTGGCCATCTGCCTCGTCTTCCGTTTCGAACTCTCGCGTCACCAGCGGCGCCTGCGCGATCGGCTGGAGGCGCGCACGATGGAGCGGGAGCGCATTTCGCGCGAATTGCACGACACGCTGCTGCAGGGCGTCCAGGGTCTGATCCTGCGTTTCCAGGCCGTTGCCAGGCGCATACCCCCGGCGGAGCCCGCGGCCGCGATGATGGAGGCTGCACTGGACAGCGCCGACGAAGTGCTCATTGAAAGTCGCGACCGCATAGCAGAGCTGCGTGCCACGCCCCCGCATACCAAGGAACTGCCTGACGCCATCACACACACTGCCAGGGCGCTGCTCGCAGATCGCTCCATTTTCCTCGACACGCGCGTCATCGGCCGCATCCGCGCGCTGGACGGTGGTGTCAACGCGGAGCTGTTCCTCATCGTCAGGGAAGCGCTCAGCAATGCCATACGCCACTCCGGCGCCCGGAACATCCATCTGGAGCTGGCCTACGAACGTTCCTGGCTGCGCATCACGGTGCGCGACGATGGCTCGGGCATCCCGGATGCAGTGCTTGCGACTGGTGGCCGGGACGGGCACTTCGGCCTGCGCAACATGCAGGAGCGCGCCCACCGCCTGCGCGGCTCGGTGCGCATCCACAGCGAAGCCGGCCATGGCACGGAGATCGAGATCCGCATCCCGGGCGGGCTTGCATACATGAGAAAAGAGCGATGAGGGCCGGGCGCAGCCAGGCGCACCGTTACCGGACATGCCTGATGTGCATGCTGCTGACGCCTGCTGCCGGA
Organism: Steroidobacteraceae bacterium; assembly: GCA_040508085.1. Lineage (GTDB taxonomy): Bacteria > Pseudomonadota > Gammaproteobacteria > Steroidobacterales > Steroidobacteraceae > ZC4RG30. The sequence goes on from JBEVNO010000175.1 coordinate 15,304, forward strand.
CAGGCCGCAGAAGAACTGCAGCCCGCGGTGGTGGAGGCAGCCCGGTACAGCGCGGATGTGTCCATAGGCAGCAAGGTCGAACTGCCGCGCCGCGATATTCCCAACTCGGTGAGCGTAGTCACCGCTCAGGCCATCGAGGACCAGAACCTCACGACGGTGGACGCGGCCCTTGCGACGGTCACGGGAATCACCGTCGTGCCGAATACCGATGGCCAAAGCCAGTTCCGCGCCCGCGGCTATCCCATGGCATTGATGAATGACGGCGTCCCTGCCTACAGCTCGCTGTCCGGCTACCAGCAGCTCGACATCGCGGTTTACGAGCGCATCGAAGTGCTCAGGGGGCCCACGGGCCTGTTGCAGGGCACGGCCGACCCCGGCGGCAGCATCAACCTGGTATCCAAGCGCCCGACAACGCACTTTCGGCTCAACGGCAGCCTGACAGCAGGCAGCTGGGACAGTCGACGCGGCGTCGTCGACCTGGGCGGTGCGCTCGATCAGAGTGGCAGCCTGCGGGCGCGAGGCGTCGTCGCCTACCAGCAGCGCGATTCCTATGTCGACTTCAACCGTAATGATCGGCGTGTCGGTTACGGCACCCTGGAGTGGGACCCATACGCCGGCACCAGCTTGTTCGCGTCCGCCGCATGGCAGGACGACCACACCGTGGCGGCCTACTTCGGTTTGCCGGCACTGAGCGACGGCAGCTTCCTCGACGTGCCCCGCTCCACCACGGTCGCGGCACCCTGGTCCCGGAGCAACTGGAGGATCAGCCAGTACCGCGCCGGTGGCTCCCGGCAGATGGGACGAGGCTGGATCGCCCAGCTTGTCTGGACCGATGCCAACCAGAACCTGCTGTTTCACGACGCCGTGAGCCAGGACGCGGTGCGGCTGTCCGACAGCACTTTGCCCTTCGGGCGTCGGCACTACGACACCGATTATCGCCGTCGCGCCGTCGACCTGTTCGTCAGCGGCCCATTTCGCCTCTTCGGGCGCACGCATTCGCTGGTCGCGGGATACAACTCGGACCGGTATTCCTCCACCAGTGTGGGCGTGGAACGAACCACTGGCGCCGCGATTCGCCTGCCCTTCGCCCAGCGCGCGCTGGTACCTGATTTCAACCTGCCCGCCGAGAGCGGCAGCCAGAATGAATCCTCGCAACACGGCTTCTACGTGCAGACCAGGCTGAAGCCGCTGGAATCCGTCACCTTGCTGGCCGGCACCCGGCTGAGCGAGTTCAACGCCTACCGGCGCGATGTCGCGCCCTCTGTGCCGAGGCCGCGCACGAGCGCCGGGGCGCTCTCTGGCGAATGGGTTCCGTATGCCGGCCTGATTGTCGGGGTGCGGAACAATGTATCGGTGTATGGCAGCTATGCCAGCGTGTTCCTGCCCCAATCCACCCAGCTCCGGGCGGGAGGCACGGCGTTGCCGCCACGGGTCGGGGCGCAGTACGAGATCGGTGCCAAGGCAGAATTCCTCGGTGGCCGCATCCAGGCGTCGGCCGCCGCCTTCCGCCTGCGCGATCGCAACCGCGCACTGGCGGACGCGGCTAATCCGGGGTTCTTCACCACTGCGGGACTGGTGAAGGCTTCCGGGTGGGAGAGCGAACTCTCCGGCAATGTGGGTGCGGGCATCGACGTGACCGGCGGCGTGTCGCATACGCGATCGCGTTACGTGCGTGCCCAGGCTTCCCGCATCGGCACCGTCTTCGATCTCTTCGAGCCCGAGGATCTGTGGAGGCTATGGGGCGTGAAGCGCATCACTGGCCCTGCCGGCAGCTGGCGGCTCGGCTTGGGTGTCGCCGGGCAGAGCGAAATGCCGGATCCGGTGCGCCGCCAGGGCAGCTACACGCTTATCAACGCTTTGGCAGGCTACGAAACGGCGCACGGCGTCGCCGTGAACCTGAACCTTTCCAATCTGCTGGACAAGACCTACTACGCACGTGCCAGCACCATCAACGCATACAATTCCTATGGCCCGCCGCGCAGCATTGCGCTGACTCTGCGCCTCACCTATTAACCTGCGAGCCCGCGCGCCGGCACCCTGCACCTACATGGCTTGCCCGACAGGACGGGAATGCACGCGATGGCGCGCGAGCAGGCGTGCGCATGCCTTCCACCATCGTTGCCAGCCACCAGTGGGCGAAGGTTCCGACGCGTAGGCCCTGGCAGCGGGAACGCTCACACGCACTGCCGTGCCCGAATGTGGGTCGCTGGAGATCTGCAGCAGCGCGCCCAGCTGCAGGGCGCGTTGCCGCATGCCGGTCAAGCCGGGTCCCGCAGGCCCCTCCATGCCCCGGCCGAAATCCCTGATGGTGACCTCCAGGGCTTCGGCACTGAACTCCACCGTCAACTCCAGCACGGGGGAGCCTGAGTGCCGGGCCGCATTACGCAGGGCCTCGCTGGCGATGAGGTAGATGCAGTGGGCTGTCATCTGGTGGAGCGGCCGGGCCTGGCCGGAGGTACGGGCACTGAGCGACCCCTTGTCGCCGCAGCATCCGCGCCATTCGGCCGCCAGCTGCAAGCACAGATCGACGACGACTATCCGGTCCGGCAGGCGGCAAGGCGACATGAGGTATGCAACCGCATCGAGAAAAGAAGACCGGCCAGCACAGTAGACGCGCGCCGTCGCGCCGTCTTTGCAGCGATTGCCCGCCGATGTTCCCGGATTGCTGCGGCGACTGGATGGTGTGCCTCGGCACTGACCCCATCTAGTGATGACCACCCGTCTGCCGGCGGCGGAAGATTCCATGCGCCCCGCAACCGTCTTCAAGGAGCCAATCCACGTGAACGCAGATTTCTCCGACCACACAACCCCAGCCCAGGCACTCGCGGCGCAAGCCCGGGAGTCCATTCCAGGGTACCGCCTCGGTGATGCCGCGCTGGCGCGCTCGCCCCTCACGCTGGCGGAGCTGGAACTGCTGAAGGCCACGACACTCATCGGCGCTGACGATATCCACGCCCTGCATGAGGCAGGCAAGGTGCTGGAACCGCAGATCGATGCGATTCTCGATGTCTGGTATGGCTACGTGGGGTCCCATGCCCACCTCGCCCGTTACTTCGCCAATCCGGCCGACGGCAAGCTGAACGAGACCTATCTGGCGCGCGTGCGTGCGCGGTTTGGCCAGTGGATCCGCGACACCACGGCTGCCAGCTTTGATCAGGCCTGGCTCGATTATCAGCATGAGTTCGCCCTTCGCCACACGCGTGCCAAGAAGAACACCACGGATCATGTGATCTCGGAGCCCCACATCCACTTTCGATGGATGGTGGCGTTCATCATTCCCATTTCCATCACCGTCGAGCCATTCCTGCGCAAGGGTGGCAGCAGCGAAGCACAGGTGCTGCGCATGCACAGGGCCTGGACCAAGGCGCTGGTGCTGCAGGTCGCCCTGTGGAGCGAGGCCTACGTCAGGCAGGAAGATTACTGATGCGCACTCGCAGAGCCACGTCGGTGACCCAGGCGAGCGGGTGGAGGCCTGAAGCTAGAGCCCGGTGCGCTGAAATGCATTCTCCCGCGCCTGGCGCCGATAGCTGCCGGGCGTGATTCCGGTTGCGCGGCGGAAGGCACGCGAGAAGTTGGCCTGCGAGGAAAACTTGCAGGTCAATGCCACCTCCACCAAGGGAATCCTGTCCTCAGCGAGAAGGCGCCTGGCCAGCTCCAGGCGGCGCGCGCTCACATAGTTGTAGGGGGCCACGCCCGTGGCTGTCTTGAAGGCCCGCAGGAAATGGAACTGGCTCAGCGCAACCACGCGAGCCAGATCCGCCAGCCTCAGCTCGTCCTGCAGGTGCGCGTCAATGAATTCCAGCACCCGCCGCAGGCGCACCGCGTCGAGGCTCGTCGGCCCGCGTGGCGGCGCCCTCGCGACATCGGCGAACTGGCTCATCAGGCGCGCGGCCAGGCTGCATGCCAGGGTACTGGCGAGAATGGAACCAGCGGCGGTCTCGGCCTCGACTTCGGCCAGCAGGCTGCGCCCGATCTGTTCGATCAGCGGATCCTGGAGCCCGGCTTCGTAGCGGATCGACTGACTGCCAGACCACGACAGGCCATGGTCGCGCGCCACCGCCTCGAACTGGGCGTCCGGAATGTACATATGCAGTACTTCCGGCAGGTCGTGGGTGATGCGGATGCAATCCTCGTACACACCGACCGGGCACAGCCAGGTAGCGCCGGGAACCGCAGCCGTATTCTGCATCCTGCCATTGCCGCGCCGCACCACCGCTGCCCCATGGTCGGCGCGCAGAATCGTGGTGACTTCGGTCTGCCTGGGCACAAAGGCAGGGATTTCACCGCTGCGATGCGCACGGCGTTCTATCAGGATGCCGTCCCAGCCGAGGGTTGCAGAGGAGCTCAGCAGGCCGGCAGCGGGAAACTTTTCATCGCCATGCCCCAGCATGACGGGACGACCACGCAGCGCCATATCTGAACCCCGGGTCCGCCAGGACACTGGTGCTCAGATTACTACGAATTCTGCTCCCGGCGCGCGGGGGCTGCCTCCGGAACCCGTTGCCGCAGCCCGCCGGACTTCAGCCGAAGTTGATCTTCGCCTCGAGGTTCGAGCGCGAATCCGCATTCGCCAGCGCATCCTCCAGCGAGACGCGACCGCTTTTCACCAGCGCGACCAGCGAGCTGTCGAAGCTCTGGATGCCCTTTTCGGCGCTGTGCACGATGGCCTCCTTGATCGCGCTGACATCCCCCTTGCGGATCTGGTCCGAGATATGCGGCGTATTGAGCATGATCTCGATGGCTGCGGCGCGCTTGCCGTCGACACCCGGCACCAGACGCTGCGCCAGGATGGCGCGCAGGTACTGCGACAGGTCCAGCAGGATCTGCGCATGCTGGTTGTGGTCGAACATGTTGATGATGCGGTCGAGGGTCTCGGCGCAGTTGTTGGCATGCAGCGTGGCGAGCACCAGGTGACCGGTGCCGGCCAGGTTGATGGCCGCCTCCATGCTCTCGCGATCGCGGATCTCGCCGATCAGGATCACATCCGGGGCTGCGCGCATCGCGCCACGCAGCGCGCGGGCGTACGACTTGGTATCCAGGCCCACTTCGCGCTGGTTGACGATGGAGCGCTTGTTCGAATGCAGGAATTCGATCGGATCCTCGATGGTGACGATGTGGTCCGAGAAATGTTCGTTGCGGTAGTTGATCATCGCCGCGAGCGAGGTGGACTTGCCCGAGCCGGTGGCGCCCACCATCAGGATCAGCCCGCGCTTGAGCTTGGCCAGATCAATGAGCATGTCGGGCAGGCCGAGCTCATCCACGCGCGGCATGTCGGCTGTGATGTAACGCATCACCATCGCCGGAAAGCCGCGCTGGTAGAAGATCGCCACGCGAAAGCGGCCGAGTCCCGGTTCGGAGATGGCGAAATCAATCTCCAGCTCACGCTGAAAGAATTCGATCTGCTCCGGCGTCATCAGCGAGAACACCGCTGATCGCACCGATTCGGGCGTCAGGATCTGCTTGTTGATGGCGTGGATCTGGCCTTCGATCTTGATCTTGATCGGCGCATTGGGGGTGAAGAACAGGTCCGAGGCCTTCTTCTCCACCATCAGCTTGAACAGGGGGCGGGTGTTGAAGCCGCCGGTCGCAACCGATGCGACCTTGTACTCGCCCGATTCGCTGCCGTCTTTAGTCATTACACCCTTCACGCCGCCATGGCTCACAGTGATCTACCCTCTTCATCCTCTTCCGCGAGCGTCAGCCCGCCCGCGTCGTCGGCGACGCGGGCATCACGCTTGCTTTCGAGCTTCACGCGCAGACGCAGTTCGTTCTTGGAATCGGCGTTGCGGATGGCGTCGTCGTACGAGATGAAGCCGGTCTCGTACAGGTCGAACAGGCACTGGTCGAAGGTCTTCATGCCCTGGCGCGTGGAGCGCGACATGACTTCCTTGATCTTGTGCACCTCGCCCTTGAAGATGAGGTCCTGGATCAGCGGCGAATGCAGCATGATCTCGGTGGCCGCGATGCGCCCCGAGCCGCCCTCACGCGGGATCAGGCGCTGCGAGATCAGGCCGCGCATGTTCAGCGACAGATCCATCAGCAGCTGTTCGCGCTTCTCCTCCGGGAAGAAGTTAATGATGCGGTCCAGCGCCTGGTTGGCGCTGTTGGCATGCAGCGTCGCCAGCACCAGGTGGCCGGTCTCGGCGAACTGGATGCCGTATTCCATCGTTTCGCGATCGCGGATCTCGCCGATCAGGATCACATCGGGAGCCTGGCGCAGCGTGCTCTTGAGCGCCGCATGCCAGGATTCGGTATCCACGCCCACCTCGCGGTGGGTGACGACGCAACCCTTGTGCGGGTGCACGTACTCCACTGGATCCTCGATGGTAATGATGTGCCCGCGGGTCTTCTCGTTGCGGTACCCCACCATCGCGGCCAGCGTGGTCGATTTGCCCGAACCGGTGCCGCCCACGAGCATCACCAGGCCGCGCTTCTGCAGCACCACTTCCTTGAGGATGGGCGGCAGGTCGAGCTCTTCGAAGGTGGGGATGGTGGCGTTGATGGTGCGGATCACGCAGCCGATCTGCCCCTGCTGCACGAAGGCGCTGACGCGGAAGCGGCCGATGCCCGGCGGCGCGATCGCGAAGTTGCACTCCTTGGTGGCGTCGAATTCCTTCGACTGCCGGTCGTTCATGATGGCGCGCACCAGCGTCGCCGACTGTTCGCCGGTCAGCGCGCGTTCGGTCTGCGGGCGGATCTCGCCATCGATCTTGACCGCCGGCGGGAAGCCCGCGGTGATGAACAAGTCGGATGCCTTGCGCTCGACGACGCGACGCAGGAGATCCTGGATGAGTTTGATCGCTTGTTCGCGGTCCATGCTGCTTCCTTGCCGGGCGCCGCGCAGCGCTTACAGCGAATCCTTGTTTGCCGCCTTGTAGCGGGCTTCTTCCTTGCTGACCACGCCCTTGGTGACCAGCTCGCTCAGGCACTGGTCCAGCGTCTGCATGCCCTGCGCCTGGCCAGTCTGGATGGCCGAGTACATCTGCGCAATCTTGCCCTCGCGGATCAGGTTACGGATCGCGGGGGTGCCGATCATGATCTCGTGCGCGGCCACGCGGCCACCGCCGATCTTCTTCATGAGGGTCTGCGAGATCACCGCGCGCAGGCTCTCCGACAGCATGGAACGCACCATGTCCTTCTCGGCG
>JBEVNO010000192.1:0-13994 GCA_040508085.1 Steroidobacteraceae bacterium
AGGCGGCGGCGTTCGGCGAAATTGTGCTGTGGACGCCGCGCGGCGTGATGCCCGCCGATCCGAACCTGCTCGCCGGAAAGATCGTGCTCGACCCCAACAACCGCGAGCCCGATGCGGGCCGCGATTACGCCTCGCCCCGTCCCCAGGGGCCAAGCTTCGCCGAACGGCTACAGGCAGCCGCACCGAAGGCGCGAGTGGTGAAAGCCTTCAATACCGTGGTGATGCAGTTGCTGAGGGAGAGTCCTGAGCGCCTGACAGCGTCCGGGGCGCAGGTGTTTCTCGCCAGTGACGACGCCGAGGCGAAGAAAGTAGCCGCCGCGCTGGCGGCTGACGCCGGGCTCGGGGCGGTGGATCTCGGCGGGCTGGATGCAGCGTGGCTGGCAGAGATGATGGCCGACGCATTTCGCCAGTCCATGAGAACCAGTCCTGCCGGATGGCGCCAGGTGCTGGTGTTCACTGACCTCGCAGGGCGGCCTAGCTGATATAGACCGTCACTACTGAGATGAAAGGACATCAATCGTGAGCAATCCCGCATCCGTTCAATCGCGGCCGAGTGCACCGTCATTTGACCTCACCGGTAAGCGCGTCGTCGTCGTCGGCGGCAAAAAGGCTATCGGCCTCGGGGTCGCGCATGCCGCGCACGCCATGGGCGCTGCTGTCACCGTTGCCAGCCGCCGCAATGTCTCAGCCACGGAGCATCCGGAGCTTGCGGCGTTTGACCAAGTCGTTCTGGACATCAGCGACGAGGCTGCCGTGCAAACCGCATTCGAGGCCATCGGTGCCTTTGACCACCTCGTCGTTACCGCCGGTCCGGCGCTCGGATCCTGGGGATCGTTCATGGACCCCGATATGCGCGGCGTCCGCAGCTATCTGGAGACCAAGTTTCTGGGCACATGGGCCTGCGCTCGACATGCCGTCCCACACCTGCTCCCAGGTGGCTCGATCACCTTCCTTTCGGGCGGCACAGGAGCCCGAGCGAAGGTCGGCTTGGCTGCAGTCACATCGACCTTTGCCGGTGTCGAATCCCTCTCACAATCGCTCGCCCTGGAGTTGGCCCCGATCCGCGTCAACACGATTCGACCGGGATTCATCGATACCGATTTCTGGGACCTGCTGCCTCCGGCAGCCGTGGAGGAAATCCGTGCCAAGGTCCGCACTAACTTCCCAGCCAGGCGGCTGGGGACGGCGGCCGACGTAGGGCACGCGGCTGTCTTCCTCATGACCAACCCGTACGTCACTGGTACGGTGCTCGAAGTCTCCGGCGGCGAGTTGTTAATCGATTGGGTCTTTTGACCCCGATACCCCGTGGTTCAGAGTGCGTGAGGCTTGTGGCGCGTTTGTGGCCGGGCGTGCCAGAACCTTAGCGTTTTACGTCTGCCTTGTAATAAGTCCAGCCAGAAACCGTGCGAACGGTTCTATATCCTGCTCGACACTGGCCGATTCCAGGCTCGCGAAGTACTCAGCACGCCGCTCTACCGGGATAATGATCCATGGGTATCCGCCAGATGCGGCCATGGCGTTCATCAGAAATCTGCCTGTTCTGCCGTTCCCGTCCATATACGGATGTATGTAAACAAACGCGAAGTGGCCGAGGACTATCCGCACGGCAGGTTCAGGTTCGGCCTTCAGCAGGTCGAGAAACGCGGGCATCGTTTCCCTGACTGCATCCCTGTTCGGCGGGACATGCATCGAACGCCGGATATAGACCGGGACGTTCCGGAATCCGGCCAGATCGGCCGGTCTTAAAATACCGGCGACAACACTTGGCTCGAAAAGCTGTGTGAACCACGTGCTGTAGTCGTCATCAGCGACGGTTCCAGGATTGGCCCCTCCCAGAATTTTCGTGACACTTGTTTTGACGCCCTGGAATGCCTGCCAGTATCCGCGGGCAGCAAGCGCATTCCTGTCCTGGCGATCTGCTTCGTTGGCGTCCGGCTTCCAGTTCCCGAACCTGACGCGTTCGATCAGCTCGGCACTGACGCGGTATCCCTCGATGGAGAGGGAGTTGTAGGCGTCGTTGACGAAAATATCGTCAACCTCTTTCAGGTATGCCGCTGTGTTTCGCGGAAGTCCCGGAGGGGGAGGGAATGCACCAAGGACGGGTGCGCGCATGCGCGCCCACATCATGCGCATGCGGTTGACGTAGGGAGAGATCTCTCTGGCACCGAGCGCGATATCCGGCGCGCTGGTGAAGGGATCCGCTTCGTTCGAGGCAAAGCCAGCTGCCCGCATGGCCTTGAGGATGCGTTCCGCTGACCGGTCACGCCCGATATTCCGGAAGGCTCCTGCGAGGCGTCCGGCGACAACGGTATGTCCGCCCTCAAGCAACCGGGCCAGAAGGTCCGAGGGGTCATCCACCATGGCGAGGGCCGCGCGGAGGTCTACTGGATGCGCTGCGTACTGCCCGGCAGCACATCCGATGAGGGCTGCAGGCAGCGTGTAAACGCGCAGGCCGTCTTTGAGGGTCATGTCCCCGGCAGCGGGCATGGCAAGGCGGACATCGAACAGGGACGTCCCGTGGAGTAGCTCCACGGGCTTGTTGCCGCCCTTCGGGGATCTCACCAGAAGCTGGCCAGGGACGGTCCAGTTGCCGGTGTGAAGATTGATGGACTGCTCGGGACTGAGGCACCACTCATCGCCGAATCGGCTGTTGAGATAGGCCGCACAGAAGCCCCAGAATGACGCGTACCATTCTGTGGTCTCGCCGGGCTGCTCGTCGGGGCGGCTCGGGATGTACCAGCCCCGCATTACGGGCTGTATAAAGCCACCCCTAAGCAGTCGCTCCCGATGGGTGCGGGTCAGCTCGTCAGCCGGAATAGCCACCAGGCCGCGGTCCTGAAGGGTTTTCAGGGCGGCCAGAGAATCCGCGAGCTTGTCCGGTGGCCGGGCCATTGATGGTTCTAGGTTTAGTGGTTACACGAAATCTAGGGTTTAGTGTTATACGACTTTTAGGTTTTAGTGTCAAACTATTTCTAGGTTATACTGCTTGCCGTAATTCGGGCGTATGTCGAGATAGTTGTACAAGAACCTGTACAAACAGAGTTAAAGAAGAAATGCCCGAAGTGCACATATCCGAAGAAATACGCAAAAGACGCACTTTCGCCATCATCTCCCACCCGGACGCCGGCAAGACCACGCTGACCGAGAAGCTGCTGCTGTTCGGCGGCGCCATCCAGCTGGCCGGCACCGTCAAGGGCCGCAAGGCCGCGCGCCACGCCACTTCGGACTGGATGCGCCTGGAACAGCAGCGCGGCATCTCGGTGACCTCCTCGGTGATGCAGTTCCCGTTCAACGGCTGCGTGGTGAACCTGCTCCATACTCCGGGCCACGAGGATTTCTCAGAGGACACCTAACGCTCGCTGACGGCGGTGGACTCCGCACTGATGGTGATCGACTGCGCCAAGGGCGTGGAGGAACGCACTATCCGCCTGATGGAAGTGTGCCGGCTGCGCGCGACGCCCATCATGACCTTCATCAACAAGCTGGATCGCGAGGGCCGGCCGCCGCTCGACCTGCTGGATGAGATCGAGAAGGTGCTGAAGCTCACCGTGGCGCCGGTGACCTGGCCCATCGGCATGGGTCGCGACCTGATGGGCATCTATCATCTGACCGAAGACCGCATCTACGCCTATGAGGCCGGCGCGCGCGGCACGCGCGGCGACAATCGCGTGATCGATGGCCTGATGAGCGAGGCAGCAACCGAGTTCCTGGGTGACCGCGCAGCGGTGTATCGAGAGGAAGTCGAGCTGGTGCGCGGCGCGGCGACGAAATTCGACGTCGCTGAATACCTGGCCGGTCGGCAGACACCGGTGTTCTTCGGCTCGGCCATCAGCAATTTCGGCGTCGAGGAACTGCTGCGCGCCTTCACTGAATTCTCGCCGGGGCCGCTGCCGCGCGCCACGCGTGATCGTCTGGTGCAGCCGCAGGAGCCCAAGCTCACTGGTTTCGTCTTCAAGATCCAGGCAAACATGGACCCAAGCCACCGTGACCGCATCGCGTTCATGCGGGTGTGCTCGGGCCGCTACACGCCGGGCATGCGTTTTTTCCATCCGCGCCTGGGCAAGGAAATCCGCATCGCCGACGCGCTGACCTTCATGGCCGGGGATCGCAGCGCCGTCGAGGAAGCCTGGGCCGGCGACATCATCGGCCTGCACAATCACGGCACGATCAATATTGGTGACACGTTCACCGAGGGCGAGAAGCTCACGTTCACCGGCATCCCCAACTTCGCCCCGGAAATGTTCCGGCGCGCGGTCCTGAAGGATCCGCTGAAGATGAAGGCACTGCAGAAGGGCCTGGACCAGTTGTGCGAGGAGGGCGCGACCCAGCTGTTCCGCCCGTTGCGCAACAACGACCTGATCCTGGGCGCCGTCGGCCAGCTGCAATTCGAAGTTGTCACATTCAGGTTGCAGGATGAATACGGCGTACAGTGCGCCTTCGAAAGCATCGGCGTGCAGACCGCGCGCTGGGTGCAGGGCGAGGACAAGAAACTGGAAGAATTCCGCACCAAGGCCTACGACAACCTCGCCATCGATCACGCGGGCGCGCTGGTATATCTGGCTCCGTCGCGAGTGAACCTGTCGCTGACGCTGGAGCGCTGGCCGGACCTGCGCTTCAGCGAGACGCGCGAAAGCCAGGCCTGAGCGGGACGCACGCGATGAAGAAATTCCTCGCGGGCCGGCCAGCTCTGTGCTGGGCACTGTATGACTGGGCCAATTCGGCCTTCGCCACCACCGTGATGGCGGGTTTTTTCCCGGCGTTCTTCCGCCAGTTCTGGAGTGCCGGCGCGGATTCGTCGCTCACCACCTTCCGTCTCGGAATGGCCAACGCCGCCGCCGGGCTCGTCATCGCGCTGCTGGCGCCGCTGCTGGGGGCCATCGCCGATCGCGGCGGCCATCGCAAGCGCATGTTGCTGGCTTTCACGCTGCTGGGTGCCATTACCACCTTTGCGCTGTTCTTCGTGGGGCAGGGCCAGTGGCTGGCGGCGACGACGCTGTTTGCGCTGGGTACGCTGGGCTTCAACGGCGGCATAGTCTTCTACGACGCGCTGTTGCTGGATGTGGCAAAGCCGGCCGACTACGACCGCGTTTCCTCGTTCGGCTATGCGCTGGGCTACCTGGGTGGCGGGGTGCTGTTCGCGGTCAACGTGCTGATGGTGGTGCAGCCGGCGCTGTTCGGCCTCGCCGATGCCGCGGCGGCCGTGCGCTGGTCGTTCGTGACGGTGGCGTTGTGGTGGCTGCTGTTCATGCTGCCCCTGCAGTTGTTCGTCGGCGAACAGCCGGCGCGCAGTACACGGGGCAGTGCGCTGGCTGCGGGCTGGCGTGAGTTGCTGCAGACCGCGCGCCAGGTGGCCAGACAGCCGGTGATGTGGCAGTTCCTGCTGGCCTACTGGCTGTACATAGATGGCGTGAACACCGTCATCAAGATGGCCGTCGATTACGGCATGGCGCTGGGGCTGGCGACCCCGCATTTGCTCGGCGCGCTGCTGCTCACCCAGTTTGTGGCTTTCCCGGCCTCGCTGCTGTTCGGCCGCATCGGCGACAGGTGGGGCGCCCGCGTGGGCGTGCTGCTCGGGCTTGCCGTGTATGCGCTGCTCACCGTGTGGGCATATTTCCTGAGGTCGGCCTTCGAGTTCTACCTGATGGCGGCCACGCTCGGGCTGGTGCAGGGTGGCGTGCAGAGCCTGTCGCGCTCGATGTACGGGCGGCTGGTGCCGGTGGGCAAGTCCGCCGAATATTTCGGCTTCTACAACATGGTCGGCAAGTTCGGCACCGTGCTGGGGCCGGCGCTGATGGGCGTCGTGGCACTGGCGGCCAACAGCACGCGCGTGTCTATTCTGGCGCTGCTGCTGCTGTTCGTTGGCGGCGGCGCGCTGCTGTGGCGCGTGCGATCACCCGCAACCGGGAATTGAGCACGCGCGTGGCGGCCGGGGGCGGCGCATCGGTGCGGCCGAAGCGCTGCTGCGCATAGCAGCGGGTGAAATCGTCGATGGCGGCGGCTGCTTCCGGCAGGGCCGCCCGTGCCCGCAGCCGCACCGCTTCCGGTCCGTCGTGCGCAGCCACGGCAACACCGCGGCGCGACAGCAACGCTGCGAACTGATCCCAGCTGCGCTGCAAGGCGTCGCGTTTGACGCGCGGCGCGCGGCGGGTCATCAGCACCAGCAACAGCACGCTCCACGTGGCGGCCCCTGCGGCCAGCAGCAGCGCCATGCCACCGTAGTCGATGCGGTCCAGTCCGAGCTTGGACAGAAGGTCCTGCTGCCGGGCGCGATCGAAGTTCACCACGCGCTCGAACCACCAGCCATTGGCGGCGTCCCAGCGATCACGCAGCGCCAGCAGCCAGTCCGCGCGCCCCAGCAGCGCCCGGGCCGCCGACTGGCTTTCTGGCAGCAGGTCGGACAGTTCGCGCTCCAGCCGCTCCGGCGCGACCACCGCGGTGGGGTCGATGCGGGTCCAGCCCCGGCCTTCCAGCCACACCTCGGTCCAGGCATGCGCGGCCGACTGCCGTACCACGTAGTACCCGCCCGCGGCATTCCAGCTGCCGCCGAGATAGCCGGTGACCACGCGCGCCGGCACCCCTGCGGCGCGCATCATCGAGGCATAGGCGGAAGCGAAATGCCCGCAGAAGCCCAGACGCGTGCGGAACACCAGGTCATCGACGGAGTCGTAGTCCAGCAGTGGCGGCGTCAGCGAATAGCGGAAATTGTTGTCGCGGAAATAGTCCAGCACGCGCGTGGCGAATGCCGAGTCGGAGTCCGAATCCTGTCGCAGCTGCCGCGCCAGGGCGCTGCTGCGGGGATTGCGGTCAGACGGCAGTTGCGTGTCCAGCACACGCCCCGTGCGCGACAGTCCGCCCTCATAGCGTATCCGCAGGTTCGAGACCGCCTTGTAGATGATGGGCGCGTTGATCTCGCGTGGCGTGAGCAGCTGGCCGTCGAACAGCTCGGTGAAGCGCTGCCCTTCCACCTCGGCGACATGATCGAGTGCGAACAGGTGGTTGCCGCCATGTGGTTCCAGCATCACCTGGTACCGGAGCGGCGCGGAAACCGGTTCCGTCGCCTGCACCGGGGCTGCATAGCCGCGCGCGCGGCGCCAGGTATAGCCGTCGAACTGGTGCAGCACGGGGCCGCGCCAGTAGCGCTGGCTGGGCGCAGGCACGGCGCCGTCGAAGCGCACGCGGAAGGCGATCTCTTCCGATTCCACCAGTTGCGAGATGCTGCCCGGGCTCATCTCATCGCTGAGGCCGGTGCGCGACTGGTGGCTCGAAGGGGAGCCCCACAGCGCGCCGGGCAGCCGTGGCACCAGGGCGAAGCACAGCAGCGCCAGCGGCACCGCCATCAGCATTGCCCAGCCGGCATTGGCAAAGGCACGGCGCGGCGACAGGCGGGCGGCAACGCTGCCCAGCGCTGCGATGCTGGCCAGCGCCAGCCAGCCGGTCAGCAGGTAGGCGGGCAGGCGCGTCAGCGACTGCCGGTCGAGGGCCGCGGCCAGCACCAGGATCAGCGCCACCGTTGCAATCACCACGGCGTCACGGGCGCTGCGCGTCTCCAGCAGCTTGGCCGCACCCATGACCATCAGCAGCGCGCCGCCGGCAGTGACGCCGCCGATGGTGCGGAATGAAGCCAGCACTGCCGCCAGCAACAGCAGGGTAAGCAGGATGCGCACCGTGCTGTGCGGCAGCGGCGCGCGGCCGCGCAGATGCAGCCAGCGCCACAGCACGGCGGCGGCTGCGGCGCCGCTGCACCACAGCGGCAGCATGTCCACGTGCAGCATGCAGCTGGCGGTGTACGCGCACAGCATCAGCAGCGTTGGGATGCGGTCGAGCGGGGCGGATTCCAGTGCCTTCTTCATCGGCCGCCACCGCGCAGTCCATGCAGTGCCAGCCGTCGCAGGCAGTCGTCGCGGTGTGCCGCGCCGCTGCCGGCCATGGCCGGCCCCTCCGGCAGCTGCAGTACCCAGGATTCATTGCGTGCCTGTGCCTCCATGATCCAGCGTGCCAGCTGTGACAGCCGCGCTTCCACATCGAGGCCGGGCAGCCGCGCAAAATCAAATTCGCGCCGCAGTGCCGCCGCACCCTGGTATTCACGCACCAGCAACGGCGCGCCGCGGGCATAGGCCTTCCATGCCACCTGCCGTGGTGAATCCCCGTCGCGGAAATCGCGCAGCCAGGCGAGCTCATCCTGGCCGTGCACGGCCTGCGCACCGCCGCTGTCATCGCCGGGGGATTCAGGCACTGGCAGTGCGCCTGCCGGGTGCGGATACACCACGGTGTCGCAGTCCAGTTGCAACCAGGTCCAGGTGCGGAACAGGCCAAACGGTGCCGTGCAGGTGAGGCGCAGCGGCGGCGCGCGCCAGGGGCCGCGGCGCCGTGCGGGCAGGGCGATGGTAAGGGCGCCCTCGCGGCTGGTCTCGTCGCTGGGCGGGGAGGCAGCAGTGCTGTCCGCCAGTTGCAGGTCGCCCAATGCCGTGCGGCCGGCGACACTCAAAGCAAGCGACACGGTTTCGCCGGCGAACCCCGGCATGGCTGTGACGCCGCGCAGCTGCAGGCCGGCAAGGGTGCGCTGCGTCTGCACCATGCCCACCAGCGCAAAGCCCGTCAGCCAGAAGGTGAACAGCAGCGCGAGCCCATTGCCGTAGTTGATACCGGCGATGAACATCACGCCGATCAGCAGGGCGAAGGTCCAGCCGGCGGGCGTGGGCACGATGTAGATGCGGCGTGCCGCCAGCCGCAAGGGCAGCGTATCTGCGCCCTGACGCCGCAGCGCCCACTCCCGCACCCGCCCGCGCAGCGCGTTCATGCGGTCAGCGCGGTACCGGTACCGATTTCAGGATGGCGGCCAGCAGTTGCCCGCGCTGTGCCGGCCCGCTCTCGGCGGTCGCGGCGCGCGGCTCCAGGCGATGCTGTGCCACCGACGGCCACACCGCCTGCACATCGTCGGGAAGCACCGCATCACGGCCGTCCAGCAGCGCCCAGGCGCGCGCGGCGCGCACCAGTCCCTGGGCTGCGCGCGGCGACAGCCCGAGACGCAGGTCCGCGCGTGCGCGCGTGGCTGCCACCAGTTTCTGCACGTAATCAAGCAGCGGCTCCGCCACATGAACGCGCGCGGCGACCTGCTGCAGTGCCAGCAAGGTGGCGCCATCCATGGCGGGCCGGGTCCGTGCCAGCAGCTCGCGCCGGTCCACCTGCGCCAGCAGTGCCCGCTCATGCACCGGATCCGGATAACCCAGTTCAATGCGCATCAGGAAGCGATCCAGTTGCGATTCCGGCAGCGCATAGGTGCCGAGCTGCTCATGCGGATTCTGTGTCGCCACGACGAAGAACGGTTCCGGCAACGGATGGGTGATGCCATCGATGCTCACCTGCCGCTCCTCCATCGCCTCCAGCAACGCGCTCTGCGTGCGCGGGCTGGCGCGGTTGACCTCATCCGCCAGCAGCAGCTGCGTGAATACCGGTCCTGGCCGGAATTCGAACTTCTGCGCGGCGCGGTCGAACACCGACACCCCGAGGATATCCGCCGGCAGCAGGTCGCTGGTGAACTGCACGCGCTGCCACTGCAGACCCAGTACCTGCGCCAGCGCATGGGCCAGCGTGGTCTTGCCGACACCCGGCACGTCCTCGATCAGCAGATGGCCGCGGGCCAGCAGGCACGACAACGCGAGCCGCAAGGCGCGGCCCTTGCCGAGGATGATGCCGTCGAGGGCGGACAGGGCAACGGGCAGGGCCGACATCCGCGGGTCTCCTAGCAGGTCAGGGGGTGGAGACCAGACCCTGCACGATTTCAACCTGCCGGGCGAGGCTCTCGTTCACCTTTTCGAACTGCGCGATGCGTTCCCGCTCCGTCGCCACCACCTCGGGCGGGGCATTGCTGAGGAAATTCGGATTCTGCAGCTTGGCCAGCGCGCGGGTGATCTCCTGCTGGTTCTTGTCGCGCTTCTTCCTCAGGCGCGCCAGTTCCACCGCCGGGTCGATCAGGCCCTGCATCGGGACCAGCAAGGTGAGGTCACCCACCACCGCGGCGGCCGAGGGGGGCGCCGCCTCGCCGGCAGCCAGCACCCGCACGCCGTCGATGCCCGCGAGGCGCCCGAGCAGCGCGGCATGCTGCGTGAACTGCGCGATATCCGCAGGGCTCGCGCCCTGCACCAGCGGCGACAGCCGCCGAGCCGGGCTGATATCCATCTCGCCGCGGATCTGGCGCAGGCCGAGGATGACGCCCTTCATCCAGTGCACGTCGACGGTGGCGCTGGCATCGGCGGCGTGATCCGCGGCCTGGGGCCATGGGGCCAGCATGATGGTTTCGCCCGCCACACCTGCCGCGGGCGCCACGCGCCGCCAGATCTCATCGGTGATGAAGGGCATCAGCGGATGCAGCGCGCGCAGCAGCGCTTCCAGCACCGTCAGCAGCGTGCGACGTGTGCCGGCGGCGGCGGATTCGTCCTCGCCCTGCAGCACCGGCTTCGCCAGCTCCAGGTACCAGTCGCAGAATTCATGCCAGGTGAATTCGTACAGGGCCGTGGCCGCCATGTCGAAGCGATAATCCGCAAAGCCCTTGTCCGTGGCTGCAATGGCTTCGCCGAGGCGCGACACGATCCAGCGATCCACCACCTGCGCGGATGCGGTGCCCGCCGGAGCCACGGGCTTGCCCTCGGTCATCAGCAGCACGAAGCGCGCGGCATTCCACAGCTTGTTGCAGAAATTGCGGTAGCCCGCCACGCGCCCCAGCTCGAAGCGGATATCGCGGCTCTGCGTGGCCAGCGCGGCGAAGGTGAAACGCAGCGCATCGGTGCCATGCGCTTCAATGCCGGCGGGGAAGTGCTTGCGCGTGGATTTCTCGATGCCCGGCGCCAGGTGCGGCTGCATCAGGCCGGTGGTGCGCTTCTGCAGCAGCGCATCCAGCGCAATGCCGTCGACGATGTCCAGCGGATCGATGACATTGCCCTTCGATTTGGACATCTTCTGGCCTTCGCCATCGCGCACCAGACCGTGCACATACACTTCGCGGAACGGCACATCGCCCATGAACTTCAGGCCGAACATGATCATGCGCGCGACCCAGAAGAAGATGATGTCGAAGCCGGTTACCAGCACATTGCCCGGATAGAACTTCGCAAGCTCGGGCGTCTTCTGCGGCCAGCCCAACGTCGAGAACGGCCACAGAGCCGAGGAGAACCAGGTGTCGAGCACATCGGCGTCACGCGTCAGGGGCGTGTCGGCGCCACGCCGCGCGCGCGCCTGCGCCATGGCCTGAGCCTCGTCGCGCGCCACATAGCAATTGCCGTCGGCGTCATACCAGGCCGGAATCTGATGGCCCCACCACAGCTGGCGGCTGATGCACCAGTCGTGGATGTTGTTCATCCATTCGAAATAGGTGCGCGACCAGTTTTCGGGCACGAAGCGGATGCGGCCATCCTGCACGGCGGCGATGGCAGGTTGCGCCAAGGGGGCGATCTTCACGTACCACTGGTCGGTGAGCAGCGGCTCGAGGATGGCGCCGCTGCGATCACCGCGTGGCACCTTCAATTTGTGGGGTTCGATGCGGTCGATGAGGCCGGCGGCTTCCAGTTCTGCCAATACGCTGATGCGGGCCTGCTCCCGCGTCTGCCCGCGCAGATGTGCCGGGGCATTCTCGTTGAGGCGGGCATCGGGCGTGAAGATGTTGATCAGCGGCAAATGGTGGCGCGTGCCCACCTCGTTGTCGGTGAAATCGTGAGCCGGCGTGATCTTCACGCATCCCGAGCCGAATTCGCGATCCACGAAATCATCGGCGATTACCGGAATCAGCCGGTCGGTGAGCGGCAGCCGCAGCTGCTGGCCCACCAGGTGCTGGTAGCGCTCGTCATCCGGATGCACGGCCACTGCGGCGTCGCCCAGCAGGGTTTCGGGGCGCGTGGTGGCCACCACCAGATAACCATCGCCCGTGGCCAGTGGATAGCGCAGGTGCCACAGGTGCCCGTCCTCTTCAGAGGGCAGCACTTCCAGGTCGGACAGCGCGGTGAGCAGCACCGGGTCCCAGTTGACCAGGCGCTTGCCGCGGTAGATCAGGCCCTCCTCGTGCAGCCGCACGAACACTTCCGTGACGGCCGTGGACAGGCCTTCGTCCATCGTGAAGCGCTCACGCTGCCAATCCACCGAGGCGCCGAGCCGGCGCAGCTGCTGCGAAATGTGTCCGCCGGATTCGGCCTTCCACTCCCACACCCGCTTCACGAAGGCATCGCGCCCCATGTCGCGCCGGTTCTGTCCGGCCGCATTCAGCTGCCGCTCCACCACCATCTGCGTGGCGATGCCGGCGTGGTCGGTGCCCATCTGCCACAGTGTCTGGTCGCCGCGCATGCGGTGATGCCGCGTGAGCGCGTCCATGATGGTGTCCTGGAACGCATGACCCATGTGCAAGGTTCCCGTCACATTGGGTGGCGGGATCATGATGCAGTACGGCGTGCCGCTGCCCTGGGGCGCGAACCAGCCGCGCGCTTCCCACTCGCGGTACAAGCGCTGCTCGATCTGCGCCGGGTCGTAGACTTTTTCCATCTCGCTCATTGCGTCACTTCGATATGTTGCGGCGTCGCGCCGCGCTCTCGATAAAACCGGAAGCGGGCGCGGCCGGCGTTGCGGCAGGCCGGCTCAGCGTCCACCACTTCAAGGATCAGGGCGAAGCGCAGCATCGATTCCTCGGCCTCGTCGCGCAGCATCAGCAGCGTCGTAAAGCCCCTTGCCAGCGCCGCGTCCGCAAGTGTGCCGCCACAGTACAGCGCCACCGGCGCTGCCGGAGTGTCGCCCGGGGCATGCAGGATTTCATGCGGCACGAAGGCGCGGTCCCCGAAGGTCCACAGCAGGTTGTCGAAGCTGGATTGAGCCGCCGCATCGGCCAGCCATACCAGCACTTTCTCCCCGCCAAGCCAGGCCTCTTCAACCAGCTGGCAGGCCTGGCGCAGTCGCGCCGTGCCACCGATATCCGGCAATGTGTAGAAGCGGACCCGGGCGGGCGCGCCGTGGCTAGCCTCGGACACGGCGTAGGTGCGTCAGGCCTTGGTCGCACCGGCCCGGTGGATGAGGAAATCCGCCAGCAGCGGCACCGGCCGGCCGGTGCCCGCCTTCTGCGCGCCGGAATACCAGGCCGTCCCGGCAATATCCAGGTGCGCCCACTTCATGCCTTGGGTGAAACGCCCGAGGAAGGCAGCGGCAGTGATGGCGCCGCCATCGCGGCCGCCGATGTTGGCCAGGTCAGCGAAATTGCTGCGCAGCTGCTCGGCATAATCTTCTGTCAGCGGCAGCTGCCAGCCGCGGTCGCTGGCACGGACGCCGGCATCCATCAGCTCCCGCGCCAGGGCATCGTCATTGCCCATGATGCCGGTGAAATGGTGCCCCAGCGCAATCACGCAGGCACCGGTGAGGGTGGCCATGTCGATCACCACTGCCGGGTCGAAGCGGCGTGCGTAATCGAGCGCATCGCACAGGATCAAGCGGCCTTCGGCATCGGTGTTAAGCACTTCGATGGTCTTGCCGGCGGCGCTGGTGACGATGTCGCCCGGCTTGACCGCGCGCCCGCTGGGCATGTTCTCCACTGCGGGGATCAGGCCCACGATGTTCAGCTTCAGGTCCAGCAGTGCCGCGACCTGCAGGACCGCGAGCACGCTGCCGGCACCGCACATGTCGAACTTCATCTCATCCATCGCTGCCGGATCTTTCAGCGAGATGCCGCCGGTGTCGAAGGTGACGCCCTTGCCCACCAGCACCACCGGTGCGGCGGCACGGGCGGCGCCGCGGTATTCCAGCACGATGAAGCGGGGCGGCTCGTCGCTGCCGCGCGCCACGGCCAGCATCGCGCCCATCTTCAGGCGGCGGATCTGTGGCTCGTCGAATACGCTGACCTTGATGCTCTTGTGCACCTTGGCCAGCTCCTTGGCATGTGCGGCCAGGTAGCGCGGAGTGCACACGTTGGCAGGCAGGTTGCCAAGATCGCGCAGCACCGTCTGGCCCACCGCGATCGCCTCGCCCTGGTC
>JBEVNO010000011.1:0-20883 GCA_040508085.1 Steroidobacteraceae bacterium
CTCCTGTCTTGAACTGCTGCTTCATCACCACGTTCACCACGCGGCGTGTCGGCGGGTAGCCCAGCGCCGTGGCTGCCTGCGGCGGCAGCACCTGCACATTGGCAATGGATTCCGGCGGCAGGTCGTTCACCGAACGGATGCCGTTGGCGGGCTTGCCGTTGATCAGGATGATCGGGCCTTCCTCGGTGTTGTCGATGTCCTGCGTGAGCTGGCTGAGCAGCTCGCCCACGGTGTCGGCCCCATAGGCGGCGATGCCATCGGCATCGAGCTGGGACTCTGCCTGCATGCCAGTGACCAGTTTGCCGTCGTTGCCATACACGACGACTTCTTCCAGCTCGACCAGTTCTTCGCCGGCAGCCGGCTCCGGTTCCGCTGCGACAGCAGACGCCAGATGCAGCACCAGCAGCGCTGCGCATGCACCATTGCGGCAGGTCTTGAACATGTGGTGTGCCGACTATAGACAAAAAAAAGCCCCCGGGTCACGAAGGGGGATACGTGACCTCGGGGGCAATCTTCCTTCCCGTTCTATACCGCAGACGGCTCAGGAAGCTCACTCAGCCTTTGCTGTTGTTGTCCGGCTCGATCAGAAATCCATCGACAGGTTCAGCGAGTAGCGGCGGCCCGACAGGTCGTCGTACGGGTTGAACGTGCCATAGCCCTTGTACGGGTCGGTCCACTGGTACGTGCCATTGCGCGGCGCCTTGTTCAGCGGGTTGCTGACACTCATCGACGCGTTGACCGGACCGATGCGCGTGCCGCCAGTAACCGTGAACAGGTTGGTCACCGGGTAGCGCGAGCGGGTGTCGTCGCAGCCGGTGGCACCGAAGCGGGCGATGCAGGTGCCCGAACGGTACTGCCAGTTCACCGATACGCGGTTCACACCCCAGCTGTAGCCCACATTGGTGCTGGACCTGAACGGCGCCGCGCCGCCGATGCCGGCGTAGTCACGCGTGCTGCCGCCCGCGGCGATCGCCTGGATCTGGTCGAACAGGAAGTTCGCGTTGATCCCGATCGAGAGCCGGCCGGTGAGCATGTCGAGGCCCAGGTCGGACATCGACGCGCTCCAGTTCACCGTCGCATCCAGACCACGCATCACCAGCTTGCCGCGGTTCAGATATGGCGTCTGCGCGAACAGGATGTTGCCCACTGCCGGATCGCGCTCGAACGCAGCGCAGTAGCCGTTCGGGTCGTTGTATTCCAGGTTCGGATTCTCGCCATAGGCATTGAAGCAGGCCCATGACAGCGTGCCGCCGCTGATGATCTCGATCGGGTCGTCGATGCGCGCCTCATACCAATCCGCCGTGGCCGACAGCCGGCTGAGCAGCGGATGGGTGAAGGGCGATGCCAGCACCACGCCGGCCGTCCAGGTCTGTCCCTTCTCGCTCTTGAGATTGGGATTGCCGCTGACGATGGTGATGCCGCTCTGGTAGATGGTCGACCGGCCGAAGTTGTTCGGGTCGATGTCGAACTCCGAATTGCCGGTTCCGCCCGAGGCCGTGATCATCGCCGCGCACAGCGCCTGGAGCTGGGCCTGCGCAGGGTTGGCGGGGTCATTCAGCACCGCCAGAGGCGTTGCGCTCACACCCGAAAGCACATCACGCACGGTATTGGCCGAGGGCACGATGCAGGGATCCGACGAGGTGCCGCTGGCGTTGGCCGAATCGCGGGTATACAGCTCCGCGATGTTCGGCGCACGCTCGGCGCGGTTGTAGCCGCCGCGCGTACGGACCCAGCTCAGCGGCTGCCAGCTCAGCAGCGCCTTCCAGGTGGGCACGCCCTGGCCTGTGCTGTACTTGGACCAGCGGCCACCCAGTTCCAGCTCCAGGTTCTGCACCAGCGGCAGATCCCGCAGGATGGGAATCAGCAACTCGCCATACACTTCCTTCACGCTCACGCCGGCATCGATCTGGCCGATGCCGAACTGCCCGGCGGAGGTGTCGTTCACGTAGTCGCGCTCGCGCAGCGAATCCGGCGTGTAGTAGAACGTGTTTTTGCGATACGAGGCACCCACCGCTGCGCGCACTTCACCGGCGGGCAGCTCGAACAGGCGGCCCTGCGCGCTCAGTTCGTGAATGCGCTGGTCCGTGCCGCTGCGGTCCAGCTGGTTCGAGGCCACTGCATCGACGCAGTCCTGCGACACCGGCTGGCTCGAGAATGGGCTGAGGCCGCTGGTGCAGCTGAGGATCTTGGCGCTGCCGGCATTGTTGGTGTAACCCATGCCGTAGTTGGGCTGCGACATGATCAGCCGGTAGTTGTACAGCGACACGAAGCCCTGGAACTCGGTATTCGTCTGGCCCTGGCCCTTGGAGGTATAGACCTCCCAGGTCCAGTCACTGAAGGGCAGATCACCCTCGAGGCCGGCCGACAGGCTCCACGTGCGCTGCGTGTTGATGGTGCCGCGCGGCGGGATGAAGTCGAAGCGCGAGTTGAAGGCCCAGGTGGCGTTCGGGCCGCAGGTGTATACCGGCTGTCCCGTGTTCGGATCGATCTGGTAGGTGACCGCCACGCCCGTGGTGGGGTTGACGAACACCGGGCCCGAACCCGGCACCGTGGTGGTGTTGGTGTTGCGGGCGTACGGGATGCACGAGGACAGGCCCTGGAACGGATTGGTCGCCGCGTTGTTCGGGCCGGTGGTGAGCGCGGCGCGCGTGCCGGCCACGCGCGAGTTCAGCAAGGTGGCCAGTTCCGGTGACACCGGGAAGGCCTGCTGCATGGTGCAGCCGCCGCGGGCCGGGCAGCTGGTGCCGCGGGTGTTGGTGCCGCCCAGTGATGCCGATACGTATTCAGGCAGCGTATCGCCGGCCCGGCGGATGGTGACGCCATTGCGCACCACGTCGGTCTGTGCGATGGACGGCAGGTAGACCGCGGTGGGGCTCGAGTTGTATGGGATGTTCGCCGCAAAACCGCCGGAGGCGGGCGACGCTTCACGACGCGTGTTGCTCTCGGAGGTCGAGAAGCTCAGCGTGCTGAAGGCGCGCAGGTTGTCGGTGAGCTCGTACTTGGCGCTGCCGAACAGGTTGTAGGCTTCACGCGGACCGCCCAGCCAGCGCTCCCAGTCCGTGCTCGAAAGCGAAGGCGCGCAGGAGCGATCCGGGTAGATCGTGTTGGGGCTGGTGTTGTTCGTCCACTGGCAGCTGATTTCCTGCGGATTGGCCGGGGAGTTCGGGCCCGTATTGCCGAGGTAGCTCTGCGGACCGAAATTGCGTGTCGTGCCCGGCACCGCGCCGCCCGGCGCCGTGGCGCAGGTGGTGGCGGTGGAGGTTGGCTCGTAGCACGAGGCCGAGCGCGTGAACAGCGTGCCATTGTCATTGAAGAAGAAGCCGCCACCGCCCGGCACAGTGGCCGAAACGCAGGCGATGCGGGCGCCGCCCGCAGTGGTGCAGGTCTGGTCGGCGAACACCGAGTTCACCGCCGTCTGCGAGGGTGAGCCCTGGCTGCCTGCCGCGTAGTAGTCGTACGGCTGGAAGCTGGAGTTGGTGAAATTCGAGAACGGCGACTCCATCGCGTCGCGGTACCAGTTGCGGTTCTTGTAGTACGAAGTCTCGCGCTTGCTGTATTCGATGCCGATCAGCGCGTGGCCCTTGCCCGCCAGCCGCGTGCCCATCACCGTGGAGACCTGATACTCACCGCCGTCACCCACTTCGTAGATGCCGCCGCGCATGCGCAGGGAGAGGCCCTCGAAGTTGTCGCGCAGCTTGATGTTGGTCACGCCGGCCAGCGCATCCGCGCCGTATACCGCCGAGGCACCACCGGTGATGACCTCGATATTGGCGATGGCCGCCTGCGGGATGGTGTTGAGATCCACCGTGCCGGTGGCATTGGTCGGCTGGCCGCGATGCCCGTTGATCAGCGTCAGCGAGCGGTTCGAACCCAGGCCGCGCAGGTTCACGTTGGCCGCGCCGGGAGTGTAGGTGCCGATGCGGCCGCCGGTATCCGGCAGGCGCGCGTTGTCATACATGGTGCCGGTGCCCGAGCCGCCATCCAGGGATTCCATGCCGCCGAGGCCGCCCACCGAAGAGCCGGAAGCGCCCAGACCCGCGCCACCCTGCATGAATTGCGGCAGCTCGTTCAGCGCCTGCTCGATCGAGATGTAGGTGTTGTCGTCGAGCTTCTCGCGGTCGACAGTGACCAGCGGGCTGTTGCTCTGCAGATCCTGGCGCACGATGCGCGAGCCGGTGACCGTCACGGCCTCGAGCTCGACATCCTTCGCTTTCTCTTCAGCCGTTTCGGCCTGCGCTTCGGCAGCCAGCGTGGCCTGGCTGCAGGCCATGGCTGCGGCCACGGCAAACGCCACTCGACCGGAAGCGGCAAGCCGCCCGGCCCGCGTATGAATGCGGTTCATTGAGATCCCCCAGAAAATTATTGGACTTAACAGATGCAATCCGCAAAGCGTTTGCATCGGTGGTAAAGACCGGCGACCGAGGCGTTTCCCCCATCCCTTCGTGAAAGTTTCTTAAGACGCGCCCGATCCCGCCCGTTGGCGCCGCTACACTGCCTTGCGCCTATGCCTACGCGATCCCTCACGCCCAACAGACTGTGTGCCCTGGCAGCAATCTGGATCGTGCTGGTGGCCAACGGCGCGTTCTGGAAGCTGCTGTTCCAGGTGCAGGGCACCGGCATCGCCAGCTGGCCGTTCGCCGTGTCGCTCTTCATCGCGCTCACGGGCCTCAACCTGTTGATGTTGCGTCTGCTCTCCCCAGGGCGCGCCCTGCGGCCCATGCTCAGCCTGCTGCTGCTGCTGGCCGTTGCAGCCGGCTGGTTCATGGATACCTACGGCGTGGCGCTGGATTCGCAGATGCTGCGCAATGTCTACGAGACCAACCCGGCGGAGGCGCGCGACTTCCTTGGCTGGCCGCTGTGGTGGCGCCTGCTTTGGCAGGCTGGCCTGCCCATCGCATTCATCTGGTGGGTGCCGCTGCCCCTGCAGGGCTGGTGGCGGGCGACGCGCGACTGGGTGCTGGCGAGCCTTGCGGGCCTTGCACTGGTGCTGCTCGCCGCGCTGCCGATGTACTCCTCTTATGTGTCCTGGTTCCGCAACCAGCACAGCGCCCGCTACCTGCTCGCCCCCGTGAACGTGGTGGTGGGTTCAACGCGCCTGCTGCGCAAATCACTGGCGACGTCGCCGCCCCACGAGCAGCTGGGTCTGGATGCGCGGCGCGCTGGGGCGGCGCCGGCGCGGCCACTGCTGGTGGTGCTGGTCATCGGCGAGACCGCGCGCGCCGCCAACTTCTCGCTGGGCGGCTATGCGCGCGACACCAATCCGCTGCTGGCCAGGCGTGGCGTGTATTACTTCAGCGATGTCACGGCCTGCGGCACCTCCACCGCCGTGTCGCTGCCCTGCATGTTCTCCGGCCTGCCGCGCGAGGAGTTCGAGCTGGCGCAGGCCGCGCATCGCGATTCGGTGCTGGATGTGCTGCAGCGTGCCGGCCTTGCCGTGCGCTGGATCGACAATCAATCCGGCTGCAAGAAGGTCTGCGACCGCGTGCCGAACGAGCCGGCGCAGGGTTACTACCCCGCTGCCTGCCGCGATGGCGAGTGCCTTGATGAGACGCTGCTGCGCGCGCTGGATGCGCGCCTGCCCCAGGTCGGCGCCGATGGCCTGCTGGTGCTGCACGCCATGGGCAGCCACGGGCCGGCCTATTACCGGCGCGTACCAGCCGACGGCGTGGCGTTCCAGCCCACCTGCGCCACCCAGCGCATCGAGACCTGCAGCGATGCCGAGATCGTCAATGCCTACGACAACTCATTGCGCTACACGGACTACGTGCTGGATGGCTTGATCGAACGGCTGGCCAGCGCCAGCGACCGCATCGATTCGGTGCTGCTCTATGTATCGGACCACGGCGAATCGCTGGGGGAACGCGGCCTTTACCTGCATGGCCAGCCATGGCTGCTGGCGCCCGAAGTGCAGAAGAAAGTGCCCATGCTGCTGTGGTTCTCGGCTGCCGCGCCCTCGCGGCTGCAGCTCGACACCGCCTGCCTGCGCGGACGCCTCGGCGCACCGGCCTCGCATGACAATCTCGCGCCCACCCTGCTCGGCCTGGCTGACGTGCAGACGGCGGCCTACCGCCCAGCGCTCGACCTGCTGCGTGCCTGCCGCGGCGGCGGCTGACCTGCGCTGCCTCGCCTCCGCGCAGGGGGCTTGCGCTACAGTGCCTGCTGACAGCGATGACAACAGCGGGGGTTTCAAGTGATGCACACCTTTTCAAGGCTCGCGCCCGGCCTCGCCAGCGCGCTGCTGTATGCAGCGGGCACCAACGCGGCCGAGCCGCAACCTGCCACCCCCGCCACCTGCGCCAATGCCAGCTTCCTGCCCGCAGCAGCCCGCTTCAGATCCGTCGAGGTGCTCACCGACGGCCGCGTCACCTTCAAGCTGTGCGCACCCGGCGCCCATGATGTGGGCGTCACCAGCTCCGACATGCCCGATGTGATCCCCTTCGGCCGCGATGGCCCGGTGCCCCTGCCGATGAGCAAGGACGACATGGGCCTGTGGAGCGGCACCACCACCAAAGCCCTGGCACCGGACAACTACCGCTACACCTTCGTGGTGGATGGCGTCGCCGTCGCGGATCCGCAGGCCGTCACCTTTTCCAGGGAACGCGTCGGCACGCAGTCCACGCTGGAGGTGCCCGGCGCCGATGGCGCATTCCAGAGCTGGAACGCGAAGGTTCCCCATGGCGTGGTGTCGCAGATCGAGTACTGGTCAGGTTCGCTGGGCGTGAAGCGCCGCGCGCATGTGTATACGCCGCCCGGCTACTTCCGCGCGACCGCGCCGCTGCCGGTGCTTTACCTCGTCCATGGCGCCGGTGACAGCGACGACAGCTGGACCAGCACCGGGCACGCGCAGAACATCCTCGACAACCTGATAGCCGCCCGCAAAGCCAAGCCGATGATCGTCGTGATGCCCTTCGGCCACACCCCGGACCGCCCCAACGCGCCCGGCATGCTGACCAACACCGATTTCAGCGATGACCTGCTCAAGGAACTGATCCCGGCCATCGATGCGCAGTTCCGCACCATCGCCAGGCCCGAGTCGCGTGCCATGGCCGGTCTCTCCATGGGAGGTTCGCACACCCTGCGCGTTGGCCTTACGCACCCGGACACCTTCCGCTACATCGGCGTGTTCAGCATGGGCCTGGGGATGAACAACAACCAGGCAGACGTGGCCACCTACGAGAAGGACAACGCCGCCGCGCTCAAGCAGGGCGCTCGCGACTTCAAGCTGGTGTATTACGCCATCGGCAAGGATGACTTCCTGTACGGCACTTCTGCCCCGACACGCGCCATGCTGGACCGGCAGGGCATCAAGTATGTGTACAACGAGAGCGGCGGCGGGCACACGTGGATCAACTGGCGGCGGTATCTGGCGGATTTCGCGCCGCGGTTGTTCTGATGCTGTGTGCGGCGCCATGCAATGGGCCGCTGCGTGACTACGGAGCAGACGCCGCGACGCCCGGCTCGTCATGCGCCGTTCCGCGTCGACCGAAAGATTTTCTCCGTGTGGATTCATAGCGCTTCGCCAGTTCAGACCTTGTTTTCAACAGTCTGGCCAGCTCCGGGTGAGCCCTGGTGACGGACAGCATGTTCTTGCGGAAGTCCGGACGCTTCGCTTCGATTGCAAGCATCGCCGGCACGGGTGGGCCATCCGCAGTGGCCGGCCCGTCGCTGCCACCGCTCGGCGGAACCGGGATGGTTCTCTGCAGCAACTCAGCGTAGCTGCTGCCCTCGTTCTCCATCGCTTCGCTTTCGTAGACGGCCCGGCAGTAGCGGCGTCTCAGCTGCGTGCCTATCCTTGCCTCTTCTGCGCAGTGGACGTCGAATTCGTCCCTGCCATTAAGCTCGTTGTATCTCGCGTAGAACTCATCCTCCATGCGGACGAGTTCCCGCCTCATCTCCGACAGCTTAATGCGGGCTGCTTCGACCTTGACCTCGTCAAGAGTGCTGACCGGGCTTGCGCCAGCAACAGCCATGGCCGTGCAGGCCAGTAACAAGGTGGCGGCGCGGCCCGCTGCCAACACGGCATCGCTCCTGAATCGGTATAAGCGCCGCGTCATAAAACCCCGCGCCAGCCTATGGCTTCCTTGTCCGCATCGACCGTGCCTGGTGCCGGTGCTATGCTCCTTTCGCCGCGCATTGCGACCAAGGAGGGGGACAAGCATGGCGTGTTCAAAGTCGCGACTCAACTTTCCATGGCAACAGATGATTGCCGCTGCAGGAACATCGCTGGCTGGTGTCGGCAAGCCGTGAGGATTCTGGCGAGCGCGATACTGCTCGTTTCCGCAGGTTCTTTCGCCGCCGCTCCAGATCCTGAGGATGGCCCACTGGAAGAACTGGTCGTCGAAGGCGACCGCGTCAAGTTGAGCACCATGCGGGCAGATCTGGAACACCTGGAGGACCGCTTCTACGATCGCTACAACCAGTTGAACGCGAAGGACGAGTTCGACGTTCACTGCGCACGGGAGACCAGAGCGGGCTCCAGGCTTGAGCGTCGATACTGTCTCGCGGCGTTCGAGCGGGATGCACTGGCCGTCGAGGGCATCTCGTACCACCGCTACCTTCTGGCGTGCTGTGACATGAGTGTGCCCAAAGGCACACCAGTCGCGCCCTCTGCCACGCAATCCAACCCTGTCATCGTCGCTATCAGCGCACGCAGGCCGGCATTCCAGAAAAACCTGGCGGAGGTGACGAAAGACCACCCCGAGTTGCTTGGGATTCTGGAGCAGCGCGGCAAGGCGCTGAAGCAATATGACGCCGAACGGCGGCGGGCGTTCGGGCGGATTTCAAAGTCCGAGGATCCGGGTGCTTCGCGTGCTGGTGGGATTACGACGCCGTAGTTCGAGATGCGTTGGGGTAACTTGGCAGGCAATCTCGGAAGTCAGTGCTTAGCGGACCGTCCCGGCTCCGCGCTGAGTGCTTTGACGGCATCCGCGGTCGTGTGCACTATTGGAATCAAGCACGTGCCGGGGAGACAACCTTGATATCTGGTGGATCTGCGGTAGAAGTCTGCCGCGAATTTGGCGGGGTATGCAGGAGTCAGGCGGCACGGCACCTCACAGGAATCACATAAGAGCCATGGAATCGGAATCGACGCTCCTTGGCGCGTTCGGCGTAGCGGCCGACTATCTCGGTCCGGCTGTGGCTGCGATCTTCGGCATCTGGATTTTGCGGATCACAAAGAAGCTGGAATCCGCCCAATGGAAGAGCCAGAAGCTGGTCGAAAAACGCATTGAGGTATGGGACCGGCTCGGACCGCCCGTCAACGACATCTACTGCTATTGCCTCCGCGTAGGGACCTGGAAGGCTCACTCACCACATGCGATCGTCGCCAAGAAGAGGCGTGCCGACAAACTGGCGTACCTCAGTCGTCCATACTTTAGCGACGAGTTCTTCGCTGACTACACGGCTTTCATGGATAGCTGCTTTCAGACGTTCCAGGATCACGGGACTGATGCCCGCATTCGTACCGAAGCCTGGGAACACCAGAATGTACACGCGGACTGGACTTCTGATTGGACAGACCTGATCTCGGAAGAACCGTTCGACGCGCCACGAATTGCGTCCGCCTATAAAACGCTACTAGCTGCTGTGCGCCGGTATATCAATCAGGTTGGCGATGGCGCCGCCTGACTCTGCATCGCAGCGCGGAGACGGGGCGTGGAAACCTCGGCAGAGCGACATTGTGGTGCATGTATTTGCCTCAACGCCGCCATGACGGTCATGTTGACCGCTGACGCATTGCCTCCAGGCGTCAGGCGGCGGACGCACGCCGCTTGAATCTGCTCGTCAACATCGATGTTGATGACCTGCCCAGGGCCATTGCCTTCTACGTGGAGGCGTTCGGCCTGAGCATCGGTCGCCGTTTCGGTGACGGGGCCGTCGAGTTGCTGGGCGCGCCCGTACCCATCTACCTGCTGGTCAAGCCAGCCGGCAGCAGCGCCACCGGCCAGAGCGGGACGACGCGACGCTACGATAGGCACTGGACGCCGGTGCACCTGGATATCGTCGTGACGGACATCGAAGCCGCGATTCAGAAGGCCCTTGACGCGGGTGCGGCGCTGGAGCGACCGGCACAAATCAACAGCTGGGGTAAGCTTGCGCTGTTGGCGGACCCATTCGGCAATGGCTTCTGTCTTGTGCAGTTCGTCGGCCGGGGCTACGACGAGATCGCGACGCGATAAGAGGGTGCGCGTGGCGTCACGTGGCAACCACGTGCAGCGACCGGATAACTGCCATTGGTCCAGCGGTCGCAACACAGAGCCGTCAGCCACCAGGGAGATATCCAGTGATACTGGAAGTCGCGATTCTCAACGTCCATGCTCATCGCACAGCAGACTTCGAGTCATCATTCGCACAGGCTGCGCCATTGATCGCAGCATCACCGGGCTATGTCTCACACGAGATGCGGCGGTGCGTGGAGGTGGCCAACCGCTACATTCTGCTGGTCACGTGGCAGTCCATTGAAGACCATGTCGTCGGGTTTCGCGGCTCAGACGCATACCAGAGCTGGAAGGCTCTTCTGCACCACTACTACGATCCCTTTCCGACGGTCGAGCACTATGAGCAGCTTTAGATACCCCGCACTCATGAATCCCGTTGCGCGATGGCTGTTGGTGCCCGTGGTTGCCATCCTCGCCTGGTACGCGGCGCTGTTCGGAACAATTGCGCTGGACACTGCGCTCAGGACGGTTGTGTACCCATGCCCTCCCGGACTCCTGGTCTCAGGCTTATGTGGCGCAGATTGGTACGCGGCGAGCGTTGACGCGGCGCTGTGCTTTGGCGCTGGTCTCGCGGCCTTCCTGATCGTCACGGGGTGTGTGGCAATGGCTCCTGCGCACAAGGGGGCCGTGGCGCTGGTGTGCTTGCTCCTGGGCGTGGGAATCGCCATGTACGGAGGGCTCTCCAGTCGAGAGTATGAGCCTATGGTCACGGCACTTCTTGTTGGCGCCGTGACAACCTTGATGGTGTACCGGCGGAATGCTCGCGACGCGCCGCGTTGATAACGACATGCTCGTTATGCAGTGGATCCGGCGTCAGTTGCGCAACAGAGATGTCGCGCCGTTAGATCGTCAGAGCTCGAGATCGCAACCAGGCCCGGCGTTGCGGCGCTTGAGCAGAGCAGCTGCGCTCACCGCAGAACCTGATTGCACTCCTGAAGCGCCCACCCGACAATCCGCTGATCAGGCGTGATGGTCACAGGCGCAGGTTAGCCAAAGATGAAGAACCCAGGCAGATTGGCAATCCGGTGCCTGTTTGCGTCGATGCTGGCCATCACACCATTGGCTGGCGTCGCCGGCGGCCCGGAGGATGTTGCCGAGAGCTTTGTTCGTGCGTGGAACTCGCACGACAAGCATCAGATCGCGCAGCTGTTTGTCGAGAACGCCTACTGGGTTCCCTTGGTGGGTGTGAGACTTGACGGGCAGGAGGCCATCGCGAATGACCTTGGTGTGGCTCATGCCACCTGGGCCAGGAGGACCACCATGACCGCGACGGATGTTGTCGTCCGCCAACTGCGTCCCGACACGGCCGTGGTGCTCTTCAACGCCCCGTTTCTCGACAAGGAAGGCGCCCCGGTGGAGCCTGCGAATGCGCTGATGGTGGTTGTGGTACAGCAACCAGATGGGTGGCGCATCGCCGTAGGGCAGCTCACCAAGCCCGGGCAGACCAACCTGCCGAGGCCTTAGATGCGGTCCGATGCGATGCTGCGGCGCCAGGAGCCTGCTTGCACGTCAACGACGGAAGCTCGCAAGTTGCCCCGGCACCGCCCGGACTGCCCGCCGCATCAGAAAGCCGACTTGGCCGGCTCGTTCAGCATCGCCCCGCGCACCAGCGGGATGGGCGGGCCGCCATACGACAGGAAGGCATTGTGGAACTGGCTCCAGCACAGCTGGTTGTCGGCGCCGGTGCGCTTGTCGCACCAGTCCGCACGCAGCCGGCGGATCTGCAGCTTGCCCATGGTGTAGATCAGGTAGCCGGGGTCGTAGGTGCCGCGCGCGGCCTGCTGCTCGGCATTGCCCTCGTCCTGGTAACCCTCCTCGATGAACATGCGGCGTGACTGCTCCGGCGTCATGCCCTTGGTATGCATGCCGATGGCCGACAGAAAGCGCACATTGCGCAGCGTGGCATTGCTCAGCTGGCCGATATGCACTTCGGGGCTGCCCTCGCCCATGCCCACTTCCCACATCAGCTCTTCGGCGTAATGCGCCCAGCCTTCGGCGAAGCCACTGCCCACATAGATGCGGCCCAGCGGCGAGGCCGCGCGGTTGGAATGCAGGAACTGCAGGAAATGGCCCGGCCACACCTCATGCACCGAGGTGAACAGCAGGTCGGATTTGCCCGGGATGTAGGCGTCGCGCTTCTCCTTCGTCCAGGAAGGGTCCGGCGCGGCCACGTTGTAGTACGAGGGCATGTTCTTTTCGAACGGTCCGGGGATGTCGATGTAGGCGGAGTTCTGCGCCTGGTACGGCGGCGACTGCTTTACCTTCGCCTCCTCCGTGCCGGGAATCTCGACCAGGCCATGTTCCACCACATAGGCCTTCAGGCTGGCCAGCTGCGTGGTGGCTTCCGCCACGGCGTCGCCATTGGCGGGCTTGTCCTCGCCCATCTTCGCCACGCACTGCACGATGCTCTTGCCAGGCGCGTACTGCGCGCAGGCTTCCTTCAATGCGCGCTTGTTGCGGTCGAGGTCCGCACGTCCGACGCGCTCCAGTTCGGCCAGCGGCGTATCCACGCCTTCGGTCTTCAGCAGCATCTTCGCGAACAGATCCGGGCCCAGCGCGAACTGGTCGGTCTGCGTGGCGCGCAGTGTGGTGAGGTAGGTGTCCAGATCCGCAAGCGCCGCGGCCGCCGCATCGTTCTGCTTCTTGAACTCGGCCTGCGCGGCGGCATCGCCGGTGCCGGCAAACACCTTCACCACATCCTGCTGCAGGAACTTGCCCATGGGGCCGAAGGTGTGCGAGCCGATGTCGATGTAGGCCTTGGGCAGTGGCGCCTTCAGGTTCGCCTTGATCTGCGCCACGGCGTTCGGGATGTTCGAGGCCCACCTGGTGTAGGCCTTCATGCGCGTGGCCAGATCCGCATACGGACGGTCAAGGTATACGCCCGGGTCGAAGTAGTAGTAAGCCGGGTTGCGATGCGGCCAGTCCGCGTCCTCGAGCCAGAACAGCCGGCTGTCGATGATGGCAAGCAGATAGCTGCGCTCGAACTGGTCGGCGCCTGCGGTGAGCGTGGCCGGGTCCACGGCTTCTGCCCTGGCCCGCCAGTCTTTCAGGCGCCGGATCTCGGCCTGCAGGCCGGCTTCGCTCCAGTCGGGGAACAGGCCGTCGTATTCGTGCCGGCCCTGGTAGACGCCATTCAATGGCTCGGCTTTCAGGTCGCTTTCGACCCACTCGTTCACCAGCGCGGCCCAGGGAGATGCCACGGGCGCCGGTACCGGCGGGGCTTGAGGCGGGTCCTTCTTCTGGCAGCCGGCCAGCGCCAGCATGCCCACTGCGGCAAGCGCCGCGATTCCGGCCCGTGTGCTACAGCTGCGCATCAACCATCTCCTCAGTCGGCCAGTAGATGCCGCACCAGCGGCGGCTCGGGCCCCAGATGGTACGACAGGACACCGGCCTGCAGATCGGCATCGGCCGCCGTCACGCGCGCGTGATGGCGCTGGTGCTCGGCCCAGGAGGATTCGAGGAAGATCTCGACGATGGCACCGGGCCGCGCGACATCCTCGTAGATACGCCAGTCGAAGGCGCCGTTGCGGCGCCGCTCGGCGGCGAAGCGACGCAGCACCGCGAGAAACTCCGCGCGACGCGCCGGATCGATGCGGTATTCGATGGTCACGCACACCGGACCGTGCTGATCGATGAGCGGCACTGCCACTACCGGGTCGGGCCAGGAACGCGCCGGCGACAGGTCTGCCGCGCCCGCCGGCAAGGGCGCCAGCCACAGTGCCAGCATGGCGAGCACCGCCCCTGCAGCAGCCGTGGCCAGCGCCACCTGCAGCGAGGTGCCACTGGCTACCGCGCCCCACAGCAGACTGCCCAGGCTCATCGCGCCATAGAACACGGTGAGATACAGCGCCAGGCCGCGGCCACGCACCCAGTCCGGCAGCACCGACTGCACCGATGAACCCAGCGTGGTCAGTGCGATGATCCAGCCGATGCCGGTGCCGAAACACATCAGCACCGCCACCGGCGCCAGGCGCACGAAGGCAAACGCGAGCAGCGCGGCCGCCACCAGCAGGGTCGCGATGCGCAACAGGCCATCGGCCGAGAAGTAACGGCGCACACGCGGCAGCAGCAAGGCGCCGGTGACAGCGCCGGCACCGATGGCGGCGAGCAGGATGCCGTACAGTGCCGCGCCCGCACCCGGCAGGGTCTTGGCGATGAGCGGCAGCAATGCCCATACGCCGCTGCCGAACAGGAAGAAGCCCGCGCCGCGCAGCATCACCCGCTTGAGCTCGGGGCTCGCCCAGGCGTAGCGCAGCCCGGCGCGCATCGCACCCAGCAGCTGCTCCGGCGGACCTTTGGAGGTGGCTGCCTGGCGCGGCCACCACAGCAGCGCCAGCGCCGTGACCACGTAACTCATGGCATCCAGTGCATAGGCCGGCGCCAGCCCCCACACCGTCAGCACCAGGCCACCCAGCGCGGGGCCCAGTGCGCGCGAGATGTTCACGCCCAGGCTGTTGAGCGCCACGGCCGAGCGCAGCTGCGCGCGCGGCACCAGCTCCGGCACGATGGACTGCCAGGCCGGCGCCATCAGCGCCGCACCGATGCCGCCCGAGATGGTGAGCAGCAGCAGGGCGCTGGCATTGAGCAGGCCGGCGGCGGCCAGTGTGGCCAGCGTCAGGCTGCTGAGCCCCAGCCACACCTGCACGCTGACCAGCAGGCGCCGCTTGTCGAGCAGATCCGACAACGCTCCCGCCGGCAGTGCCAGCAGGAACATCGGCAGGCTGCCAAAGGCCTGCACCAGCGCGATCATCAGCGGCGAGGGCGAGAGTTCGGTCATCGCCCAGCCGGAGGCCACATCGCGCACCCACGTGCCCACATTGCCCACGATGGTGGCGATCCACAGCACGCGGAACACGCGATGCTGCAATGGCGCGAAGGCCCCGCCTTCGCTGGCTGGTGCCGGCGTGCTCATGCGCTCAGAAGGCGAAGCATGAACAACCCAGCGCGCCCCAGAAGAGGTCCCGATCCCCCGGCTGCACTGGTGCGGCCTGCGGTGCATGCGCGTGGCCGTGGGCATGGCAGCCCGCGCCATGAACATGTGCGTGCGCTGCCGGCATCGCGGCCACCTCACGCTGTGCCAGTGCCACGCGGCGCCGCTGCTCCAGCGCATAGGATTTGTTCGGCGACCAGTCCGGGGCGACCGGCAGCGCTGGCGGCGCCAGCGCCGAGAAATCATCCTGCGCATGCACGATGCGTCCGCCCACCACCGTCAGCACCGAGTGCAGGTCGAGGATGTCGCCTTCAGGTATCTGCAGGTAATCGGCAGAAAGTACGGCCAGGTCCGCCAGCTGGCCGGCCACCAGGCGGCCCTTCTTGCCCGCCTCGGTGGAAAACCACGCCGAGCCCTCGGTCCACAGCCGCAACGCGGTCTCGCGGTCCAGCTGGTTGTCGGCGCCATACAGCGAAAGGCCACCCAGCGTGCGGCCGGTGATCATCCAGTAGAGGGATGTCCACGGGTTGTAGCTCGCGACGCGCGTGGCATCGGTACCGCCGCCCACGGGCACGCCGCTGGCCAGCATGCGCCGCACTGGCGGCGTGTGCTGCGCAGCCGCGGCGCCGTAGCGCGCGACGAAGGCCTCGCCCTGGAAGGCCATGCGGTGCTGGATGGCAATGCCACCACCCAGCGCCTGGACGCGCTCGATGTTGCGCTCGCTCACCGTCTCGGCGTGATCGAAGAACCAGTGCAGGCCGTTGAAGGGAATTTCGCGGTTCACCTTCTCGAAGACATCGAGCGCGCGGCCAATAGTCTCATCGTAGGTGGCATGCATGCGGAACGGCCAGCCGTTCGCGGCCAGCACGCGCACCACCTGTTCGAGCTGCGCTTCCATCCCGGGCGCGAGCTCCGGGCGTGGCTCGAAGAAATCCTCGAAATCCGCCGCCGAGAACACCAGCATCTCGCCCGCGCCATTGTGGCGGAACCAGTCGCTGCCCGCGCCCGGCTTCACCAGCTTCGCCCACTGCACGAAGTCGTCCTTCTCCTGTTGCGGGCGTTGCGTGAACAGGTTGTAGGCAATGCGCACTGTCAGCTGATCATCGGCCGCGAGCTGCTGGATGATGCGGTAATCATCCGGATAGTTCTGGAAGCCGCCGCCGGCATCGATGGCGCTGGTGATGCCCAGGCGGTTCAGCTCGCGCATGAACAGCCGCGTGGAGATGATCTGGTCGGCGGGCTCGAGCTTCGGGGCCTTCGCGAGCGTCGCGTACAGGATGCCGGCATTGGGGCGTGCCAGCAGCAGGCCGGTGGGCTCGCCGTTCGCATCACGCTGGATCTCGCCGCCGGGCGGATTCGGCGTGGCACGGGTGTAGCCCACGGCGCGCAGCGCGGCGCGGTTCAGCAGCGCGCGGTCGTACAGATGCAGGATGAACACCGGCGTATCCGGCGCGGCCGCGTTGATCTCATCCAGCGTCGGCAGCCGCTGCTCGCGGAACTGGAACTGCGTGAACGAGCCCACCACGCGCACCCACTGCGGCGCCGGCGTGCGCGCGGCCTGTGCCTGCAGCAGCACCAGCGCATCGGCCACGGAAGGCACGCCTTCCCAGCGCAGCTCGAGGTTGTAGTTGAGGCCGCCGCGGATCAGATGCGTGTGGCTGTCGTTGAGGCCGGGGATCACCCGCCGCGCACCGGCATCGATGCGCCGGGTGTGGTCGCCGGCGAAGGCCAGCACCTCGCGCTCGGTGCCCACTGCCAGCACCTTGCCATCCTTGATGGCCAGCGCCTGTGCCGAAGGCCGCGCCGGATCCAGCGTGGTGATGCGCGCATTGAGGAGGATGAGGTCAGCCTGCGAGTGCATGTTTCACCATCGGTACCAGCTGTTCGCCAATCAATATGCCCAGCAGCCCCAGCAACGCGACCACCGGCGGAGCCGGCGAGCGCACCTGCAACAGGCCGTAGATCACGCCCACCAGCATGCCCACTGCCAGGGCGACAAGATACATCTTCATGTCACGCGGCTTCGCTGGCGTTGAACATGCTCCTGGCATACTGGATGCCAATGCCATAGGCGCCGCCGTTCTGCACGGCGATGCCGGTGGTGAGCGAGTAGGTGGCGCCGCGTGCCCAGTCCCGCTGCAGCTCGAGCAGGTACTGCAGCGATGTGATGGGCTGCGCGCCTGCCTGCACCATGCGGGTCACGGCGCGCTCATGCGCCTCGGTGGTGATGTCGCCGCTGGCATCGGTGATCACCAGCATTTCGAAGCCCTGCTCCAGCGCGGACAGCACCGGCCCGACGATGCACACGCTGGTCCACAGGCCTGCGATCACGATGCGGGTGCGGCCGATGGCATTGATCCGGTCGGTGACGTGGCCATCCTCCCAGGCATTCATCGTGGTGCGGTCGATGAACTGTTCATCCGGATACAGCTCGCGGATCTCGGGGAACACCGGCCCGGAGAAGCTCTTCTCCGCCACCGTGGTGACGATGGTGGGTACGCCGAAGCCCTTGGCCGATTTCGCCACCAGCGCGGTGTTGTTGCGCAGCTCCGTCATGTCGATGGACTTGGTGGCGAAGCCCATCTGCGACTGGTGATCCACCAGCAGCAGCAGATGGTCGGCCGGGCTCAGCAGTTTCGAGCCCGGCACCGGTGAGGCCTTTGGAATCGTGTTGTTCATGTATTGCTCCCTGTTGCAGTCTTCAATTTCAGTGCTGCTGGCCCACGCCAGGCAGATCGAACACCAGCACCTCGGCGCCCTTGCCTGCGGTGAGCACCAGCTGCGCGATGTCGGTGCCCTTCAGCGCATCGCCACCCGTGAGCTGCACGCCATTGACCGTGAGTTCGCCGCGCACCAGGTGCACATAGACGCTGCGGCCCGCGGCCACATCAAACGTCGCGCTCTCGCTGCCATCGAACAGGCCGGCGTACATGCGGGCATCCTGGTGGATGCTCACCGAGCCCTCGGCACCATCCGGAGAAACCACCAGCCGCAGCCGGCCCCGCTTCTCGGCGGCATCGAAGAACTTCTGCTCATAGCCGGGCTTCACGCCCATCTGGTTCGGACGGATCCAGATCTGCAGGAAGTGCACGGCCTCGGTGGACGAGGGGTTGGCCTCGCTGTGCAGCACGCCGGTGCCGGCGCTCATGCGCTGCACATCGCCCGGCCGCATCACCGCGCCATTGCCCATCGAATCCTTGTGCGCCAGCTGGCCGGCCAGCACATAGCTGACGATCTCCATGTCGCGGTGCGGGTGCGTGCCGAAGCCGCCGCCGGCCGCGACGCGATCCTCGTTGATCACGCGCAGCGCGCCGAACTGCACATGGTCCTCGTCGAAGTAATCGGCGAACGAGAAGCTGTGCTGGCTCTTCAGCCAGCCGTGGTCGGCATGGCCCCGATCCTGGCTTTTGCGGATTTCCAACATGCTGCTCTCCTTATCTGCGGGTTGCGGCGGCCTGGATAGAACCGCCGCGCTGTGAGGACGATATTGCGATTGGCGTGGTGGATAAAAAAGCGCAATATTCTGAACTTAATGATCGGATTCATTGATATATGAGCCCCCTGCGCACCAGCATCGACCAGTGGCGGGTGCTGGCGGCGGTGGTGGATGCCGGCGGATTCGCCCAGGCGGCGGGGCAGCTGCACCGCAGCCAGTCCGCTGTCAGCTACGCGCTGGCCCAGCTGCAGGAGGCCCTCGGCGTGCGGCTGCTGGAGATCCGCGGCCGGCGCGCCGAGCTCACGCCGGTCGGCACCGAGCTGCTGCGCCGCAGCCGCCTGGTGGTGGAGCAGTTCGGCCGGCTGGAGACCCTGGCACGCGCCATTGATGCCGGCTGGGAAACCGAGCTGCGGCTGGTGGTGGATGCGGCCTATCCGCAGCCCCGGCTGCTCGCCATCCTGGGAGAACTGCGCAGCGGCTGCCCCAACACCACCTTGTCGCTGGCCGATGCCGTGCTGTCCGGAGCGGAGGAAGCCATCACCGAAGGGCTGGCTGATGTGGTGGTCACCACGCGCGTGCCGAAGGGCTTCCTGGGCGACTGGCTGATGGATGTGACGATGGTCGCGGTGGCAGCGCCCTCGCATCCGCTGCTGGCCATGCAGCGCGCGCTCACCCACGACGATCTCACGCTGCACACGCAGGTGATCGTGCGCGATTCGGGCAGGCTGCATCCGCGCGACGAGGGCTGGCTGGGTGCGCAGCACCGCTGGACGGTGGCGAGCCTCGAGGCCTCACGTGCCGCAGTGCTGGCAGGTCACGCCTACGCGTGGCTGCCGGCGCATCTGGTCGATGCGGATCTGGCCGGCGGCCGCCTGCAGGCACTGCCCCTGGCGGTCGGCGGGGTGCGCAAGATGGGACTGTACGTGGTGCTGGTGAAAGGCGAGACGGCGGGGCCGGCGGCGCGCAAGGCGCTGGAGCTGTTCCAGCGCCATGTGCCGCTTGCTGCCGGGCCCGTCGCCGCCACCTAGGCAACTTCTCCGCCTCCGCCAGTCCAAGCACAATGTGGCGATGGGGCAGAACATCGAACGGCCGGGCGCGCTGCGCATCGAGGGCGAGGCCATCGCCCGCTTCACCCTGCTGCGCGGCGACACCCCGCTGCAGCACTATCCCCGCAGGGCGAAGGAACGCGGCATCGATGGCTTTGTGACCGTGGACCTGCTGCTGAACGAGACCGGCCAGGTGCTCGAGGCGCAGGTGCTGGCCGAATCCCCGCTGGGGGAGGGCTTCGGGCTGGCCGCCCTGGACACCGCCAAGACCTATGAATTCGCCAATCCGCTGAACCGGCTGGTACTGTTTGCGCTGACGATCGAGTTCGCCCCCTAGTCCGCCCCACGGGGCATCGAGGCACCATGCGACCATTGTTCGCCATCCTGGCCCTGCTGGCGTCCGCCGCCGTCTGCGCCAATGGCAATGACGATCTGCTCGCCGCGGCCCCCAAGGGCGATGCGGCGGCCATTGCGGCTGCGCTGCAGGCCGGCGCCGATGCCAATGCCGTGGATGCCAATGGCATCTCGGCGCTGATGTTCGCCGTGGCCAGCGGCAAGGCCGATGCGGTATCGCGGCTGCTGGACGCGCATGCCGACATCGACGCGCATGCCGGCCGCGAACGCATGACCGCGCTGGATATCGCCCTCGACCGCCAGCAATGGAACATGGCCGAGCAGCTGCTGGCGGGTGGCGCCTCGCTCACCGAATCCGTCACCGGCCGCGACCAGGCGCTGCACAAGCTGCTCGATCTTTCACCGGTGCTGCATCCTCGCACCATGACGCTGGTGCAGGCGGCCGAGCTGCCCAGCCCCACGCTGTTCCGCGCCGTGCTGGCACAGGGGGCGAGCACCGGCTTCGTCGACGACAAGGGCAACACGCTGCTGATGCTGGCCGCCAAACGCCACCACACCACGGCGATGGCGGCCTTGCTCGCGGCCGGCGCGGATGTACGCGTGCGCAATGCCGAGGGCGACACGGCGCTGTCCATCGCTGCCGGCAAGACCGAATACGAATTGATGGTGATCGGCGTGGGCCTGGCGCTGGGGCAGACGCGCGATTCACTGATGAAGCTGGTGTTCCGGCCGGCCTCGAAGAGCAATGAATCCCTGTCCACGGCGCGGCGG
Organism: Steroidobacteraceae bacterium; assembly: GCA_040508085.1. GTDB lineage: Bacteria > Pseudomonadota > Gammaproteobacteria > Steroidobacterales > Steroidobacteraceae > ZC4RG30. Next base: position 20,755 of record JBEVNO010000011.1, read on the forward strand.
CTGGAAACCGTGCAGCTGCTGCTGGCAGCGCATGCGGATCCGAACGTGGCCGATGCCGGCGGCAACACGCCGCTGCTGGAGGCCACGCGCTCCGGCGATGTGGAGCTGGTGTCGCTGCTGATCGGCGCC
>JBEVNO010000017.1:0-3109 GCA_040508085.1 Steroidobacteraceae bacterium
AGGGGATTTCAGGATGAACATCGCAGGAAACCGTCGCGCGCTGCACGCCAGCGCGTTGGCTCTGGCCGTGGGCCTGGTGCTCATCGCCGGCTGCAAGCGCGACGGTGACAACCAGACGCCGGCCGCCGGCGACACGCCGGTTGCCGCCGCACCCGTGGACACCCCGGAGGCGCCCGCGGATGCGCCGCTCGAACTGCGCGATGTGATCCAGACCTCGCCGCAGGCGGTGATCGGGATCAGCTACCCGCCGGATATCGCGCGCTACCCGGGCCTGGCCAAGGCGCTGGCCGGCTACGCCGACAGTGCCCGCGCGGAGCTGCAGCAGGCGGTGGATGGGCTTGGCAACGACAAGCCGACGATGCCCTACGAGCTCTCGCTGAGCTTTGAGAAAGTGCTGGAAACACCGCAGCTGGTGGTGGTCAGTGCCGATGGCAGCCGCTACACCGGTGGTGCCCACGGCGAGCCACTGGTCGCACGCTTTGTGTGGCTGCCCGAACAGCAGCAGATGCTGACCGCCGATCGGCTGGTTGCCGATGCGAAGGGCTGGAAAGCGATCAGCGACTACGTGGCCGACCAGCTGCGCGAGCGCGTCGCCACCCGTCTGAGCACCGATGAGCTGGACCCGGCGCAGATGCAGGAATCGCTGCGCAGCGCGAGCCGGATGATCGCCGATGGTACCGGTGCCAGCGCGGACAACTTCAGCCAGTTCCAGCCGCTGACCGGGGCCGATGGCAAGATCACGGCGGTGCGGTTCGTGTTCCCGCCCTACCAGGTGGGGCCGTATTCGGATGGCACGCAGGCAGTGGATGTACCGGCCGGCGTGATGGCACCGCATGTGGGCGCCGAATACGCGGGGTTGTTCGCCAAGGGCTGATCTTCCTGGGAGGTGACGTGGACGCGGGGCTGCAACGGCGGGTGACAGAGTTGCTGGCGGAAGCGGGCGTCACCCTCGGCGGTGATCAACCGCAGGACATCACCGTGCATGACCCGCGCTTCTACGCGCGGGTCATTGCGCAGGGCTCGCTTGGCCTCGGCGAAAGCTACATGGACGGGGGCTGGGACGCCCGTTCGCTGGATGCGTTTCTGTTCCATCTTCTCCAAGCGCACCTGGATGAGCGGGTACACGGCTGGCGTGCGCTGGCCGATGCGTTCAAGGCCCGGGTGTTCAACCTGCAGGTCGGTGCCGGGAGTTTCGAGGTCGGCCGCCGCCATTACGATCTGGGCAATGACCTGTACCAGGCGATGCTGGGCCAGCGGCTGGTCTACAGCTGCGGCTACTGGCGCGATGCCGCCGATCTGGACGCCGCGCAGGTGGCCAAACTCGATCTGATCTGCCGCAAGCTGCGGCTGCAACCGGGCCAGCACGTGCTGGACATCGGCTGTGGCTGGGGCGAGGCGCTGAAGTTCGCGGCCGAGCGCTACGGCGTGTCCGGCGTGGGCGTGACGATCTCGCGGGAACAGGCAGAGCACGCACGCCGGCTGTGCGCCGGGCTGCCGATCGAGATCCGGCTGCAGGATTACCACGATGTGCAGGAGAGCTTCGATGCGATCCTGTCGGTGGGCATGTTCGAACACGTGGGCGACAAGAACTACCGTGGTTACTTCCAGATGGCACGGCGCTGCCTGCGGCCGAACGGGCTGTTCCTGCTGCACACGATCGGCGGCAACGTGTCGCGGCACCGCACCGATCCATGGATCGCCAAGTACATCTTCCCCAATTCGATGCTGCCCTCGGCGGCGCAGGTGACCGCTGCCTTCGAAGGGGCGTTCGTGCTGGAGGACTGGCACAACTTCGGCACCGATTACGATCGGACCCTGCAGGCGTGGCGGGCCAACATCGAGGCGGCGTGGCCGCGGCTGGATCCGCAGCGCTACGACGAGCGGTTCCGCCGGATGTGGCGGTTCTATCTCGCCGCGTCGATGGCGAGTTTCCGGTGCCGGCATGCGCAGCTGTGGCAGCTGGTGCTGTCGCCCGAAGGAGTGCCCGGGGGCTATGTGGCGCCGCGCTGAGCTGGAGCGCCAGGCAATGTGCGGATACTGAAGTCCGATTCCCCCCCCTGCATGGATGGGCGGTCAACTTATCCAGGGGGGGTCAGTTCGGGTGGATTTCCGGGACTGGTACTGAGTGCTTGGATTTGAGCCGGTGCGTCGCACACACTTGCCTCGTTTGGTCGGGCGACGTTGTGTTGATCTGGCACGAGCAAAAGGACGAAGGACATGGACGTGGGTTTCGATAAAAGGCGCCTGCAGCGCACTGACCAGGCGCGAGAAAACCGCCATCGGCCTGGCAGCGTCGCGGACGGGACGGGCGCGAAAGAACGCCTCGACCAACCCCTTTTGCCACCCGGAGTCTATTGGCGCGACGCGTTATCCGACGCTATCAACGCACGGCGTGGTTGTCACTGATGGCGAAGCGTCGCCAGAAACATCGTACGTTCGTGATCGTGATGGGGCTTGGGATCTCGCTCTTCTGGTTTGTCATGGGGGTACTTACCATGCGCTATGGGCTGTCGGGCAAGGTTCCCTGCCGGGGTTGGATGTGCGGGATGAATGAAGTGTTTTTCCGGGACTTGAGCCTGGAAGCCTATAGCGCCGTGTGGGCATCGGTGTGTTTTGCTACGGCGCTGGCTTTCTTTGTCATTGTTGTAACCAGAGGACTCGGTTCCAGCTCAACGGCAAAGAGGTCACGCCGCCGACGAAGAAAGACCTGATCGTCACTCCCCGTTCGGATGGGAATGGTGGCGGTGCCGGGTGGTTCGCTACGGTTGCGAGGCGAAAAAAAACCGTCCGGCGGTGCCGGACGGTTCTTCGTCACACACTTTCCTGGCGGCGGCGCTTACTTCTTGCCGTCACCCGAGGTCAGGCCGCGCTTTTCGAGCAGCGGCTCGATCTGCGGGGCGTGCCCGGCAAAGTTCTGGAACAGTTCCATCGCATCCACGCTGCCGCCCTTGGAGAGCAGCGCTTCGCGGAAATGGTCGCCGTTCTTGCGGCTCAGGCCGCCGTTTTCACGGAACCACTTCTGGGTGTTCGCATCAAGCACTTCCGACCAGATGTAGGCGTAGTAGCCGGCCGAGTAGCCGCCCATGATGTGGCTGAAGTACGGGGTCTT
>JBEVNO010000197.1:0-3518 GCA_040508085.1 Steroidobacteraceae bacterium
CGCGTACATGGTCAACACGCCGGAGACCCTGGTCGCCATGCTGGCCACCACCAGCCTGGGGGCGATCTGGTCCTCGGTGGGGCCGGATTTCGGCACGCCGGGCGTGCTCGATCGTTTCTCGCAGCTGGAGCCAGTGGTGTTCTTCCACGTCGATGGCTACCAGTACGGCGGCAAACCCTTCGATCGTCGCGGTGAGGTGGAGAAGATCCTCGAACGCCTCACCAGCGTGAAGCATGTGATCCAGCTGCCTTACCTGGATACGGCCAACCCGCGGCGGCTGACGCCGGGCACCATCCTCTGGGATGAGTTGCTGGATCATGCGCCCGTCGCGCGCGCGGACTTCCAGTACGAGGAAGTGCCGTTCAATCACCCGCTGTGGATCCTGTTCTCCTCGGGAACTACGGGACTGCCCAAGCCCATCATGCACAGCCATGGCGGCATCCTCATCGAGCAGCTGAAGCACATCGCCTTCAACTTCGACATGCATGCCGGCGAGCGCATGTTCTTCTTCACCACCACCGGGTGGATGATGTGGAACTTCCTGGTGAGCTCGCTGCTGTCGAACGTGACGCCGGTGCTGTACGACGGCAACCCGGCCTGGCCGGATGGCGACATCCTGTGGAAGATGGTGCAGGATTCCAAGGCTGACCTCTTCGGCGCCAGCCCCACCTACCAGGCCATCCTGGAGAAGAACGGCGTGGTGCCCAAGGCCAAGTTCGATCTGTCGAACCTGAAGACCATCACGCTGGCCGGTTCGCCGGTATCGCCCGAATGCCAGGCCTGGTTCCACGCCAACGTGAAGCAGGATGCCTGGGTGGTGCCGGGCTGCGGCGGCACCGATATCTGCTCCGGCTTCGTCGGTGGCGTGGTGACGCTGCCGCAGCGCGCGGCCGAGATGCAGGCACGCTGCCTCGGCATTGCCGTGCACGTGCTCGGCGACAACGGCGAATTCGTGGTCAACGAAGTGGGCGAGATGGTGGTGACTCAGCCCGCGCCGTCGATGCCGGTCGGGTTCTGGAACGACGCCGGCGATGCGCGCTACATCGAGACCTATTTCTCCGACTTCCCGGGCATGTGGCGCCAGGGCGATTTCTACAAGATCAACGAGCGCGGCGGCTGCTACGTGCTGGGCCGCTCCGACGCCACACTGAACCGGCATGGCATCCGCATCGGCACCTCGGAGATCTACCGCACCATCGTGCTGGTACCGGGTGTCGAGGATGGCCTGATCGTCAACCTCGACCTGCCGGGTGGCAAGTTCTTCATGCCGCTGTTCGTGAAGCTGGCCGATGGCCTGGTGCTGGACGACAAGATGGTGAAGGCCATCAACGACCGGCTGCGAGCGGAATACACGCCGCGGCATGTGCCGGATCGCATCTTCCAGGTGCCTGCCATTCCTTACACGATCTCCGGCAAGCGCATGGAAGTGCCGGTGCGGCGCATCCTGGCGGGCTATCCGCTGGCGAAGGCGGCCAACCGCGACGCGATGGCGAATCCGGCGGCGCTGGATTTCTACATCGATTACGCGCGCACGCAGCAGGATTACCAGCTCTAGCTCCCACCCATCGCGGGAGCGTGGCGCCGACGTCTGCGCCTCTGTAGGCTAGTCGCTGCGGCCCAACGCAGGCCGCCACAGGGGGATCAGATGGCGGGTGCGAATACAGTACTGGTCGATGAGCTGGTTGACCGGCAGAAGCTGACCGGCCGCAATTACTTCGTACTGGGACTGCTGCTGATCGCACTGCTGTGCGATGGCTTCGACCTGCAGATCGTGGCCTTCGCGATACCGGCGCTGGCGCGCGAATGGGATGTGCCGCGCTCGGTATTCGGTTTCATCCAGACGGCCAACCTCGCCGGCATGATGATCGGCGCCATGTTCATCGGCAACATGGGCGACCGCTTCGGGCGCAAGCGCATGATCGTGCTGGGCACTTTCTTCTACGCCTCCATGGCGCTGCTGTGCCTGCTGGCGGCCAGCCCCATGCAGCTCACGGTGCTGCGCTTCCTCACTGGCCTGGGCCTGGGCGGCGTGCTGCCCAATGTGATCGCGCTGGCGGCGGAGATCTCGCCCAGCTCGCAGCGCGCCAAGCTCACCAGCATTCCCATCATCGGCATGTCGCTGGGCAGCGGCCTGCCTTCGGTGGTGGCGGCGTGGCTGGTGCCGACATTCGGCTGGCAGGCGCTGTTCCTGATCGGTGGCCTCATTCCCATCATCGTGGCGCTGGTCATACTGTGGAAGCTGCCCGAATCCATCCTGTTCCTCACCTACCGCGGCGGCAGCCGCGCGCAGATCGAGGCGCGTGCGCGCGAGCTCGATCCGGCGCTCGCCATCACAGCCGAGACGCAGTTCGCGCTGCGCGGTACGGCCGGCGGCGAGCACAGCCGCGGCAGCATCCGCGATCTGTTCAGTGGCTCGCTGAAGGTGACTACGCCGCTGCTGTGGGTCATGTTCGCCTGCACGCTGCTGTCCATGCATTTCCTGAACAGCTGGATCTCGGTCATCCTGGACCAGGCGGGATTGTCGGAAGTGCAGACTGCCTTCACCAATGGCGTGATGCACTGGGGCGGCACCATTGCCGCGATCTGCACGGTGTTCGTACTCGGCCGGCTGGGCCTGAACTGGGGCCTGCTGCTGCTGGTGCTGGGCTTCACCGGCTGCCTCATCATCGCGACCACCGGCTTCGCCAACGCGCCGCTGCTGACGCTGGCCGTGAGCATGGCCGGCTTCGGTGTGATCGGCTGCCAGGGCGTGCTCAATGCTTCGGCGGGGCTGATCTATCCAGTGTCGTGCCGGCCCACCGGCGTGGGCGCCGCGCTGGGCATCGGCCGCATCGGTTCGCTGAGCGGGCCCCTGGTGGGCTCCTACATCATCGCCCAGCAATGGCCCAGCCAGCAGGCCTTCTTCGTGCCGCTGCTGCCGCTGGCCGTGGCCGTGCTGGCCACCTTGCTGCTGGTGGTGCGCAAGGTGGATATCCGGCGCGAGGCGCCGAACGCATAGGGCTTGAAGCCGCCCGCGCGCGACGGGCTACAGCGACAGGCGCAGCGCCAGCTGCAGGATCCTTTCCCTGGCATGGATGGGTTCGCCCTTCAATGCGCGATTGCCGGTGCGGCTGTCCACCTGCATCCATTCGCCGGCCAATTCCACGTGCCTGCGCACCTTCCATGTCCAGCCCAGCGTCACGGCATCGCCCTTGTCTCTGCTCCAGACAGTGTCCGGGTCATCTTCCGGCCACACATGGAACCTGTCGTAGCGCACGGCGAAACGATGCGCGCCGATATCCTTCGCGAGCAGCGCGAAGCCGGTGCGGAAGTACCATTCATTGCGCTCGTCGGGGCTGGCATAGGTCCCATGGCCTTGGCCTGCGCCGTGGCCGAGGGCGTTGAAACCGAAGCCCAGCGCGAGGCGCTCACCGCGCTGGGTTGTGATTATCTGCAGGGCTACCTGATCTGCCGGCCCTCGCGCGCAGCGGATCTGGAGCCATTGCTGCGCGCCGCCGGCGTCACCGGCGAGAAGACCG
>JBEVNO010000046.1:0-8840 GCA_040508085.1 Steroidobacteraceae bacterium
TCAGGCCCAGCTTGAAGCCGAAATCACGGCCGTGGTAACCCTGCACGCCTTCAACGAAATCAACGTTGAGCGAGTGGATCAGCTCGGGGGTTTCAGCGGCGACCTGCTCGATCTCCACGCCGCCTTCCGAAGAGGCGATGTAGGTGATGGTCTTGGTGCCACGGTCAACCAGCACCGACAGGTACAGTTCCTTGACGATCTCACCGGCGGTGGTCACCAGCACCAGGTTGACCGGCAGTTCAACGCCGGCGGTCTGGTAGGTGGCCATCTTGGTGCCGAGCATCTTGGCCGCAGCGGCCTTCACGTCGTCGGTGGTCTTGCAGAACTTGACGCCGCCAGCCTTGCCGCGGCCGCCAGCGTGGATCTGCGCCTTGACCATCCAGGGGCCCTGGCCCAGGGCGTTGGCAGCGTCAACCGCTTCGTCCGGGGTCGCCGCGACCTTGCCGGCCGGAACGGGAATGCCGTACTCGGCAAGCAGCTGTTTTGACTGGTATTCGTGGAAATTCATGCGTCACCGTGGGAATAGGAACGACCGCACGCATCTCCAAGGCTCCCTCACGGGGGCGCCGGTAAGGACCGCGGCGGGCCCACTATTGTGGACGACCCGGCGCGCGGGCGCAAAGAAGTCCGTCTGAAGACACCCGCGCCCGGCCGTTTCCAGCGCAATTTCAGGCATTTGCAGGCGGCCCCGGGATCGGCCCGGCGCATGCGTCGTGGCAGCGCCGCGCAGCCGCCCCCGCCGGCACCGGCACCGGCCTTCACGCGCGGCCCGCCCCTCCCGGCCCCAAACCCGCCCGGACGCCCTACACTGGCCCCCATGCCTGAAGGGGAGTTCCGGCGTGTCACCCAGTGCTTCATTGATCGACCGCATTGAATCGATACCGCGGCGCGAGCTGTACTTCTTCGCGCTGTACCGCCTGCTGATGGCCTCGGTCATCGCCGGGCTGCTGTTCAGCCCGCTCACCACGCTGGTGGGCGAGGCCGACCACCCGCGCATGGCGCGCATCGTCGCAATCGTCTACCTGGTGGCCTCGCTGGTGGTGCTGGCGCTGGGCCGCAACGAACGCGCCGTGCGCACCATCGTGGTCTGCACGGTGGCCGTGGACATCATCGCGGCGATCCTGCTGGCGCACGCCCTGCCCGGCGCCAGCGCCGGCATCTCGATGTCGCTGCTGTTCAACATCGCCGCCGCCGCGACCCTGCTGCCGCTCTCGCTGGGCATGGGCCTGGCGCTCACCGCCAGTGCCGCCACCGCCGGTGAATACCTCTGGAAACTGGCCGAAGGCGGTGACCCGACCCGGACCCTGGCCGAACTGGCCATGTTCGTCACCAGTTACCTCGCCCTGGCCTACATCAGCTACCAGGTCGGCCAGCGCGCGCGCAACAACCAGCAGTTGGCCAACCAACGCGGCGATGAAGTCGCCAATCTGTTCCAGATCAACGAGCTGATCATCCGCCGCATGCGCACCGGCGTGCTGGTGGTGGACGGTGCGAACCGGATCACCCTGGCCAACGAAGCCGCCTCCAGCCTGATCGGCGATTCGGACGGCAACAGTGGCAGCGGCAAGCTGGAACTGGGCAGCGCCGCGCCGGAACTGAGCAAGCGCCTGCAGCGCTGGCGCAACGGCTGGAGCAACGAGGAACTGCCCCTGCAGCTCTCGGCCGACCAGCCTGAAGTGCAGCCGCGCTTTGCCCGGCTACTGGCCGGCAGCGACCTGACCCTGGTGTTCCTGGACGATTCCACGGTGGTGTCGCGCCGCGCCGAATCGCTGACCCTTTCGGCGATGGGCCGTTTCTCGGCCAGCCTGGCCCACGAGATCCGCAATCCCCTGGCCGCGATCAACTACGCCGCCCAGCTGCTGGAAGAATCCACCGATATCGGCGACACCGACCGCCGCCTGCTGCAGATCATCCACCAGCAGTGCCAGCGCACCAACGGCATCGTGGAAAGCGTGCTCGGCCTGGCCCGGCGCGAGCGCGCCAACCCGGAGAACCTCGAACTGGCCGCCTTCGTGCGCCGCTTCGTGATCGAGTACAAGCAGGGCCTGAGCCTGGAAACGGACAGCGTCGAGCCGATCATCAGCGAGACCTCCGTGCATGCCCTGATGGACCCGCGCCACCTGCACCAGATCCTGACCGTGCTGGTCCACAACGCGCTCAAATACGGGCGTATCGCCCAGGAGCCGGCCCGGATCCGCCTGCGCGTGGCGCGCCAGGACCGCAATGCGGTGATCGATGTGATGGACCGCGGCCCGGGCATCCCGGAAACGGTCGCCAACCAGCTGTTCCGGCCGTTCTTCACCACCTCCGAGCATGGCACCGGGCTGGGCCTGTACATCGCGCGCGAGCTGTGCCGCGCCAACCAGGCCCGGCTGGATTACGTGGCCATTCCGGCCGGCGGCGCCTGCTTCCGGCTGGTGCTGCCCGGCCCGCACACGATGATGCCGGAATGACCGGCGCCCTCCCCTCCCCCCATCGTGCGGCAGAACCGTCAAGGATTTGTCGCCCATGACCGCCCTCGGCTATCTTCTACTCACATGAACGAAAACCGCAGCGCCCTCGTCGTCGACGACGAACGTGACATCCGCGAACTGCTGGTGCTGACCCTGGGCCGGATGGGCCTGCGGATCAGCACGGCGGCCAACCTCGCCGAAGCCCGCGAACTGCTGGCCAGCAATCCCTACGACCTGTGCATCACCGACATGCGCCTGCCCGATGGCAACGGCATCGAACTGGTCACCGAGATCGCGCAGAACTACCCGCGCACCCCGGTGGCGATGATCACCGCGTTCGGCAGCATGGACCTGGCGGTGGAAGCACTGAAGGCCGGCGCATTCGATTTCGTCAGCAAGCCGGTGGATATCTCCGTCCTGCGCGGCCTGGTCAAGCACGCACTGGAACTCAACAACAGCGAACGCCCTGCGCCGGCCCCGCTGCCCCCCGAGCAGGCCGCGCGCCTGCTGGGCGAATCGCCGGCCATGGATACGCTGCGCACCACCATCGGCAAGGTCGCGCGCAGCCAGGCCCCGGTCTACATCCTGGGCGAATCCGGGGTAGGCAAGGAGCTGGTCGCGCGCACCATCCATGAGCAGAGTGCACGTGCGCCCGGCGCCTTCGTGCTGGTCAACTGCGGCGCGATCCCCTCGGAGCTGATGGAAAGCGAGTTCTTCGGCCACAAGAAGGGCAGCTTCAGCGGCGCCCACGCCGACAAGCCCGGGCTGTTCCAGGCCGCGCATGGCGGCACCCTGTTCCTGGATGAAGTGGCCGAGCTGCCGCTGCAGATGCAGGTCAAGCTGCTGCGTGCGATCCAGGAAAAGTCGATCCGCCCGGTGGGTTCGGCCACCGAAGTGGCGGTCGATGTGCGGATCCTGTCGGCCACGCACAAGGACCTGGGCGACCTGGTCGAGGACGGCCGCTTCCGCCACGATCTGTACTACCGCATCAACGTGATCGAACTGCGTGTACCGCCGCTGCGCGAGCGCCGCAGCGACCTGCCCGGGCTGGCCGCCTCGATCCTGGCGCGGCTGGCCCGCGCGCATGACCGCCCGACCCCGCTGCTGGCGCCTTCAGCATTGGAAGCACTCTCGCAGTACACCTTCCCTGGCAACGTGCGTGAGCTGGAGAATATCCTCGAGCGCGCCCTGGCACTGGCCGAGGAAGACCGTATCGGCGCCAGTGACCTGCGCCTGCCGCAGCCGAGCACGCGCCAGGCGACCAGCGGTGCGGTCGTTGCCGCACAGGAGGAGGCGGTGGTGGACCTGCCGGGCGGCAGCGGCGCCCTGCCCTCCTACATCGAACAGATGGAGCGCACCGCGATCCAGAAAGCGCTGGAAGAGAACCGCTGGAACAAGACCCGCACGGCGGCGCAGCTGGGCATCACCTTCCGCGCCCTGCGCTACAAGCTGAAGAAGCTGGGCATGGAGTAGCGCCTTCCTGGGGCGACGCCTGACCAAACAAAAAAAGGCCCGCTGACGCGGGCCTTTTCTGTGCGGCGTGCGGCCGATCAGTCCTTGGTAACGCGGTTGATCTCGGCCAGGCTGGTCACCCCCGCCGCCGCCTTCACCAGCGCCGACTGCCGCAGGTCGTTCACCTTGGCCCGCTGCGCGGCCTCGGCGATCTGGATGGCGTTGCCGCCGCCCAGCACGATCACCGAGATCTCCTCGCTCATCGGCATCACCTGGTAGATACCGGTACGGCCCTTGTACCCCTCGGTACACTCCTCGCAGCCCACCGCCTCATACAGGGTGATCCCGGCATCCAGCTGCGCCTGGGTGAACCCTTCGGCCAGCAGGGCATGCTCGGGCAACGCCGAAGGCCGCTTGCAGTTGTTGCACAGCCGGCGCGCCAGGCGCTGGGCGATCACCAGGGTCACCGAGCTGGTGATGTTGAACGGCGCGATCCCCATGTTCATCAAGCGCGCGATGGTCTGCGGCGCATCGTTGGTATGCAGGGTGGAGAGCACCATGTGACCGGTCTGTGCGGCCTTGATCGCGATCTCGGCCGTCTCCAGGTCGCGGATTTCGCCGACCATGATGATGTCCGGATCCTGTCGCAGGAACGAACGCAACGCCGCGGCGAACGTCATGCCGCGCTTGTTGTTCTGCTGCACCTGGTTCACGCCGGGCAGGCGGATTTCCACCGGATCCTCGGCCGTGGAGATATTGCGCGTTTCATCGTTGAGGATGCCTAGCGCGGTATACAGCGACACCGTCTTGCCCGAGCCGGTCGGACCGGTCACCAGCACCATGCCGTAGGGCTTGTGGATGGCTTCCAGGAACAGGCGCTGCTGCTCGGGCTCGTAACCGAGCTTGTCGATGCCCAGCTTGGCCGCGCTGCCATCCAGGATACGCAGCACGATCTTCTCGCCGAACAGGGTCGGCAGCGTGCTCACGCGGAAGTCGATCTGCTTGGTCTTGGACAGGTTGAGCTTGATGCGCCCATCCTGCGGCACGCGCTTTTCCGCGATATCCAGCTGCGACATCACCTTCAGGCGCGCCGCGATGCGCTGGTTGAGCTTGACCGGGGCCTTGGCCACGTTCTTGAGCAGGCCATCGATGCGGAAACGGACCCGGTAATCGTCTTCGTAGGGTTCGAAGTGGATGTCCGAGGCGCCCTTGCGGATCGCATCGACCAGCACCTTGTTGACGAACTTCACGACCGGGGTGTCGTCGCCCTTGGCGTCCACGCCGGAATCGGTGGATCCGCCGTCTTCGTCGCCGCCCGATACATCGAGGTCACCCATGCCCTCGTCATCGCCGCCCAGCGCCGAGCCGAGGGCGTCCTGCTTGGACTGCCATTGTTCCAGGGTACGGCGGATCTGTTCGTCATCGACCAGGATCGACTCGACCACCAGATTGGTGTGGAACTTGATTTCATCCAGCGAGTGGGTCGGGTTGCTGGTGCCCACGAACAGCTTGCCACCGCGCTTGAACAGCGGCAGCACGTGATGCTTGCGCAGCAGCTCTTCGCTGACCAGGCCCATGGCATTCTGGGCGGTATCGAAGGCGTTGACATCAAACAGCGGCATGCCGAACTCAAGCGCGTTGGCCGCAGCCAGCTGCGAAGGCGTAACCAGCTTTTTTTCGGCGAACCATTGCGGCAACGGCAACTTTGCCGCCGCCGCCTGCGCCATGGCATTCCGTGCCCCTGCTTCGTCCAGCGCACCGTCCTGGACCAAGCGACGGGCGATGCCGGTGATCCCGACGAGATTGGCACTTACCACGGCATTCATGCGGCGGATCCTTTATTGCGAACGGTCATTATGACCCTTACCAGCGTACCTGACTAACAGCCTCTAGGACGATAGCGAACCTCGAAAGCGCCGCCATCGCAAGTCCACACTCCGTCCACGCTTCTGCGCAGTACCAGATCCTTGCCATTTGCAGTACCGCTGCTTATCAGCGTACATACAATCGATCCAGCGCCCGAGGGGCTGAGCTCTGCCGAAACAGCGGAACAGTGCGTGCTCCTTGTCAAACCGAGATACTCAGGCGTGACAACGCCCGCATCCCTGTCCTCGACGATAACTGCCTCTACCAAGGTCTTGCCAGGATGCATGTCAGCAAGCGCTGCAGTAACTTGCGATTTAACGATATACGAAGGGAATACCTGAATCGCCAGGGCCGCCAAAATCGCAATTATGGCAACCACGATCATCACCTCGATGAGCGTAAAACCATCGTTTTTTCTCATGCCCCCTTCCCCTTTGCTTCCAGCAATCCCCATTGCCATACGTGAGCTCACTCAGTGGAAGCGGCGAGTTTCGGCTCTCCTGGAGCTAGCAGCGCTACCAAAGCAATTCGCACCCGACTTTCCGGTCCGCGCTTAGCACAAGGCCCGCAAGAAGCGGGCCTTGTGCATGCATTTCAAGCTAGCCACTGGGCATTAAAAAAAACCCAAATTGCGGCGTCGCAAGCTAATCAGCTGCAGCCCTTCGGCTTGTACTTCGTCGCGACAGCGGTCGTGGCGCACACGAAACCGCCAGCGGTGGTGATCGCGCCACTGGTGGCGTCGACAGCCGCTTCCGAGTAGTTCAGAGCGATGGTCGAACCGGTGCCGATGCGACCCGGATCACGGATGGTGCAGGTCATGCCACCAGCTGCGACGGCGATGGTGGAGCAGCTACCGGTGTTGTTTGCCTGGAAACCTGCCGTCGCCAGCGTCGGGGTACGACCTTCGCTCACTTCCATCTCGAACTGAGTCTTGTGCGAAGCCAAGTCGGCCAGAGCGGCCGTCACCTTCGACTTGGACACATAGTCCTGGTACGCCGGCAGCGCGATGGCGGCCAGGATCGCGATGATCGCGACAACGATCATCAATTCAATGAGGGTAAAGCCCTGCTGCTTCTTCATGAGTACATCCCCTAGAGGTAGGTAAAAAATGGACACTGGGCCAAAGCCTGGCCGACTAGCCGGCTGAGCAAGGCATGCGCCCGTGCGGTTGGATAAAAGCAGGTTGCGTGCCAACTTCTCAGCAATGCTCCCCAGCATTCCCCGGCGCAATGATCGCACCAATCCTCAGGATTGGAAGCCCCCTCGGGGAAATCTGCGACGAAAAGAGCAATGTGACGCTATGCGTCACCTTCTGCCCCTCACTGTCCAGAGATGCGTCAAGGTCGCCCCGATGGGTGGGGATGCCATGCGGGCCCGGAACCAGCTACCATTCGGCGCAGATAGCCCGCCTGGGGATGGCGTGGCTGGGGAGCCTGTATGTCTGTCAGCCGTAGTGCAATTAAGAAAGAGCCCGTGGCCCGCAGCACCAGCGAGCTGCAACCGTTTGTCTGGGAGGGGACCGACAAGCGGGGCGTGAAGATGAAGGGCGAGCAGCCTGCCAAGAACGCAAATCTGCTTCGTGCGGAGTTAAGGCGTCAAGGCATCACGCCGAACATTGTCAAACCCAAGCCGAAACCGATGTTCGGTGCAGCCGGCAAAGCTGTCTCGGCGAAGGACATTGCGTTCTTCAGCCGCCAGATGGCGACCATGATGAAATCCGGCGTGCCGATCGTGAGCGCACTGGAGATCATCGCCAGTGGGCACAAGAACCCACGCATGAAAAAGCTGGTCGATAGCATCCGGACGGACATCGAGGGGGGCTCTTCGCTGTACGAAGCGATCAGCAAGCACCCCGTCCAGTTCGACGAGCTATACCGCAATCTGGTTCGCGCAGGTGAAGGCGCAGGCGTACTGGAGACCGTGCTCGATACGGTCGCGACGTATAAAGAGAACATCGAAGGGCTCAAGGGCAAGATCAAGAAGGCGCTCTTCTACCCGATCATGGTCGTGGTTGTGGCTCTCCTGGTCAGCGGCATCATGCTGATCTTTGTCGTACCTCAGTTCGAGGACGTCTTCAAGGGCTTTGGTGCTGAATTGCCAGCGTTCACCCAGATGATCGTTAATCTGTCGCGATTCTTGGTGTCCTGGTGGTGGCTGATCCTGTTTGTACTCGTAGGCGTTGCCGCAGGCTTCATCTTTGCCTACAAGCGATCACCGGCCATGCAACATGCTATGGATCGCATGATCCTGAAGGTGCCGGTCATCGGACAGATCATGCACAACAGCGCGATTGCGCGGTTTGCCCGCACCACTGCGGTGACGTTCAAAGCCGGCGTCCCGCTCGTTGAGGCCTTGGGCATCGTGGCTGGCGCCACCGGCAATAAAGTGTACGAGGAAGCCGTGCTGCGCATGCGGGACGATGTCTCGGTCGGCTACCCGGTCAACATGGCGATGAAGCAGGTCAACATGTTCCCCCACATGGTCATTCAGATGACTGCCATCGGTGAAGAGGCCGGTGCTCTTGATGCCATGCTGTTCAAGGTGGCCGAGTACTATGAGCAGGAGGTCAACAACGCCGTTGACGCCCTGAGCAGCCTGCTGGAGCCGATGATCATGGTATTCATTGGTACCCTTGTCGGTGGCTTGGTCATTGCGATGTACCTGCCCATCTTCAAACTGGCTTCGGTGGTCTAACGGCACATGGCATTTCTCGACCAGCATCCCGGCCTCGGCTACCCCGCCGCGGCCGCCCTGGGGCTGCTGCTGGGCAGTTTCCTCAACGTCGTCATCCTGCGCCTGCCCAAGCGGCTGGAGTGGCAGTGGAAGCGCGATGCGCGCGAGGTTCTGGAAGAGCCGGACTTCTACGAGCCGCCCCCGCCGGGCATCGTGGTGGAGCCTTCGCACTGCCCGCACTGCAAGCACAAGCTGGCCTGGTACGAGAACATCCCGCTGTTCAGCTGGATGATCCAGGGCGGCAAGTGCCGCCACTGCAAGGCGCCCATCTCCATCCAGTACCCACTGGTGGAAGCGCTGACCGCGGTGATGGTGCTGGCATGCGTGTGGCAGTTC
>JBEVNO010000053.1:0-48226 GCA_040508085.1 Steroidobacteraceae bacterium
GTGGCACTGCCGGGTAGCTATGTACAGACGGGATAACCGCTGAAAGCATCTAAGCGGGAAGCCCCCCCCAAGACTAGATCTCCCTGAGGACTTGATCCTCCTGAAGGGCCCAAGAAGACTACTTGGTTGATAGGCTCGGTGTGTAAGTGCAGTAATGCACTCAGCTAACGAGTACTAATTGCCCGTGAGGCTTGACCATATAACCTCAAGCGGTTTTGCTTGCGGTTATCGCATCCGATTCAGCGTTCACATTGACGAACGCGACACGCGTCGAAACAAAACTCTCTGGATTCCCTTTTTGCCTGACGGCATTAGCGAGCGGGAACCACCCGATCCCATTTCGAACTCGGAAGTGAAAACGCTCTGCGCCGATGGTAGTGTGGCTTGTTGCCATGTGAGAGTAGGTCACTGTCAGGCTCCTATTGAAAAACCCCCGTTCACGCAAGTGACGGGGGTTTTGCTTTTGGGGCGCGGTTTTCCGCGCTGGTGCGCCGGTCCGGCATTCCTCGGTCGCACTGCCGGCGCGCCACGTCTATGGTTAGAATCGCGGCGCACCAGTGACGAACGGCGCCGCCCGCATCGCGCGCTTTGAATCATCGAGCCCGCGACCCGGTCAGGCATGCCCTGGATGGCCGACCTGGGAGTAGAACCTTGCGAATTCACTCGTTGGTTGTGGCGGCCTGCATCGGCCTCTTCACTCTCGGCACCGCACATGCCCAGGCGTTGGCCTGCGCGGTCCCCAGCGCGATCGGCACGCCGCAGCCTGTTGGCCCGAGCCAGTCGGAGCCAGTCCAGAAGGTGCCGGTGGGTGGATACACGCTGTCGCTGAGCTGGTCACCGCAGTTCTGTCGGACGGCAACCGGGGCCGACCTGGACTTCCAGTGCCACAGCGCTGCCCGCTTCGGCTTCGTGCTGCATGGGCTCTGGCCGGATGGCCGGGGCGATGGACCACCGCCGCAATTCTGCCGGCCGGCAAAGCTGCTGCCATCGAAGGTGCTGCGCGCCAACATGTGCATGTCGCCGTCGGTCGATCTGCTGCAGCATGAATGGGCCAAGCATGGCACCTGCATGAGCCGCCGCCCCCAGGCCTATTTCAAGGCTGGCCGCAGATTGTTTGGTGCGCTGGCTTTCCCTGACATGGCCAGCCTGGTGCAGAAGGGCGATCTGACGCAGCGCGACCTGCGCGATGCTTTCCTGGCCGCGAATCGCCAGCTGCATGGCCTGACATCCGCCGCGGTCCGCATCCGAACCAGCCGCGACAACTGGCTGGAAGAGATCTACGTCTGCCTTGACGCGAAGATGCGTCCAGGTGCCTGCCGGCGGCGAGAACCGACGGAGCAGGAGCTCGCTCGCCCGCTGCGCATCTGGCCCGCCCGCTGAATGGCGATCACAGGATGGCGCCTATCCATTTCGCGCCGCTGGCGCCGGGGCTGCAGGGCTCCACAGCGCCGCCATTCATCTGGCTGGCGAACCGGCGCGCGCGGCAATGGCGTTGTTCGTGCAACTTGCTGTTGTCGCACTGCGCTCATGCAGTGTGACCAGCAACAGCACCAGCGACAGCATGAAGAGCCCTGCCGCCGCCGCCGTCCAGAACGGCCCTGGCGGCATGCGCTCACCCGCGTCGGCGCTGGATTCGCGCACCACCACGCGCACCGGAGAGACGAAGCGGAAACCGCGACCCTGCTCGGTCATCACGTACTGGTTGCTGCCGGCGGTCTCCCCAAGCGCCTTGCGGATGGAAAGGATGCATTGATTGAGGTTGTTGTCCTCGACGACGCTGTCCGGCCAGACTGTCTCCATCAAGCGACGTTTCTCGACGAGCTGGCCGGCATTGGCCACCAGCATCAGCAGCGCATCCAGCGATCGTGAGTTCAGGGGCTGCACCATCCCACCGGCGGAGATTAATTTCCGCCGTGTTACATCCAGTTGAAAGCCCTCGAACAGGTAGACCGTGTATTGCACCGCTTGAACTGGCCCTCGCTGTGTTGAGTTCACAACAATTCATGCAAGGGCAATGCCACTTCAACATTCCATGTGGATCATGCCCAGGGTCGGGTGTAACCGTTCATCCGGCAGTTTGACCCCCCAACGAGCTGACAGAGGTATGACATGAAATCCACAACCCAACTGCGCAGGACTACGCTGCTTGCAGGTGCAGTGCTGCTCTCAACAAGTGCAGTGGCCGCCCCGCTGAGCGATGCCATCGTGACGCGTACGGAGACCATCAAGTTCAGCCCCGGAGAGGCCGTCACCGCTGAAGGTGCTGCAGTGCTTTATCAGAAGCTGCAATCGGCAGCGGAACGAGTGTGCCAGGACAGCGGCGACACCATGAGCCTGCAGGTGTCCTACACCTACGCGGCATGCGTCAGCGACGCTTTGGGACAAGCCGTCAACGAGATCGGCATCCCGCGCGTATCCCTGCTGCACGTGCAGGAAACGCCGGCCGCCCGCATGGTGTCGCTGGCGCGTCGGTAGCCTCCACTAGGGCGTTCTGCCCGCAAACTGGCCCGCTGCGGATTTCGACCCCCGAATCCTGCGGTGGGCCAGCTTTTTTGCCGCGCAACCCTGCGGCAGCCCCTGCATCCACCTGCGGATATACTGCCAGGCAAGCGGTCGGTGCGAACCGCGTGAGGCTTCCGGGGCAGGGTATTGGCCAGAAAGATTCCACAGCCGGGTCTGAAGTTCAGCATGCTGCTTGCGATGCTTCTGCACGGCGCATCGCCCATGGCTGCGACGGCGCCCGTTCCCACGCTGCCCGACGAGGAGCTCGAAGAGGCGCTGGTTTCCGGCCGGCAGCTGCGCCAGCTGCGCGCCGATATCGTAGATGCCGAAGACCGCTTCTATGCGCTCTTCAACGAGCTCAACCGCAACGATGATTACGATGTGCATTGCACCCGTGATGCCCCAACGGGGACACGCATTTCGCGCCGCGTCTGCCGGCCGGTGTTCTATGCCCGCGCGCAGGAAGATGAGGCCCGCGCCTTCCTCGATGAAGTGCAGGGTTTCGCTGCCGCGGTAGTGCCCTCCCCGCAGGTGGTGGCGCTGGAGCGCAATGCCGACATGACGCGCTCGATGCTCGAGGTGATCAACAAGGATCCGCGCCTGGTGAAGCTGGTGCGCGAGCGTGAGCAGCTGGAGAAGAAGTACATCGCCGAGCGCAAGAAGCGCATGAAAGGCCGGTTGATCCGGTTCGACTGAATCCACTGCATGGAAGCCGAATGAACACAGCCAGAAAACGATGCGAGGGTCTGCACGCAACAGTGGCATGGCTCGGTGCAGCAGCACTGCTCGCCGGGCCGGTCGCGGTCATGGGGCAGGGCGCCGTGCCGTTCCCCCAGACCACGCCCACCAAGCAGGCGCGCGCGCCGGAGAACCTGGAGGAACTGGACGAGGCCACCGTCGAGGCGACCAAGCTGTGGCAGATGCGCGAGAAGATGGTGGCGCTGGAAGAGCGCTTCTACGCGCTGTACAACGACCTCAACAAGGATGACGACTTCGATGTGCACTGCGCCATGGAGGCGCCGCTGGGCACGCGCCTGAAGAAGCGTGTGTGCCGCATCGAGTATTTCGAGAATGCCCAGGCGGAAGAAGCACAGGCCTTGCTGGGCGGTTATTCAGCGCCCCCCGCGGATCTGGTGCTGATGAGCCGCTACCCTGATTTCACCAAGACCATGCTGGGCCTCATCAATGGCGATCCGCGCCTGCGCAAGCTGGTGCGCGAGCGGGAGGCACTGGAGAAGCGTTACATCGCCGAGCGCAAGAAGCGCTTCAAGGGCAAGTGGATCCTGTTTGAATAGACCCGCCGGCGCGTTTGGGGCGTGGCTGCAGGGCATGCGCGCGGTGCTGCGCGGGCAGCAGCAGGCGGACGTGCCCTGCGACGGCTGCGTGGGATGCTGCGTGTCGTCCTATCCCATTCCGCTGCGCACCGATGACCGGGTGGCGCTGCAACGGGTGCCGGATGCCTACCTGCAATGGCCACTGCCCGGCGGCGGGCTGGCCCGCATGGGTTACCGCGCGGACGGCAGCTGCCCGATGCTGCACGACCAGCAGTGCACCATCTACAACGACCGCCCCCGCACCTGCCGTGATTACGACTGCCGGCTCTACGCCGCCGCGGGCATGGAACCGGATGGCCCGCGGCCGGTGATCCAGCAACGGGTGCGGGAGTGGCGGTTCGAGTTCGTGACTGACGAGGAGCGCGCGCAGGCGGAGGCGGTGCGGCGGGCGGCGGCCTTCATCCGCGGCAATGCGGCGCTGTTCCCGCCGACGGCACGGGCGCATTCGGCTACGGCGGCCGCGGTGCTGGCAGTGAAGGCGTGGCCGGTATTCGCCGGAAACGATGCCCAGCCTGGCTGCGACGCGGCGCTGATGGTGCAGAGGGTGCAGGATGCGGCCCATATGTTCGACGCTGGCGAACAGGATCGCGGCCCACCAAGCTGAGGGCACCGGTCCGCATCAATGGGCTGCAAAGAAAAAGGGCCCCGAGGGCCCTTCTCTTTGCAGCCAGGCGGCCGACGGCTGGTTCAGCCGGCTGCTTTGGCCTTTGCCACATCCGCAATCACTGCGTCCGCGACGTTCTTCGGCACCGGATCGTAGTGCGAGAATTCCATCGTGTAGGACGCGCGGCCGGAGCTCATGGCGCGCAGGTTGCCGATGTAGCCGAACATTTCCGACAGCGGCACCACGGCCACCACGGCGATGTTCGCGCCGCGCTCCAGCTGTTCCTGGATCTGGCCGCGGCGGCGGTTCAGGTCACCGATCACGTCGCCGAGGTGGTCGCCCGGGGTGACGACTTCGACCTTCATCACCGGCTCGAGCAGGATCGGGTTGGCCTTGCGGATACCTTCGCGGAACGCGGCCTTGGCGGCGATTTCGAAGGTCATCGCGTTGGAGTCGACGTCATGGTAGCTGCCGTCCACCAGCGTGGCCTTGAAATCCACCGTGGGGAAGCGGGCCAGCACGCCGTCTTCGAGCTGCACGCGCAGGCCCTTTTCCACCGAGGGCACGAACTCGCGCGGCACCGAACCGCCGACGGTCTTGTCCTCGAAGATGAAGCCCGAGCCGCGCTCCAGGGGCTCGAACTTGATCCACACCTCGGCGAACTGGCCCGAACCGCCGGTCTGCTTCTTGTGGATGTAGTTCTCCTGGATGGGCTTGGTGAAGGTCTCGCGGTAGGCCACCTGCGGCTGGCCCATCACGCCTTCCACACCGAACTCCGAGCGCATGCGATCGAGGGTGACGTCCAGATGCAGCTCGCCCATGCCGCGCAGGATGGTCTCGCCCGTTTCGCGGTCGGTTTCGAGGCGCAGCGAAGGATCGGCGCGCACCATCTTGCCGAGCGAGGTGCCGAACTTCTCGAGCTCTGCCTTGTTCTTCGGCTTCACCGAAACGCTGATCACCGGCTCGGGGAAGCGCATGCGCTCCAGCACCACCGGGTTGTTGGAATCGCACAGCGTGTCGCCGGTGTCGGTCTCGGCCAGCGAGACCAGCGCAATGATGTCGCCGGCGCGGGCTTCTTCAATGGCGTTGGCTTCCTTGGCGAACATCTCCACCATGCGGCCGATCTTCTCGCGCTTGCCGCGCGTGCTGTTCTGCACCGAGGCGCCCTTGGCGAGCACGCCCGAGTAGACGCGCACGAAGGTGAGCGCGCCGTAGGCGTCGTTGATCACCTTGAAGGCCAGCGCCGAGAACGGTTCGTCGTCGGAGCACTTGCGCTCGCCGATCGGGTTGCCGTCCACGTCCACCGTCGCGATGGCCTCGACGTCCGTCGGGGCAGGCAGGTAGTCGATGACAGCGTCCAGCATCTGCTGCACGCCCTTGTTCTTGTAAGAGGAGCCACACAGCACCACGGTGAAGGAGCCGTTCAGCGTGCCCTTGCGGATGCACTGCTTCAGCACTTCGACCGAGGGCTCGGTGCCTTCCAGGTAGGCTTCCATCGCCACGTCGTCCTGCTCGAGGGCGGTGTCGACCAGCTCAGTGCGGTACTTCTGCACCGAATCGAGGATGGCGCGGTCGCTGGGCACGGTGATGCCGAACTTGTCGGCGAGGTTGCCGGTGAGCTCGTGGATGTCCCACTTGGCGTCGCGGTCGTCCGAATCCCAGGTGTAGGCCTTGTTCTCGACCAGGTCGACCATGCCCTTGAAGTTGTCTTCGGAGCCGATCGGCAGGTGCGCCACCAGCGGGCGCGCGCCGAGGCGCTTCTTGATCATGTCGACGCAGCGCAGGAAGCCTGCGCCGCTGCGATCCATCTTGTTCACGTAGCACATGCGCGGCACTTTGTAGTTGTCCGCCAGGCGCCAGTTCGTCTCCGACTGCGGCTCCACGCCCGCCACGCCGTCGAACACCACCACCGCGCCGTCGAGCACGCGCAGGGATCGGTTCACCTCGATGGTGAAATCCACGTGGCCCGGGGTGTCGATGATGTTGAGCTTCTTGCCCTTCCAGAAGGCGGACACGGCCGCGGACTGGATGGTGATGCCGCGCTTCTGCTCCTGTTCCAGGTAGTCGGTCGTCGTGGAGGACTTCATGTCCTTCGTGTCGTGCACGTCGACGATCGTGTGCTTGCGGCCCGTGTAATAAAGAATGCGTTCGGTGGTCGTCGTCTTGCCGGCATCGACGTGGGCGATGATGCCGATATTGCGGATGTCGGACAGCGGAGTAGTACGGGCCATAACCTGAAATTCCGTGACAAATGGATGGGGGTGCGGGCAGCCGGAAAGCGGGGCGGCAGGCCCTAAAAAGCGCGCAAGGATAAGCGATAGCTGGCGTCAGGCGCCACCCTGAAATCCCTGACCGGGCAGTAAATTCAGGGTGGGTTATTTGACATAACCAAGCGGCGGGAAGTCCCGCTGCGGGCTACAGGCCGCCCGCCACGCCGCGCTTGCCCGTGACGGGCGCCGGTGGTGCCGGCGCGGCGGTACCACCGGCGGCGGCAGGCGCACCGGCGCCAGCGGCGGCGACCTTCTCTTCCTTCTCCGGCGGCACGCAGTCGCTGGAGCGGCAGTTGTTGGAATTGGGCGAGCCCAGCTTCTCCAGCAGCGCCACTGCCTCGGGAATGGGCAGCGACTTCTCGAACGGACCGTTGGCGTAATCCGCCGGATAGTCGCCTGCCTTGGTCTTCACATTGGTCCTGGCGCCCAGATCAGCCAGTGCCTGGATCAGGCGCAGGTCGCCCACGAAGCCGGCGCCGTGCATGGCAGTCAGGCCCAGCGAATCGACCTGGTTCACATCGGCGCCATTGGCCAGCATGAACTGCACGGCCTCCATCCGCGTCGGCGCGGTGGTGCTATAGTTCGGGGCCCAGCCTACGCCTGCGGCTGCCATCAGCGGCGTCGTGCCATTGGTGGTGGCGATGGTGAGGTCTGCGCCCGCGTCCTTCAGCAGCTGCATGGCCTTGACGTCGTTGGCCGCGGCGGCGCGCCAGAAAGCGGTGCTGCCGCCCATCTCGGTCCAGACGCGGCTCTGGGACAGAGTGCGGAACCAAGGCATGCGACCCAGGCGCGCGTTGAGGTCTGCGCCGTGGTCGATCAGCATCTTCATGAGCACCAGATAGTTGGTGTTTTCCTGCTCCACAACTGGCTCGGGTGACCACTGATGCTGCGCCCACTGCACATCGATGGTGGCGTACAGCGGCGCCAGGCCCATGATGTTGGTCTTGTTCACGTCAGCGCCGTGCTCCACCAGCACCCGTGCCACATCGTAGTGGCCGTTGGCGATGGCCAGCACCAGCGGCGTGGTCTTCTCGCCGCCGCTCGGAGTGTCGATGCTGGCGCCGCCCTCCAGCAGCGCGCGGGTCGCCGCAACGTTGCCCTGGCGCGCGGCAAAGAGCAGCGGGGTCATGCCGCCCATGAGCTGCGCACCACGGTCACGGCGTTGCTGCTGCTGTTGCTGCTGCTGCTTTGCAGCCTCCGGATCGGCTGCAGCCACCGCGCCTGCGCCATTGCGGCCGGCGTTAGCGGCGGCATCCGGTGCAGGCATGTCATCTTCGTCGTCAGCGGGACGGCGCGCCGCGGCCTTGGCATCGCCGCCATTGCTGGCGGGTGCAGGGCGGGCAGCACGCACGTACAGCGTTGCCGGCACGATCTTGGAAGCCAGGTTCG
This sequence comes from Steroidobacteraceae bacterium, assembly GCA_040508085.1. Classification (GTDB taxonomy): domain Bacteria; phylum Pseudomonadota; class Gammaproteobacteria; order Steroidobacterales; family Steroidobacteraceae; genus ZC4RG30. Next base: position 8,100 of record JBEVNO010000053.1, read on the forward strand.
CATCGGCGCCGTGCGCCAGCAGCGCACGGATGGCGTCGGGACGATCCAGGTTTGCCGCGAACATCAGCGCTGTCTGTTCGTAGGCCTGCTCACGCGCATTCACCTGCGCGCCGTGCGCGACCAGCACATCGACCGCCGCGGCGCTGCCGGAGGCGGCGGCCATCATCAGCGGCGTGGTGCCCAGCGAGTTGGCCTGGTTCGGGTTGGCGCCATGTTCGATGAGCAGCTTGATCATCGCGGCGCTGCCGGCCTGGCAGGCCATGAACAGCGGCGTCACGCCCTGCAGGCGGGTGACGGCGTGGACGTCGGCGCGTGCGCCCAGCAGCTGCTTCGCCAGGGGGAGGTTGTCCTCATAGGCCGCCCAGTGCAGTGCCGTACTGCCATCGCCATCGGCGCTGTTCACGAGGCCACGCTGGCGCAACAGGGACTTCACCGCGCCCTGATCGCCGCTCTTCACCGCTTCGATCAGGCGGGTGTCAGGGTCGGTGGCCGCGGGTGCCGCCAAAGCCATGCCGGCTGGCAGCACGAGCCCAAGCAGCACCACTGAGGGCAGTATCCGTCGCTGTGCCATACGCATCTTCCTTGCCATGCACTAAATGCTGAGTTCGCCGGTGCTGTCGCTGAGCTGGTCCATGTTCATGCCGAGGCGATTCATCATGGTCAGCAGCATGTTGGCCATGGGCGTCTCGTCCGCGACGCGCACATGGTTGTTGCCGCGGATGGCACCGCTGGCGTGCCCGACCAGCAGCATCGGCAGGCGCTTGTGGTTGTGCGCATTGGAATCGCCGATCGGGCTGCCGTACAGCACCAGCGAATGGTCGAGCAGGTTGCCATCGCCATCGGGCGTGCTGCGCAGCTTGTCGAAGAAGTACGGCAGCAGGCTGACGTGGTACTTGTTGATCTTGGCGAACTCAGCGATGCGCGACGGCGTGCCGCCGTGATGCGAGCAGGAATGGAAGGGGGTGGAGACGCCGCTCTCGGTGAACACGCGGTTGCTGACGTCACGGCTCATCTTCATGGTGCTGACGCGCGTCACGTCGGTCATGAAGGCCAGCACCTGCAGGTCGAACATCAGCTTGACGTGCTCTTCGTAGCTGTCCGGCACGCCGATGGGTGCGGCCGGCAGTGCGCGGGCGGATTCACCGCCGGTGTTGTACTTCTCGATCTTCTGGATGCGGCGCTCGATCTCGCGCACGTTCTCCAGGTATTCATCCATGCGGGCGCGATCAGCCGCACCCAGGCCCTTCTTCAGTGAGCCCACATCGCTGGCGATCCAGTCGAGGATGCTGGCGTGCACCTTCTGGCGCTGCAGGCGTTCGGCGGGCGTGGCGCCATCGCCGAACAGGGTCTCGAAGGCCACGCGCGGGTCGACGATCATCGGCAGCGGGGTGGTGGGCGACGCCCAGCTGATGGTGTCGGAATAGACGCAGGCATAGCCGTAGTCGCAGGCACCGGAGGCATCGGAGGCTTCGATGCACAGCTGCAGCGAGGGCAGGGGCGTGTCCTGGCCGAACTGCTGCGCATACAGCTGGTCGATCGAGGTGCCGTTGTAGATGTCCGCGCCTTCGGTCATCTTCGGATGCGCCGCGGTCAGGTAGGCGGCGCTGGAGCGCATGTGGTCGGCGCCTTCCTCTTCATGATTCCATGCCATGGCACCGCGCAGATCGGTGCCGGTGACGATGGTCATGTGGTCGCGGAAATCCTTCAGCGGGCTCAGGGTGTCGGTGAATTCCCACTTCGAGCCCTCTGCCGCCGGCGACCAGATGTTGGTGCGGGTGCCAAGGTTGGTACTGCCCGCGGAGCCGTGCACCATCTCTATGCAGGTGAGGCGCGAGCGGGGCTTCGCAGCGGTCTGCGCCAGTGCGGTCCCGGCCGGAATCATGGCGTCCAGCAGCGGCAGCGCGAGCGTCGAGCCCATGCCGCGCAACAGGGTGCGCCGGGAGAGATGCTTCTTCGTGATGAACATGGCTGCCTCGTTTCTCGGAAAGTCTGCGGTTAACGGTCGGGCGCTGTCTGCGCTACCAGCTTTTCTGGCGCCGCGGGCACGGCGGCCGCGCGCATGCGGAACGGCGCGGACTCCACGATGCCCAGGACGAACGCGTAGAACGTATTGCCCTCGGCGGCGGCCTGGCGCTGGATGATGCGCACGAACGGCATGTCGGCGGGGCGCAGCACGCGTCCCATTCCATAGGCGAACAGCGACTCGGACAGCGAGCCGATGAAATCCTCGGAATGGTTCATCAGTGCACGGCGCAGGCTGGCGGGACCATCAAGGGCCACGCCATCGAACAGCTGGCCGCTGGCATCAATGGGGGTGAGCGAGTCGAAGCCGCGCCAGGCGCCGATGGGGTCGTAGTTTTCCAGCGCAAAGCCGATCGGATCCATGAACTTGTGGCAGCCCGCGCAGGACGGGTTGCGGCGGTGCTCTTCCAGCCGCGCGCGCACCGTCTCCGGGGCTGTCTCGGTGGAATGTTCCTTCAGCTGCGGCACATCCGGCGGCGGCGGCGGTGGCGCCGTGCCCAGGAACACTTCCATCACGTACTTGCCGCGGATGACCGGGGAGGTGCGGTTCGAGGCCGAAGTGAGCGCCAGGATGCTGGCCTTGCCCAGCAGGCCGAAGCGGTGCTCATCGGTGAGCTCCACGCGGCGGAAGCGGTTGCCCAGCACGTTCGGGATCCCATACAGCGCCGCCAGCTTCTCGTTGACGAAGGTGTAGCGGCCGTCGATCAGGGTTGTCACGGGCGCGTTGCCGCGCACCACGCTGTCGAAGAAAAGCACCGTCTCGCGGCGCATGGCGTCGCCGAGCGACTTCTCGTACATGGGATACAGGTAGCCGTCCGGCTGCAGCGACTTCAGGTTCTGCAGGTGCAGCCACTGGCTGGCGAAATTCTCTGACAGCGCGATGGAGCGCGGATCCTCGAGCATCCGGTGCACCTGCGCCCGCAGCACCTTCTCGTCGTGGAGCTTTTTCTGCGAGGCCAGCTTCAGCAGCGTCGCATCCGGTGCAGAGCTCCACAGGAAGTAGGACAGGCGCGACGCGAGCTCGATGTCGCTGATCGGGTGGCTGACAGTGGTGGTGGCTGCGCCGGCGTCGTGCGGCACACCGGTCGCGGCGTGCAGGAACTCCTCCGGAGTGCGCTCGAAGCGGAACACAAAGCTCGGGCTGGCGAGGATGGCCTGCAGCGCCACATCGATGCCGCCTTCGAACCCACCGCCTTCGCGGCCGGTGACATAGAACTGCATCAGCCGGTTAGCCTCGTCACGGGTAGCCGGCCGGCGGAACGCCTGGGTGGCAAGCCTGGTGATGATGCCGCGCGCACAGGATTCCTGCGCGGCCGCGGCCTGCGGGTAGCAGGAGAAGATCTTGCGGCGGCTGGGCGTGTCGGATACGCCGGTGACGCGCGCCGGACCCATCACCGAGAAGGTGTGCACATGCGGCAGCGTGGTGAGGCCGGCCAGCGCGGCCTGGTTAAGGTCCAGCAGTGAGAAGCCGATGGGCTGCACTGCGTCCTGGATGGGGCCATCGGCATTGACCAGGAACGCGGCGGAGATCCGCTGGGGGCCAGCCTTGACGTGAATCACCGGTGTGGTGAGTTCGTCCGTTTCAGCCATATTCGGATCAATGGACATCAGCGCGGCGCGCTGGCCATTGACCGAGATCTCGATCTGCTGCGTCTTGCCCTGGGTGGCGCCGAAGATGGAGCCACCCAGCGCGAAATAGAACGAGGTGCGGAAGGCGTAATCGCCATCGGCGGGGAAGTCATGCACCACGGAGATGCCGCCGCGTGTTCCCAGCGGCGTGCCTTCCACGTGCTTCATCTGCGACACCACGCGCGGCACCTGGTAGGTGGCCATCAGCGGCGCTGCGGCAGGTTCGCCCAATGCCAGCCGGCTGACCTTGCCGGCGGCGCGGATATAGGACTCCATCAGCGCTGGCGACAGGCCGAGGACGTCGGCCATGTTATCGAAGCCATGGCTGAAATCGTCGCTGGGCAGCAGCTTCTCCGCGTTGATGTTCACGCCCAGCAATTCGCGCACCGAGTTGGCGTATTCGGTGCGGTTCATGCGGTGCAACGGCGGATTGCCCAAGTCCGGGTTCGCGGCGGCATGGGTATCCACCATGCCGGCGAGGCCCGCGACAAAGCTCTTCATCGTGGCGTCGTCGGGCCGCTCGCGCCCCGGCGGCGGCATCATCTTGACGCTGACCTTGCGGATCACCTTCTCGGCGAGCTCGGCATTGGTCTGGGGACGTTCGAAATCGAGATCGGTCAGCGTCATGCTGCCGCGGATGTCGTCCGGGTTGTGGCACTCATTGCAGAAGCGTTCGGCGAAGGCCTTCTGCTCGGTGACGGACATTCCGGCAGTGGGCACGTGTGCGCCCTTGGACGCAGCGACCGCGGCCGGCGATGCAGCCAGCACCGCCGTCATTGCCGAGAAGCCAACCAGTATGTGACGGCGGATTCGCATTCCTTGAGGACTCCAGCGCTCTAGTTCCGACCCAGCAACTGCCTGATCTGCAGCACGGCTGCTTCCACGTGCATGTCGTAGCCGACCTTGCCGATGTCCGCGGTCGACTTGCGGCCATCGCCACTCACGCCATTTGGCGGCGGCGCATTCGGGTCTGCCGGTGCGCCGCGGCGGCGCGGGGTGCCCACCGCCTCGGCCAGCTTGTCGCGGCGCACCCAGGCATCCGGCTTCGGCTCCAGGTACATCATCTCCGATGTGTCGTTGATGGAGGCATGGCCGCCACCGGACAGGCCCCTGGCATCGATCCACGCATCGAAATCGGCATTGGACTTCTTGTAGACGTCTTCGCAGAAGACAACCCGGATGCCCTGCGGGGCGTACTTCGCATCCAGCTCCTTGGCGAGGTCCGCGAGCTGCTGCTGTCCGCCGCCGTGGTCGCCCATCAGCACCACGTTGCGGAAGCCGTTGGCGATCAGCTGCTCGCTGATCTCGCGGTTGACCTGCTGGAAGGTCTCGACTTTCAGGCCGATGGTGCCAGGCAGGCTGGCGTTGGCATTGTTGGGCGAGAACGGCAGCACGGGCGCCGCGATGGCATTGCCAAGCTGCTGCGCGATGGCGACCACCTTGGCATGCGCCACCAGGGTATGACCGCCGTTGACGGCCTGCGGCCCGCGCGTCTCGGTGCCCCCGTTGTAGACGAGGGCCGTGGTCTTGCCCTGCGCGATCGCAGCCTTCAGCTCCACCCAGGTCATGAGCTCCAGGTCTACCCGGTCATGTACGGCGGCCCTGGCCGGAGATGGTTCAGTGCGCGCAGCGGCGCTGCAGGCGCCCAGCAGGGCTGCGGAGACGATGGCTGCTGACACTCGCGCTACCTGCATTCGCCGCACTCTTGCTCCAATCCAATGCCCGGGGAATCACTATCATGAATGTCTTTGGCTATACATTTATAGGCGAATGTCTAAATCAAGGCGCAGTTCTGCGACGGAACTCCACAGAAGTGGAGCCGAAAAAATTGGAGCCGCCAACCATCCGGCGGCGTGCGCTCAGAGTTCGATATCCGTCGCCAGCACCATGACGCCGTGGGTCGGCATGCGGAAAAACTCCGCGGCCTGCGCGCTGCGCCGCTGCATGTAGGCAAACGTCCGGTATTTCAGATCGGGCAGGAAGGCGTCACGGGGCCGTGCGCGCACCAGATGCCAGCCAAGGAAGAACGACACATCGTCCTCCACATCGCGCAGGCCCCGCTGGCGGGCGCTGCGCAGCGCTTCCATCACATCCGGCGTTTCCATGAAGCCGAAGCGGGCACGCACTGCATACACGTTGGGTTGCAGCGTCTCCACCCAGGCGCGCTGGCCGGTGTAGCGCGGGGTACGGGAAATCTCCAGGTTCAGCATCACCACGCGCTCGTGGCACACGCGGTTGTGCTCGAGGTTGCGCAGCAGCGCGGTGGGGATGTACTCCGCATGGCTCACCAGGAACACGGCCGTGCCCGGCACGCGGGTGGCGCCTTCGAGCAGGGCCGGCAGCGTATCCAGCCGCACCGCGCGCCGGTTCAGTTCAGCGCGCAGCGTGGTGCGGCCGTCGCGCCAGGTGGTGAAGATCAGGTACATCACGGCGGCGATGCTCAGCGGCACCCAGCCACCATGCGGAATCTTGGTGGCGTTGCCCGCCACGAAGGCCAGGTCCACGCACAGGAAGCCACCGAACACCAGCGCCACCAGCCACGGCTTCCAGCCCCAGTGCGTGGCAGCCACCACCGCGCCCAGCATCGTGGTGAGCAGCATGGTGCCGACCACGGAGGCGCCGTAGGCGGCCGACAGCGCCGAGGAGGATTTGAAGCCGAACACGAACAGCAGCACGCACACCAGCATGAACATGTTCACCGCGGGCACGTAGATCTGCCCCCGCTCGTGGGCGCTGGTCTGCAGGATCATCAGGCGCGGCAGCAGATCCAGCTGCACGGCCTGGCGGGCCACCGAGAAAGCGCCTGAAATCGTGGCCTGCGAAGCGATGACCGTGGCCGCAGTGGCCAGCACGATGAGCAGCGGCAGCGCACCGGTGGGCACCATCGCGAAGAACGGGTGGGTCACTTCCGCGCCGGCGCGCAGCATCAACGCGCCCTGCCCGAAGTAGTTCAGCAGCAAGGCCGGCCATACCAGCAGGAACCAGGCGATGCGCACGGGGCGGCGACCGAAGTGGCCCATATCCGCGTACAGGGCTTCGCCACCGGTGACGGACAGGAACACCGTGCCCAGGATGGCAAGCGCCAGCAGTGGATGCGTGGCGATGAGCGCGAGCCCGTAGGTGGGCTCCAGCGCGGCCAGCACCTCCGGTGCCTGCACCAGTGCATGCAGGCCGAGCCCGGCGAGCACTGCAAACCACAGCAGCATGATGGGGCCGAACAGGCGGCCGATGCCTTCGGTGCCGCGGCGCTGGATGGCGAACAGGCCGATGATGATGCCCACGGTGATCGGCAGCACATAGCGGTGCAGGCCGCTGCCAAGCAGTTCCATGCCTTCCACTGCCGACAGCACCGAGATGGCCGGTGTGATCAATGCATCGCAGAAGAACAGCGCCGTGCCCAGCACGCCCACCGCCACCGCGCGCCGCGACCACTTGCCGGTCTGGCCCACCTTCTGCTGGATCAGCGCCACCAGCGACAGGATGCCCCCTTCGCCGGCGTTGTCGGCGCGCAGCAGCAGCAGCACGTACTTCAGCGATACCAGTACCAGCAGGCTCCAGAAGATCAGCGACAGCACGCCGAGGATCTCATTGGCGGCGCCCGGACCGCCGCCTGCGGCATGCAGCGATTCCTTGAATGCGTAAAGCGGGCTGGTGCCGATATCGCCGTAGACGATGCCGAGGGCGCCGATGATCTTGGGCGCGAGATGCTTGGTGTCGGTCAACAGTGCATCCCGACGCCAGATCCGGTCAGCGGGTGACGGGTTAGCGGCGGCGGGGCGGGGATTGTACGCCTTCCCCGCAGGTGGCGATGTCAGGCGGGTGTGCAGGGCGAAACCCTGCCACCGGCAATCACGGTAAGATCGGGCTGGCGGGCCTGCGGCAATCAGGGGGTGGGATGCGATCGTTCAGCATGCGGATCTGCGGCGTCATGTGTCTCGCCCTGTTCCTGCAGCCCCTGCCCGCGGCGGCGGCGTCCGGCCCGCCGGCTGGCGCGCAGCTGCTGCAGCGTGCCGAACGCGCGCTGGACCTGAAGGAGATCGAGCGCCTGCAGCGCGCTTACGGCTACTACATTGACCAGTCGGACTGGGACAATGTAGTCGACCTGCTCACCGAGGACGCAACGGCCGAATACGCGCAGTCCGGCGTCTACGTGGGCAAGCGGTCGGTGCGCGGGTTGCTGTACGCCATCGGATATGGCGAACGTGGCCTCAGGCCGCAGCAGCTGCGCGAGCACACGCAGCTGCAGCCGGTGATCACCATCGCGCCCGACGGGCGCACCGCCCGCGGGCGCTGGCGCGCCGTGGTGCTGCTCGGCCAGTTCAACGATTACGCCCGCTGGCAGATTGGGCCATACGAGAACGAGTACCGCAAGGAAGGCGGCAAGTGGAAGATCAGCCGCCTGCACTGGTACGAGACTTTCACCGTGCCATTCAGGCAGGGGTGGAAGACCCGCATACCGGCCAGCAACGTGGCGGACCGGCGCATCCCGCCGCCGGACCGGCCCGCATCGGTCAACTATGAATCATGGCCTGCCGTGCATCTGCCGCCGTATGGCTTCAGGCATCCGGTGCGCGAGGCCGCGGTTTCCGCCTCGGCCGTCGGCGACAGCGATGCGCCCTCCGGCAGGGCAACCACGCAGCAACTGGCGCGCCTGCAGCAGCTGGTAACGCGCCTGGAGGACGAGCGGGACATCGAGATCCTGCAGCGCACCTACGGTTACTACGTCGACAAGAACCTGTGGAGCGAGATCGCGCAGCTGTTCGCGCCCGACGGCACGCTGGAGATCGGCGGCCGCGGCGTGTTCGTGGGGCGCCAGCGCGTGCAGCAGTACCTGGAGTGGCTGGGGTCACCGGTGCACGGCCGGCTCTACGACCACACGCAGATGCAGCCGGTGGTGCATGTGTCGCCTGATGGCCTGGCGGCAAAGGGCCGCTGGCGCGCGCTGGTGTTCGGCGGCGATTACGGTGGCGTGAGCGTGTTCGGCGACTGCATCTACGAGAACGAATACCGCAAGGTTGACGGCAAGTGGATGATCGCCAAGCTGCATGCCTATTTCGTGATGTATACGGACCTGGCGCAGGGCTGGGGCGTGCGCGCCTGGCCCAACACACGGCCGGAGAAGGATCTGCCGCCCGATCGCCCGCCCACCGTGGTGTACGACATGTATCCCGGCAAGATCACGGCGCCACTGCACTACGAGAACCCGGTGACGGGCCGCCCGGTGTACGCCGCGGCGCACGCCGCGCCGCCGGCGACGGCCAGTGCCACTGAACTCGCGGCGCGGCTGGCGCGGCTGGAGGATACGCGCGCCATCGAATATCTGCACAACGCGCTGAGCTATTACTTTGACCGCTGGCAATGGGATGAAGTGGCCGACCTGTTTGCCGACCAGGGCACCATCGAGCTCGCGCAGCGCGGGGTCTACGTGGGCAAGACGCGGGTGCGGCAGTTCCTCGGCGTGTTCGGCCCACCGGGCCTGCACCAGGGCGAGCTGTTCGACCATGTGCAGTATCAACCCGTGGTGCATGTTGCCGCTGATGGCAGGACGGCGCGGGCGCGCGTGCGCGAATTCAGCATGGAGGGCCGATATCAGCTGGATGCATCCATCGGCGGCGGCATCTACGAGAACGAGTACGTGAAAGAGAATGGCATCTGGAAGATCCAGTCATTGCATCTCTATACGACCTTCGTGGCGGACCTGGAAAACGGCTGGTCGCAGGGGCCGCGGCCCGCCGCCGGCGCCAGCAGCGCCTTGCCGCCGGATCGCCCGCCAACGCTGCGCTATGCCGGTTACCCCATCTTCTACCAGCAGCCTATGCATTACCCGAACCCTGTGACCGGCCTGCCCGTCAAGCCGGTGGGCGTGAAGGAGGGCGTGCAGCTGGAGACGATGAAGGGTAGCGACGAGTAGCCGCTACTGGCCGCTACGCATGCGCGCCTTTCCGATGTAGCGCCGCCGTCAGCCGCGTTGGTAGATGGCGCGCAACCGCAGCGTCTTCAGGCCCGGGCGCTCCACCTCGCGCGTCACCAGCAGCGAGCCGTCACGCTGCAGCGTGTAGGTTTCAGCGTATTCGCGCTTGCGGTCGTAGCGCTCCGTGACCACCAGCGCGCCGGATTTCCAGCTGGAATTGATGCGGGCCGTGCCGATGGCATCGACGCGGGCATGCGGGTTGCCGACGCTGAGGCGACGTTCGCCGCGGGCGGCTGCGCGGATCAGGATTTCAGTGCCGCGCTGGTCGAACTCGAGCGTAGCGGGTGCGGTGACCACCGCCAGCAGTTCGGCGCGCAGATCGTCGCGGTGCGGGCGATCGAAGATCGGTCCGATGGAGCGTTCCATGTCGGCGATGACATCGCCAACCGGGCCATCGCCCTGCGGGCCGCGTTCCCGACGGGCGCGCGGCTCCTTGTACGTGGTGAGCGCGGCATCCAGCACGGCCTCGGGTGCGTCGCTGTGCGCCGTATCGAGCACCCACTGGCCACACAGGCGCGCGCATCCGGCAGGCGCGGCGGCCATGACGGACACAGGAGTAGCCAGCAGGCAGGTAACGAGCAGGGCGGCCAACGGCATGCGCATGCCCACACTTTACCGCGCCGAAGCAGCCGCGTGGCGGGCGCTGCCACGCCGCCCGCCTTACGCTTCGTTCAGGATGGCGCTAGCGGGCTGTGCCCTGGCCGCGGCCGCCGCCGCGACGTGCCTGCGAGGGCTGGCCGCCGCCGGCCGGCCGCTGGGCATGGCTGGCCTGGCGTGCGCCCTGCTGGCGGCGGGCGTCCGGATTGTTGCTGTTGCCGCCGCTGCGCCGCGGCTGGTGCTGCTGCGGCTGCTGATGGTGCGAGGAGCGCTCGGACGTGTGCGCAGGTTCCGCCGTCATCGGGAATTCCGGCAGCGGCTGGGTGGGGATGTCGCGGCCCAGCAGCTTGATGATGTCCTTCAGGTACGAGGCCTCGTCCGGTGACACCAGTGAAACCGCCATGCCGGTGGAACCGGCCCGCGCGGTGCGGCCGATGCGGTGCACATAATCTTCCGGGATGTTCGGCAGCTCGTAGTTCACGACATAGGGCAGTTCCTTGATGTCGATGCCGCGCGCGGCCACTTCGGTGGCCACCAGCGCCACGATCTGGTTGCCCTTGAAGTCGTTGAGCGCACGCACGCGCGCATTCTGGCTCTTGTTGCCATGGATGGGCGCGGACGGAATGCCGGAGCGCGTCAGCTGGTCGGCCAGGCGGTTGGCGCCATGCTTGGTGCGCGTGAACACCAGCACCTGATGCCAGTTGCCTTCCTTGATCAGGTGCGCGAGCAGGTGGCGCTTGTGCTCCTTCGGCAGCCGGTAGCTGACCTGCTCCACCTTGTCGGCGGTGCGGTTCGGCGGCGTCACTTCAATGCCGAGCGGGTTGCGCAGCAGGTTCTCCGCCAGCTTGCGGATGTCACTGGAATAGGTGGCGGAGAACAGCAGGTTCTGGCGCTGCTTCGGCAGCAGCCCGCGGATGCGCTTGATGTCGTGGATGAAGCCCATGTCGAGCATGCGGTCGGCTTCGTCGAGCACGAAAATGCCGACCTCGCCCAGCGACACGGCGCCCTGGTTGCACAGGTCGAGCAGCCGGCCTGGCGTTGCGATGACAATGTCGCAGCCATCACGCAGCGCCTGGATCTGGGGCCGCTCGGACACGCCACCGAAAATGACCTGCGAGCGCAGGTTGGTGTTCTTGCCGTAGTCGCGGACGTTCTCGGCGATCTGCGAGGCCAGTTCGCGGGTGGGCGTGATGATCAGCGCGCGGGGCGAACCCGGCTTGCGCTGGCCCAGCATCTGCAGGATGGGCAGCACGAAGCCTGCCGTCTTGCCGGTACCCGTCTGCGCGCCGGCAAGCACGTCGCGGCCGGACAGCACGGCCGGGATAGCTGCTTCCTGGATCGGGGTGGGTGCGGTATAGCCTTTTTCGGTGACAGCAGCCACCAGCTCGGGCTTGAGCCCGAGATCAGAGAAATTCATCGTTTACCTGTTTGAGGAGTTCCGGCTTCGCGATGCCAGGAATCTTCCGGTCGTGGAATCAGACCGGTCGCGATCCGGCTAGACAGCACCAGTATAGCACGACCACTGCCCGGTCAGCGATTCTGGCGCCGTTGCTGGCGCAGCTCCCGCAGCAGGCGCTGGCGTTCCTGCTGCGATTTCTGCTGCCACGCACGCCGCAGCTCCGCCCGCCGTTCCTGCGACAGGCGGCGGTATTCGCGGAAATCGGCGCGCAGGCGGGCCTGCTCCTCAGGCGGCAGGTTCTGGAACTCGTTCCAGCGCTGCCGCATCAGGGCGCGGCGCTGCTCGGACAGCGCGCTCCACTGGCTGAACCGCTCCCGTGCTGCGCTGCGCTGAGTCGGGTCCATGGCCAGCCAGCGGGCGGCGCCCCGCGCCAGTGCCGAGCGGCGCTGCGGCGGCAGGTCGCTCCAGCGGGCCTCAAACTGGCCCAGCAGCTGCTGTTGGGCCGGACTCAGACTGGACCAGGGCAGCTCCGTGACCACATCCGCGACGACGGTGGCCGGGGCGGGTGTGGCCGCCGGCACTGCGGTCGTAGCAACCAGCATGCAGATGACGATGAGCGCTTTCATTTCTTCTTCACCTCGGCCGGCTTCGGCGCAGGCTCGCGGGCTGGCGGCGGGGGTTCTGCCGGCTTGCCTGCTGCCGCTTGAATCGGCCGTTCTTCCAGATACTTCCGCCAGTCTTCCTCTTCCGTATCGAGCGAACCCAGGAACTCCAGCAGCTCGGCATCGACCGCCGCGGTCTCCGGCGGAGGCGGTGGCTGCGCGGCGAGCATGGGCTCGGCGCCTCCACCCACCAGTACGCCAGCCAGCAGCAGGCGGCGCACGCTAGCCGCCAGCGCTGGCCGCCGGCCCCATGGCCGCCGCCCATTCGATGAAATCCAGATCCGCCTCCTCGCCGAGCTCGAAGGCCTCGGCGTCGGCCAGCAGTTCCATGTCGTCCAACGCGCCCGCATGGCCGGCGTTGACCGCGTCGGGCGCGCTGCCGGGGCCGAGGTACAGCAGGGTGAGCAGCAACGCGGCAGCAGTGGCGCCGGCCGGCGCCAGATAACGCAGGTCGAACCAGCGGTGCCGGGGTGGCTCGATGGCAGCGGCGCGGGCGCGCGCCAGCCGCGCCAGTGTGGGGCCATCGAGGTTGTCGGCACCGTCGCGCAACAGCTGGCCAGCGCGCCGCTCGAATGCATTGTGGTCGTCTTCGTTCATGCCCATGTCTCGCCGAGTTGTTTCTTCAAGGCCTGGATGGCGCGGAAATAATGTGTCTTGACACTGCCGTCGCTGCAACCCATGGCCGCTGCGGTCTGCGCCACATCCATGCCTTCCAGGTTGCGCAGCAGGAAGGCCTCGCGCTGGCGTGACGGCAGCTGATGCAGCGCGGCCTCCAGCACCTCACGCAATGCGGCGCCTTCCACCTGGTCTGCCGGCCCCGGCCTTGGGTCCGGGGCTGCTGCCACCGGGTCGGGCGCGTCATGATCCGCATCCCGCCGCCAGGGCAGCAGGGCCATCACCCTGCCGCGCACCAGGCGGCGCCGCTGCAGGTCGCGGATGCGGTTCTGCAGGATGCGATGGAACAGCGGCGGCCATTCGGCCGCATCGCGGCCGCCGTAGCGGCGGGCCAGCTGCAGCATGGCGTCCTGCACGGCATCGTGCGCATCCTCATCGTGGCGCAGCGCGATGCGCGCCATCCTGAACGCGCGTCGCTCAACGCCGGCGAGGAAGCCGTTCAGCGCACGGGCCGTCTCGTCTCTGGATGCCGGCAATGCAAGACCTTCGCAATACGTGGCCACGCGGGATACAACGCGGCGCGACGCCGGGCGTTGACAGCAGGGGCTGCTGCAGCTTTGACATATTGGCGCCGTGGCGAGGGCTGTCAACGCCAGCGCTGCTGGCGCGTTGAGACGGCCACCTTCACACGAGCAAGGGTTCGCGCATGCGCAGGCATCAAGCTGCATTCCTGGTCGCCGCAGTCATGGCCTGGCCGGCCGGTGCCGCATCGCTGACAGTGGCGGGCCTGGTGGATGGTGACCACGGCCGGTCGGTGGATCTCGACGGCCACGCGGCAATCACCCGCTCATGGAGCGTGGGCGCGGGCATCGGCGACGGAGAGGCAAGCCTGGAAGGGGACGACTTCTCCGGCAACAGCCTGCGGGCATCGACCGACGTGCAGCTGGGGGCGCTCTTCATCAATGCGTCCGGCGAGAGGTGGCGGGATTCCGGGCAGCTGCGTTCGTTGGCGCTGCGCGGCGAGCTGGGCTGGATGCAGGATTCCGGTTTCGCCTTCAGTGCACTGGTGGCGGACCGCAGCCTCGAGGTGACCTACAGCGCCAACGTGCGCGGGCAGTTGCGGCAGCGGGACATCAGGCTTGACGGCATGGGGCTTGGCGCCGGGCTGGCGTGGTTCGGCGATGCGTGGACGGCGAGCCTGCGCTATGTGGGTTTCAGTTATGGGCAGGATGTGGCGCGAATGCGTGCGGCAATCGCCGCCGCCGACACCGTGCGCTTTCCGCGTGTGGGGGAGTTGCTGGGCTCGATGGCGACGCGCGCCGCCAGCGCCGCCGACCGCGAAGTGGGCATCACGCTGGCGCGGCAATTCGCCCATGTCTCACTGGGCGGCGACCTGCAGGTGGAGCGGGACGCACTCACGGGCGCGGATACGCGCAGTCTCGGCGTGACGCTGGGTCTGGCGTTCGGCAGGCGGGTGGGGCTCGATACCACCGTCGGGCTCACCGACGGTGGCGCCAGCACCAGCGAGCCCTGGGCGAGCGTCGCAGTGACGCTGCGCACGGCTCCGCGTTAGGCCAGCTGCTTGCCGAACAGCGCCAGCAATCGCCACCACGCCTTGGCCGCGAGTTCGGGGTTGTAGACCTGGGAATCGAGCGCACACCAGCCGTGCTGTGCGCCCGTATAGACCTCCACTTCGCCCGGCACCTTCGCATCGTCGAGCGTCTTGCGCAGGATGTCCTTGGAGGTCGGATCGGTCTTGTCATCGTTCTCGGCGATGGCGAACAGGAAACCCGCCTTCGTCTTCGGGATGGACAGGTGCGGGCTGTCCGGATTCTTCGTGGTCAGGCCGCCACCATGGAATGAGCCGCCGGCGCCCACGCGTTCGGGCACGGCGGCGGCCGTGCGGATCACGATCTGCCCGCCCATGCAGTAGCCAGTGCTGCCGATCTTGCGCCTGGTATCGACCGCCTTCTGCGTGTCGAGCCAGGCGATGAAGGCCCGGGCGTCGGTGACATGCGTCTGCGCATTCAGCGAGCCCATCATGCCCATCAGCTTTTCACGCGTGGCCGGATCGCTGAAATTCGCGCCGACGGGCGCGGTGGGCGCTTTCTGCAGGCGATAGAACGGATTGACCGTCAGCACGGCATAGCCGGATTCGGCCAGCCGCCTGCCCATCTCGCGGAAGGCGGGGCGCAGGCCGAAGATGTCTGGCCACACCAGCACTGCGGCATGCGCGCCGCTGACCGGATGCACGAAGTGCGCATCGCAGGTGCCGTCGGGCGTCTTGATGGTAACTTCGGATTCCACCACTTCGGCGGCATTGGCCACCTGCGGCAGTGCGGCCAGGAACCCGGCACCCAGGCCGATGGCGCTGAACTGGCGGCGCGACAGCGCAGCGGCTGCCAGCATGTCACCAATGGAATCGTGGTCGCACATGGCCGTCTCCCCCGCAATTGATTGATGCGGGCATTCTAGCGCCGCCCTAACCCAGGCGTTCGACGTTGCGCAGCGTGGGGAACAGGCGCATCCACAGCAGCGCGATCAGCACGCTGCCCACGCCACCGATGATCACCGCCGGGATGGCGCCCCACCAGGCAGCTGTCACGCCGGCGCGGAACTCGCCCAGCTGGTTGGAGGCATTCACGAACAGGAAGTTGATGGCGCTGACGCGCCCGCGCATGTCGTCCGGCGTCACCAGCTGTACCAGCGACAGGCGGATGACCACGCTGATCTCATCGGCTGCGCCCATCACCGCCAGCGCCGCCATCGACAGCCACTGGTCCTTCGACAGCCCGAAGACGATGGTGCCAAAGCCGAAGGCGATCACCGCCTGGAACATGCGCAGGCCGACGCGCCGCTCGAAGGGCCGGCGCGCCAGGATGAAGGTGGTGATCAGCGCCCCGGCCGCCGGCGCCGAGCGCAGCAGGCCCAGACCCATGGCATCGGTGTGCAGGATGTCCTTGGCGTAGATGGGCAGCAGCGCGGTGGCGCCGCCCAGCAGCACTGCGAACAGGTCGAGCGAGATGACGCCCAGCACCGTGGGGTTGCTGCGCACGAAATTCACGCCGGCGAACTGCTCGCGCAGCGAGGTGGCGTCGCCGGCCGTGCTGAGGCGCGGCAGGGTGGGCAGCGAGCCGTTGAGGATGCCGGCGCACAGCCAGAAGCCGGCGATCATGCCGTAGCAGGCGGTGGGCGCGAACGCGAAGATGAAACCGCCCAGCGCCGGGCCGCTGATGGTCGCGATCTGCAGGGCGCCGGAGGACAGCGCCATGGCGGGCTGCAGCAGCGCGGGCGGTACCAGGTTCGGCAGCATGGCGGCGCCGGCCGGACGCTCGTATGCGGCGGCGGCACCGAAAACCGCCGCGGCCACATAGATGTCGAACACGGTGATGGCGCCGGAAAAACTGCGCCAGGCCAGCCAGGCCGCCGCGAGTCCATCCACCCACTGGCAGATCTGCACGATGCGCTTGCGGTCATAGCGGTCGGCTGCGTGGCCGCCGGGGAAGGTGAACAGCAAGGCGGGCAGGAACTGCACGAGGCCCACCATTCCCAGGTGAAAGGCGCTGCCAGTGAGTTCGTAGACCTGCCAGCCCACCGCGACCGCGACGATCTGCCGGGCGAAGTTCGAGAACAGCCGGCCGCTGAAATACTGCAGGAACGGGCGATGACGGAACAGATCCGAGGTGTCGGGCTTGGCCAAGGGAAGCGTCGGCGGGGGGTGAGCGCGCAGATTACCGCATCGCGTGGCTGGCCGTGGCGCCCGAGCTTTGGGCGTAAAATGCACCTTCCGCGTCACGCAGGAGCCGCCATGCGCGCACTCAAGATCGTTGCAATCGCCGTCGGTGGCCTGGTTGCCCTGCTGGGCCTGGTACTGGTGGGGATCTACCTCTTCATCGATCCCAATGACTACAAGGATCGCATCGCCGCCGCCGTGCAGGGCGCCACTGGCCGCGAGCTGTCACTGCCGGGAGATCTGAAGCTGTCGCTGTTTCCATGGGTAGCATTGGAAACCGGGGCGGCCGCGCTGGGCAATCCGCCGGGGTTCGGCAGGGGGCCCTTCCTGAGCCTCAGCAGTGCAAAGCTCAAGGTGAAGCTGCTGCCGCTGCTGCACCAGCAGCTGGAGGTCGGCCGCATCGAGATCGATGGCCTGCATCTGCAACTGCTGCAGGACGCCCAGGGCAAGGGCAACTGGGAATACTGGGGTGAGCCCGACGCGGCGCCGGGCGCGCCTGCCCGGAACCATGCCGGAATCGATCTTGCCGGCATCACCATCACCAATGGCCGCATAGCCTTCAGGGACATGCTGGCTGACCAGGTGAAGGTGGAAATCGGCCGGGTGGCGCCGGGTGTTGCCATCCCGCTGTCGATAGACATGGCACTGACCACGGCGCCACAGGCGCAGGCTCTGCCGATCGGCCTGAAAGCCCTGCTGACGGCTGACCTGGAGCGTCAGCGCTACCAGTTTGCAGACCTGTCGCTGTCCGGCAGCGTGCAGCCTGCCGGCGCGCCGCAACCCGTGGCCTGGCATTTCGCCACGCCCGCAGCCGACCTCGACCTTGCGGCGCAGACGCTGGCGCGTACCACCTTCAATGCCGAAGTGGGCGAAGCGGAGCTTGCGGGCAGCATCGAGGGGCAGAAGCTGGTCGATGCCCCCGCATTGCAGGGCGGCTTTGAACTCGCCGAAGTCGCGCCTCGCGAACTGATGCAGCAGCTGGGCCTGGCACCGCCGGCGACGCGCGACTCCGCCGCGCTGGCCGGTTTCGCCGCGCAGGGCGCGTTTGCCTGGCAGGGCGGGGTGGCGCGCATGACGGATCTGCAGCTGGTGCTGGACCAGTCGAAACTGGCCGGCCGCGTTACCTACGACAGCGCCTCGCAGGGCATGGATTTCGCGCTGAGCCTGGACCAGATCGATCTCGACCGCTACCAGCCGCCGCCCACTGCGGCGGGCCTGACTGACAAGCCCATCGAGCTGCCCGTGGACTTCCTGAAGCCATTGCGCGCCAGAGGGTCGTTCACGGTGGGCGCCATCCAGATCGGCGGTGCGCATCTTTCCAACCTCTCGGCGGGCATCAGCATCGCCGACGCGGTGGCGCGCTTTGCGCCACTGAAGGCGCAGCTGTATGGCGGCAACTACAGCGGCGATATCGGCATCGACATGCGTACGGCCACGCCACGGCTGACCATGAATGAGCACATGAGCGGCATCGACATCGCCGCATTGATGAAGGATTTCATCGACAGCAGGCGTCTCGCCGGGCGCGGCAACCTGGATGTGCAGCTGGCCGGCACGGGCCGCAGCGGTGACGCGCTGCTGAAGACGCTTACCGGCAGCATTGCGATGAACCTGCAGGATGGCGCGGTGGAGGGCATCGATGTCTGGTATGCCATCGCGCAGGCGCAGTCGTTGATCAAGAACCAGCAGCTCGGCGCAGCCACCAATACCAGACGCACCGCCTTCGAGACCTTCAAGGCCTCGGCCGATGTAGTGAACGGGCTCGCCACGACCAATGACCTGGTGGTGGCTTCGCAGTTGCTGCGCATCACCGGCGCAGGCAGCACCAATCTGGTCAACCAGGCCATCAACTACAACATCAACGCGGCGGTGTTGAAGGCGCCGCCGGGCGGCGAGGCGCAGCTGGGCGAGCTGGAACGCGCTTCGATTCCGGTCAGGGTCAGCGGCACCCTCACTGAGCCAAAGATCCGTCCTGACCTGGCGGGGCTGGCCCGGGAACGCGTGAAGCAGGAGGTGGAGAAGCGGCGCGAGGAGGTCGAGGACAAGGTGAAGGACAAGGTGCGCAGCAAGCTGCAGGACCTGCTGAAGAAGAACTAGCGCGGCATCGCCGGCTGGAGCCGGGTGGCGCGCAGTGCTAGCGTAGGGCGTACAACATCAGAGACCTTGGGGGATCCATGACACTTCGCCTGCTGCCGCTGGCCGCGCTGCTCATCGCCGCGCCCGCCTTCACTGCCGAACCTGACTACCGCTCCATCCAGATGGAGATCGATGTCGCCAAACCCGCCGCCGAGGTCTGGGCGCGCGTGGGCAAATACTGCGACATCGCCGAATGGCTGTCGCTGGAATGCAAGATCACCTCCGGCGACGGCGGCATCGGCACGGTGCGCTCGCTGGCCGGCGGCCGTGTGCTGGAAATCCTGGTCGGGCAGACCGCGCTTTCCTATGGCTATACGCAGCCGGCGCAGCCGGGCAAGTTCTACGACCTGTACCACGGCTTCATGGAAGCCCGGCCGGTGACGGCCACCACCTCGAAGCTGGTGTACACGCTGCTGCTGGATGAATCCGACAAGGCCGATGCGGCCGCGAAGGACGCGGATGTGGCCCGCCGCCGCGCCATGTTCGAGCGCGCACTGGCTAAGATGAAGAGTCTCGCGGAAGGCAAGTAGCCGCGTCGCGTGCCCCGCAAGGCCTGCCGCGCGGCAACCTTGCGGGGTGGCCTACTGCCGGTGGGAGATCGCCCAGATGTAGGCGGTGACCGCATCCACATCGGCTGGCGACAGCGGCGCGGCGCCCAGCGGCGGCATCGCGCCGATGGACTGCTTGGCAGCGCTTACGCCCTTGACGATAGTGTCCTTGATGCCGTTGACACTGCCATCGCTCCACAGCCAGGTGGCATCGGCGAGGTTGGCGCCGATCTGCGTGCCGCCGGCATCCGAGCCATGGCAACCCATGCAGGTGCCACTGGCCAGCTGGCCGCGATAGATCTGTTCGCCCTGGGCCAGCTGCTCGGCGGTGGAGCCGGGCGGGGGTGTCAGCGACGCCAGCGGAATGCCGGCGGCCACGGGTCCGGCGGCCGGAGCCGGGGCAGCCGCGATGGCGGTGGGCGCGCCGGCGCCCAGGTGGGTAATGCGCCAGATGCGGCCCTTGGCGTCATCGCTGACGTACAGCGCGCCGTCCGGACCCACGGCCAGCCCGGACGGGCGATGCGTGGCGCGGCCGGGCGCTTTTTCGGCGCCGGCAAAGCCATCGGCGAAGATCACGTAGTCGCCCGCGGCCTTGCCGTCGTTCAGCGGCTGGAATACCAGCGCGTAGCCCCCCTGGGGTGCCGGCGCACGGTTCCAGGAACCATGGAAGGCGATGAAGGCGCCACCACGCCATGCGGCGGGGAACTGCGTGCCGTTGTAGATCGCCACATCATTGGGTGCCCAGTGCGCGGGGAAGGCCGCCACCGGTGGCTTCTTGCTGGCGCAGTCGCCAACCGTCTTGCCGTCGCCACCGTATTCGGGCGCCAGTACCAGCGACTTCAACGTGCCATCGTAATAGCAGGTGGGCCAGCCGAAGTCGGCGCCCTCGGTCACTTCGACCAGCACTTCGGCAGGCAGCTCATGGCCGGCTTCCATGGTGTAGATCTTCGGGAAGCTCTGCGGCAGCTGGTCGCGGCCATGCTGCACGGCAAACAGGCGGCCGCTGGCGTCGAAGCTCTGGCCACCGGAATTGCGCAGACCGGTGACGTAACGCTCCTTCGGCGAGAACTTCTGGTTCAGTTTGCTGGCGTCGTATTTCCAGATGCCGGCGCGGGTGGGCAGCTCGGGGCAGGGTTTCTGACCCATGGCGCCCAGCGCATGCGAAGGCTTCTCGCAGGTGTTGGATTCGGAGCCCGAGGTGATGAACAGGTTGCCCTGCGCGTCGATGACAAAGGGATGCATCGGGTGATCGCCGCTCTGCGGCAGGCCGGTGATGACCTTTTCCGGCTTGCCCTGCGGCGCGGCAGTGCCCGCCGTGAGCGCAAAGCGCAGCACATAATCGTTCTGCTCTGCGTACAGCGCGCCGTTGTGCAGGGCGATGCCGGTGCCGCCGGTGGCCTTTTCCGGTACGCCCGCACCGAACCGCTCGATGACCTCGGCCTTGCCGTCGCCGTCCTTGTCCTGCAGCGCCACCAGGAAACCACCCGCAGGAGGCGTGTCGAAGCCGTAATACAGGCCGCTCCAGGTGTTCGCGTACACCACACCCTCGGGCGAGACCGTCATGTGGCGCACGTGGCCGACACCATCGGCGAACACCGTGGCGCAGAAACCAGGCGACAGCGACAGCCCGCCGTTGTCTGCGGGGCAGGACGGGGCAGCGGCGGCCGCTGCCGGCGGCGGCGTTTTCGTGCCGCAGCCAGCCAGGGGCAGGAGCGCCGCGAGGCCGAGGCCGCCGCAGAACAACAACGGGTGCAGCTTGGTCATGCGGTTCTCCGGGAACGGATCAGATATGGCGGATTTCGATGGCTTCCGGCAGGCCCACGGCATTGATCAGGAAACGGCCCCATGGCGCCCTTGAAGTGATGTCGGCCAGACGCTCGCGGATGGCGCCCATCACCACCGGCAGACCGTTGTGCAGCACGAACTTGGAATTGGCATCCCCTTCATCGGTGCCCTGTTGCACGATGAAGATGGCATAGGCCTCGATGCTGAAATCGTAGGGCGCATTGACGCTCTTGTCGTTGTCGCTGCGTACCGAGAGGATCAGCGCGTACTTGCCCGGTGCGTTGTCCAGCTTCTGCACCTGGTGGCCGTACTGCAACTGCGTACCCGACAGGTTGCCCTGCTGGTCGTGCTTGCCGTTGGTGCGCAGTTCCACGATGGGAAACAGCAGTTGGTCGATCATCAGCTGCGGAACGGTGGACATGGCTGGCTCCGGACAAGTTGTTGGAGGAATGCGGTGCGCAGGGTAACCGATGGAACGCCCTTTGTGGGCGCCGCCCGTCAGGCCCGGCGCAGCGTTCCCGCTGCCTGCCTGGTAATCATTTCCGCCAGCGCGCTGCGCAGGTCCCGCAGCCGCGGCGGCTTGCCCAGCACCCGGTCCACATGCGGAACCGAATGCCCTTCTGCCAGCAGGCGCTCGCCCCAGCCGGTCAGCATGATGACGGGCGTGTCCGGCGCGAGCTCTTTCGCCGTGCGTGACACGATGCGGCCATCCACATGCGGCATGCCCAGGTCGGTGATGATGACCGAGATCGGCTTGCCACCGGGCGCGAGCGAAGCGCGGAAGGCATCGATGCCGAGCTGCCCGCCGTTGGCGGTCAGGATGGTGTGACCGTCTATCTCCAGGGTCTCGCGCAGCGAGCGCAGCAGGATGGGATCGTCGTCCACCAGCAGGATGGTGAGTCCCGTGGGGGTGGGCGGTTGCGTTTCCACCGCGCTCTGGGCCGAGGCTTCGGCGACGGCAAATGACAGCTGGATGGTGGTGCCGGCGCCGGGCGCGCTGCGGATGTCGATTTCGCCGCCATGGCGCTGCATCACGCCATACACCATGGCAAGGCCCAGCCCCGTGCCACGCTCGCCCTTGGTGGTGTAGAAGGGTTCGAGGCAGCGGCGCCGCGTTTCTTCATCCATGCCGCCGCCGGTATCGATGACATCGACGCTGACCAGGTTGCGCGGGCCGGCATGCGTGCGGATGGTGAGCCGGCCGCCGCCCGGCATCGCATCCACGGCATTGAAGACGAGGTTGGTCAGTGCTTCGCGGATCTCGCTTTCAATGCCGTTCGCGGGGGGCAGGTTCTGGGCGAGGTCGAGCTGCAGGTCGATGACAGTGCCATGCTGCTGCGGCTGCGTCTCCCAGCGCGCGCGCGTGAGTTCGCGCAGCTGTGCCACCAGGGTATTCAAAGTCACCGGCTGCAGCACGCTCTGGGTCTCGCGCTGGCGGTAGAACTCGCGCATGCGCGATACGGTTTCGGCCACGTCGCTGACCGCCTGCTGGATGATACGCAGGCTCTGTTTGGCGTTCTCGCTCAGGCCCTGCTCGCGCTCCAGCAATGAATCCGTGTACAGCATGATCGGCGAGATGGCGTTGTTGATGTCGTGCGCGATGCCGCTGGCCATCTGTCCCAGCACGCGCAGGCGTTCCTGCTGCATCACGGCCTGCTGTGTATTGCGCAGGTCTTCATAGGCCGTCTGCAGCGCCTGGTGCAGCTGCGCCTGGTGCGCCGCCAGCGCGGCGTGCTCGCTCATCTGGCGCAGGAATTCACAGTCGCTGCTGCTGAAACTGTGCGCTTCGCGGCGCGCCGCGACCAGCACGCCGAAGACCTGACTCTCGACCTGCAATGGCGCGGCCACCATCGCACCGAGGCCGCCACCCGCGAGCTTCTGCGGGAACGGGAACTGCGCGTTCGCGATGTCATCCTCGTACACCACCTGGCCCAGCACGCAGCGCGATAGCCCGTTCGCATCGATGGGTATGCGTGCCTCCTCCAGCATGTCCAGCTGGGCGGCGAGCGTCGAGCTCGCCTCACCCACTGCCGCCACCGTCAGGCTGCGGTCGGACGCGTCATAAAGGCAGATAGTGCCGAAATCCAGCGGCATCTGTTCCTCGAGGGTGGCGATGACCACCTGCAGGATGCTGCGCAGGTCCAGCCGTTCGCCGATGGCGCGCGTGGTGCGCTCGAGCAGGTGCAGACGCTGCAGCTGTGCCTGCAGGCGCAGCTCGGACTGCTTGCGCTCGGTTACATCCTGCAGCGCCCCGCGCATGCGCACCACGCGGCCGTCCTGCATCACCGGGCGGCTGATGGTGCGAACCCACTTCTGCACGCCGCGGTCGGAAACGAATTCCAGCTCCAGGTCGTAAGGAGTGCCGTCTGCGAGCGAAGCCTGCAACGCCGCTTCCAGCCTTGCGCGGGACTCACCTACATAGAACTGCAAACCGAGATCGCGGTTCGGCTTGACCGTGGGGTCGAGGTCGTGGATGCGCGCGATCTCAGGCGTCCAGGTTCCCTCGCCCGAGACCGGATCGAACTCCCACCCGCCCACCTTGGCGAGGTTGCCGGTTTCCTCCAGCAACGATTCGCGATCCTGCAGGCTCTCGTAACTGCGGGCCAGTTGCACCGTGCGTTCGTGCACGCGCTCTTCCAGGGCCAGGTTGGTCGCCTGCATGTCGAGCATGGCGCGGCGGCGCCCACGCAGCGACCAGCCAGTGAGCAGTACCAGCAGCGTGAGGCCGCTGGCGGTGATCAGCATCAGGCGCTTCAATGGTGCGAACAGGGCGGTCCATTCGGCGGCCGTCAGCTCCGAGGCCACCACCAGGAATGCCTCCTCGGACAGCAGCTGGCCGGTGGTCACGCCGGCGATGTCCTGCGGGGCCACGCGTTGCCAGGTGAACAGGCCGCGCTCGTCACGCAGCTGTCCGGTGGGATTCTGCGCAATGCTTCTCCACAGCGCGGGGTCGGTGACCGACAGCGAGAAACGCGCGCGTTCCGGCAGCGAATCGTTCCACTCCATGGTGGGTTCGGCAGCCTTCAACCACTGGCCCGCGCCCCCCAGCAGGCGGACCAGACGGCCGGAACGGCCCGCAGCGCTCTGCAGGCGCGCGATCAGGTTGGCGCCCAGGTAATTGATGACGTAGACGCCGTGACGCTCACCGGCCGCATTGAATACCGGCACCGCGAACCGCAGCACCGGCCGGTGCGGCACCACCAGCGCGCCATTGTCCATCATCAGGTCGAAGGACGAGATGTAGAGCGAGCCGGGGGGCAGCGCGTTCGCGCGCTGGAAAAACGGCCGGTCGATCTTGGTCTGCAACTGTTCGCGCGGCACCAGGGCGCCATGCTGGTCAATGCGGAAGGCCTCATTGCCCTGCGTGTCGAAATAGCGCACCTGGCTGTAATCCGGCTGCCCCACGCTCATGAAGCGCGCGCGGCGCACGGCTGCCTGCAGGGCATCGGCGGACCCAGTCTCGACGTAGCGGCGCAGGCCGTCGCCATCGGCGAGCAGCCGCAGGTCGCTGGCGACGGGCCGCAGTTCGCTTTTCAGCAGCTCCGCCAGCAAGCTGGCACGTACGGTTTCGCGCTGCTCCTGCTGGGTGGCGATGCGTTCCGATTCGATCCGGTACAGCAGCCAGCAAAGCAGGGCGACGGCTACCAGCGCTGCTGCCAGCAAGGTGACGCCGGTGTAGCCACGCAGACCTGTGGCCGGGCCCGGCCGCCGGGCGCCGTTGCTGTTCACTTCCTGCAAAAGTCCATCTCCGGGTGCGGTCCTGGAACCCTGAAGCCGTTCGCGACGGTCAGCGTAGCTGGCTGTCCTTGCTGCCGCGCCGGTTGTAGCCAGACACCGCGCCCTGCCCGCGGTCGATGACTTCCTGGCAGCTGAGGCACAGCCGCACGCCGGGCAGCGCCAGGCGGCGCGCCTCTGCTATCGCACTGCCGCACTCGGCGCAGTGTGCGAGGCTCTCGCCCGCAGGCAGCAGGCTCTTGGCCCGCTCGATCGCGTCCTTCACCGTCGCGTCGATCTGTTCCTGTACAGCGCCTTCATGTGCCCAGCCGGTAGCCATGGCTGCATTCTACCCCTGCCAGCAGTACGCTGCTCCCATGCTCAGAGGCCGCAAAGGGATGTGGGTGGTGGCCGCTGCCGCGGCATTGATGGCCGGCGTCGCCTGGGCCGAGCGGGAATTCCGGGTGTACCGCAGCTTCGAGGAGGATGCCGATCACACCGACCTGCCCGCCGACTGGAACAAGCCAGCGGGTTTTGCCATCGGCAGGCTGATGTACCCGGGAAATTTCGGCATGCGTGGTTTTCGCGGCTTTGGACGCGGCGGTGACTGGCGCCAGGGCGGCACCAGCTGGGCGGTGGATTACCCCAAGGGCGACCGCTACTACGCCAGCATCCTGCGCCGTCTCACCACCATCGATGTGCGCTCGGTGGAGCAGCCGGTGAACCTGGAAGACGGCAATGATGTGTACGACTGGCCTTACCTCATCGTCGGACTGGCAGGCACCTGGGAACTGAGCGACGCCATGGTGGCCAGGTTGCGCGACTACCTGCTGCGCGGCGGCTTCCTGTTCGCCGACAGCTTCTTCGGTACCGACCAGTGGGAGGGTTTCAGTGCAGGCCTGCGCCGCATCTTCCCGGATCGCGAGATCGTCGACCTGGCCGACGACCATCCGCTGTTCCACACGGTTTATGACCTGACGGAGAAACGCCAGGTGCCGAACATGAATTCCCTGCTCGGCGGCGGCGGTGGCTATCTTTCCGACGGCGATACGCCGCATTGGCGTGCCATCCTGGATGACGACGGCCGCGTGATGGTCGCGATCGCCTTCAACAACGATGTCAGCGATTCCTTCCAGTGGGCGGATGACCCGGACTATCCCGCCGATGCAGCCTCGCTGGGGCTGCGCATGGGCGTCAATTTCGCGGTGTACGCGTTGACCCACTGACACCGGGTGGGGCTAAACTGCGGCCCTCTCGCAGGGAAGGAGCCGTGATGAAGCCGAACATCAAGTATGTCGTCCTGGCCACGCTGGCCTGTACTGTTGCTGGCATGGCTGCCCTGGCGCAGCAGAAGGTGCCGGGCGAAAAGTGGCGCACCAAGGTCGCGATGGAAACGCAGGGGTTCTCCATGCCCGCGCGCACGATCGAGATGTGCCTGCCGAAGGGCCAGCCCGAGGCCGCCATGCACCAGCAGGACAACAGCAACTGCGCCGTGTCTAACCTCAAGACGGTCGGCAACAAGACCTCGGCCGACATCAAGTGCTCCGGCAAGGACGCCATGGAAGGCCACATGGAGATGGAACGCCTGGGCGAGAAATCCATGCGCGGCTCCATGGACGCCAAGACCGGCGAGATGGCAATGAAGATGAAGTACGAATACACCGCGCTGGGCGAGGCCTGCGAGGCGGTGGATTATTCGAACTACAAGCCGCCGGTGGTCAACCTGCCGAAGCTCGACGCCTGCCAGCTGCAATGGGACGATGTGAAGGACCGCGAGCTGTCGCGCCAGGCGATGTCCATCCTGCAGCAGTATCCGAGCGCGGATGGCAAGTCGGAGACCAACTGCCTGAAGCATCCCGCCTGGCAGGGCTTCTGCGCAGCCGTGCAGACACCCGCGGGCTTTGCGGACCTGGAGGAGGCGCAGTGGCGGACGCGCGGCCAGAAGGCGCCCGGCCCCAAGCCGAACCAGCAGGTGGGGTATGTGCCACTGACGGAATCGATGCGTGCCTGTGGTCTGGGTACCGGTGATGCGGCCATCACCAAGCTGCAGAAGCAGGTCATGGCCACGGCGGAGGCCAACAAACAGTATGGTTTCCTGCTGTTCTATGGCAGCGAGCAGTATTACCCGCAGCTGGCGGCCACCGCCAAGACCGAATGCTCCGGCCGCAGCTTCACCAACGCGAAGAACAAGGACTACCTCAACCTGTGCCGCAACTATGGCGTCGCACTGGTGAAGGACAACCGCGCCGGCGCGATGGAAGCCGCCGGCTGCAGCCCCGAGCGCGTGGATGCCGTGCACGGCGTGTGCATTGGTGCCACCAGTGGCTCGGGCTCCGAGGCACGCGTTGATGCGGCGGGCAGTGCGGGCGTTTCCAGCTCGGCGGCGTCCTCTGGCGCTGCGGGTTCGGCGCAGCCCGACAGCGCTTCGGGCGAAGCGGAAAAGACCGACAAGAGCACCAAGGACAAGGCCAAGGATGCGCTCGACAAGGGCAAGAAGGCATTGCGCGGCCTGCTCGGCGGCGGTTGATTCCCACTGCAATGCGCGCGGCGATCGCTGCCCTGATCGCCGCGCTGCCCTGGTGCGCCAGCGGCGCTGCAGCGCAGGTCTCTGATCATTTCCCCGGCATCGCCACCGCGTATGCCGTATCCATCGACGGAAATCTCACCTGGGCTGCACAGCCCGATGTGCCGCGCCAACCTGCATCACTGGCCAAACTGCTGACCGCGCTGGTGCTGCTTGACCAGCGGGGCTGGAACCCGGATGCCGACGTGACTGTCAGTGCTGCGGCTGCGGGCATCGAAGGTTCGCGCATCGGTCTGCGGCGCGGTGAAGTGCTGCGCGCTGGCGACCTGCTGACCGGCATGCTGGTGCGTTCCGGCAATGACGCCTGTCTGGCGCTGGTTGAACAGGCGGCCGGCAACATCAGGGCATTCGCGCGCCTGATGAATGAACGCGCCGCGGCGCTGGGCATGGGCGCTTCCAGCTTCGTGCATCCCTGCGGCCTGGACGCAGCCGGCCAGCACACCACGGCGCGTGACCTGCTGAAACTCGCCGAGGCTGCGCGCCGGAACAAGCCCATAGCCATGCGCGCCGGTGCAGAGGCCGCTGAGGTGCGAACCCGTGCAGGGCGGCAGATCCGCTTCCGCAACAGCAACGCGCTGATCGGCCGCGAGCCGCTGGCTGTCGGCCTCAAGAGCGGCTTTACCTCACAGGCTGGCAATTGCCTGATCGCGCTGGCCGAGCGCGACGGCCATTACGTGCTGGTCGTGCTGCTGGACTCGCCGGACCGCTGGTGGGAAGTGACCAGTGCAATCGCGCGCGCCATGGCCCGCGCCGCGCCGGGAGCACGCCTGGACTGATGCGCCAGCCCCGCAACCTGCTGCCGTGGATTCCGGCCCTGCTGGTGCTGGCGGTCTACCTGCCGGCGCTCGGCGCCAGCTTCCAGTTCGACGACTGGCAGGTGGTGCTGGGCGATCCGCGGGTAGCCTCGCTGGGCGCCTGGTGGCAGGGCATGCCGGGAATGCGCGCGCTGGTCAAACTCAGCTTCGCGCTGAACCATGGCTGGGGCGCAGCGGTCGAGGTGTTCCGCGCCACCAACCTGCTGCTGCACGCGGTGAACGCTTCGCTGGTGTTCGTGCTGGCGCGCTGGCTGGCGCGCCGCCTGCGCACCGCGGATGCCCATGACGCGAATGTGGTGGCGGCGGTCACTGCATTGGTGTTTGCGCTGCATCCGGTGCAGACCGAATCCGTCACCTATATCGTCGGCCGGTCCAACGAGATCGCCATGCTGTTCTGTCTGCTGTCGCTGCTCGCCTGGCTGCGCGGCCGCGAGCGCGCCGCCGGATGGTGGTGGCTGCCGCTGTCCGCACTGGCCTTTGTTGCGGCGCTGGCTGGCAAGGAAACCGCAGCCGTGCTGCCGCTGGCGATGCTGCTGTGCCTGGCCACGGAGCACCGGCCGACGCGGCGGGAGCTGGCCTTTCCCCTGGGCCTGTCACTGCTGTGCATCGCACTGTTCGTGCTGGCCTGGCCATACCTGCCCTATGACTACCTCGTGCGCACCAGCCTTGAGACCCGCGGGCCGCTGGAGAATCTGCTGGTGCAGGCGCAGGGCATCACCTGGCTCATCGGGCAGTTGCTGCGCTGGGATCTGCTGAATGCCGACCCGATGCTGCGGCCCGTTACCGTGCTGACCCTGCCGGTGTTGCTGCAGGGCGGGGTGCTGCTGGCAGCCATCGTGGTCGGCGTGCTGGGCCTGCGGCGCTGGCCGGCGGTGGCCTTCGGCATCCTGTGGTTCATGCTGTGGCTCGCCCCCACCAACTCGATGCTGGCCAGGCTCGATGTGGCCAATGACCGGCAGCTGTACTGCGCGCTGCTCGGGCCCGCGTGGCTGCTGGGGCACGGCATCGTGCGCATGGGACGCTTCAATGGCTTTGCGGTGTTGCTGCTGGCCGTACTGCTCGCATTCGGGACCGCCACGCGCAACCGCGTGTACGCCACGGAGACCACCTTCTGGCAGGATGTGGTCGCCAAGTCCCCGCACAACATCCGCGCCTGGAACAACCTCGGCATGGCAGAAGCCATTGCCTGCCGGGCGCAGGCTGCGCGCCTTGCTTTCGGCGAAGCGCTGCATCGGGACCGGAATTCCGTGCAGGCCGAAATCAACCTGGCGCTGCTGGAAAGAGGCGAACTGGAAGGAGTGCCGGCAACCTGTGCGGGGCAGGCTGCTGGCCGGTGATCACCCGTGGTACCCGCGTGTCACCGCGTCCAGTGCAGCGCGGGCCACGGCGCGCGCGTCGTCGGGGCTCTTGAGGCATTCCCGTACCACCATGATCAGCATGCCCCGCTGGTAGATCAGCTCATTGAGCTTGCGGCGCAGGCCGGCTATTTCTGCATTGTCGGCAGCATTTGACAGATTCTGTTCGTTCTCGAGATCACGCATGCCGCAGTAATAGTCGAAGTGGGGAGGGTGAATCCCTGATACTCGTCGCCACCCGGCGACATGGCGCGAATCTGAGCAACGAGTGAACTTATTGCGGCTGTCAGGGCATGGTGCGCGACTGCAGCTCGCGGCTGCTGCGTTTGATGAGCGCTTCGATGTCCACCGCCGCCGAGTGCAGCTGGCGTGCCGCGGTGACATCCGAAACCACACTGGGCAGCACGCGCGCGTCGAGATCATCGATGGCCACCGCCACTTCCTTTGCCAGCGCCTGGAAATCAGCGGCAGCGACCACCAGCATCGCCGCATCGCGCGGCTCGCGGTTGGCCATGTACTGGCCGAAAAGATGTGCATCCACCTCGGCGCGCTCCAGCGCCCGGTCACGTTGCGCCAGCAGCAATGCCGCGCGCTGCTCCAGCGCATCATCCGGTCCGCGCTTCAGCGTGATGCCGACCGCTTTCAGTGCGCAGGAAGTAGCCAGGGCCAGCGCCACCGCCGCTGCTATGCCGGCGCCCGATGAGGGTTCCGAGGAGCCGATGGCATCCAGCACTTCCACCAGGGAGACATGGCGCAGGTTGGCCGGTGTAGTCATCGTTGTACCTTTTCCAGTCGTTCCAGGATGGCGAGTTGCTTCTCCTGCTGCGCCAGCAGTTCGTGCCAGGCGCGCTCACGCAGTTCGTCGATCTTGGCGTGCAGCGCCAGGATCTCGACCTCAGCCTTCAGGTTAACCGCGAAATCCGCCTGCGCGTGCAGGCGATCCTTCTCCGACTGCCGGTTCTGGCTCATCAGGATGACCGGTGCCTGGATGGCGGCCAGGCAGGAAAGTACGAGGTTCAGCAGGATGAAGGGATAGGGATCGAAGGGCCGCGCCTGCCCGGCGTTGTACAGCATCCAGGAAATGAGTATCACGGCGAACAGGCCGATGAAGGTCCAGCTGCCACCGAACCGCGCGACGCGATCGGCCACATGCTGCCCCAGTGTTTCCGTGGAGGCGGCGGTTTCGTGTGGGTCACGGCTCACGGTCTCGCGACCGAGGAATTTCTCCACCACATCGCGTTCCAGCGGATCGGCATCGGCAATCACGGCGGCCAGGCTGTGCTTGCGCGGCGGGGACTTGATGAGGTGCCTGGCGCGCAGCGCGATGCGCGCAGCGGCATGCATGGCCGCAATCACGCCGATGGCGCCGGTCAGCGCCACCAGAACGTGCACGGCACTGTCCCCGGGGCTGGTCCAGCCCCCCAGATGCAGCAGCAGGCCGGCAGTGATGCCGCCCAGTGCGCCCAGTGCCAGATCGCCGCCGAGTCCGATGGTCGAGCGCCGCAGCACCAGACGCGCAATGACACCGGCGACGATGCCGGTGAGCAGCCATTCCCAGACGTGCATGATGTGGTCCTCTTGAAGCAGTGATTCAGATGGATGGGGGCTCAGGCGTCGCGACTTTGCGCCCGGCCCGCCAGCGCCAGCCGATGGCGGCAGCCGCGAGCGCGATCAGTACGACCACGATCAACGTTTCGTGCCGGTGGAGGTCATTGATCCAGCCCGACAGCAGGCGGCTGGCGCTGAAGCCGATGAACCCGATCGTGGTTGCCCAGCCAGCGGCGGAGAGCACATCAAGCAGCAGGAAGCGCCGCGGACTCATGCCGCTCATGCCCACCGCAACCGGCAGCGCGACGCGCATGCCCCACAGGAAGCGCATCACCAGCACCAGCCACGTGCCCCGGCGCTCGACGCGCCGGAGCATGGCCTCCACCCGCGCCGCCAGCCGCGGATGCTGGCGCACGTAGCGCACGCCGTGGCGACGCCCGAGATGAAAGTAGATCTGGTCGCTGGCCACCGCCGCGGCGAATGCCACCGCGATGACCCAGGGCAACTGCAGGTAGCCACGATGCGCCGCGTAGCTGCCGAGCAACAGCAGCGATTCACCCTCGAAGAACGTGCCGCCGAACACGGCCAGGTAACCGTAGTGCTGGAGGAGGAACTGCAGATCCATGGCGCGGGAGTCTCCTGCGGCACGGCTGGTGCCCCCACTCGGAATCGAACCAAGCTCTGCGGTTTACAAAACCGCTGCATCACCACAATGCTTTGGGGGCGCGTGCCGCGCGCAAAGCGCGCGAGTGTCGCGGCGGGATTATACCGTGCCCGACCAGGCCACCACGGTCCGGGTCTTCTCTTCAGGATCGTTGGTCGCGCCCGCATCCCGGGGTGCGGCTTCTGCGGGCGCAGCCGCGGGCGCGGCTGCGGGACAGGTCTCGATGCGCAGTTTTTCCAGCGGCAGATCGGCCTTGCGCAGCCGCCCGTCGCTGAGGGTTTCGCGCGCCACGCCCGGCACCTCGAACCAGACGGCATCCTTGGGGATGCGCCGCTCGGTGACCACGGCATCGAGCTTGAGCTTCTGCACCATCAGTGCCCGGTCCTCGGCGCGCTGTTCCTGCGAGAAGATGCCGACCGAAACCCTGAACTGCGGGTCATCGGGCATGGCAGAGGCATCGCGCATGCCCCAGCGCTGGATGATGTCAAGCGTGCGTGCCTGCGCAGCGGCATCGGCATTGGCCACAGACACCCACCAGCCATCGTGCACGAGCTCCTGCGCAATACGCCGCACCACTCCCCAGCCGTGATCCTTCAGCTGCTTCTCCGCGGCATCGGCGGCGGGCGCGTCGAGGAAGGGACCGAGCGTGGCACAGGGCGGCG
The DNA here is from genome assembly GCA_040508085.1 of Steroidobacteraceae bacterium. Classification (GTDB taxonomy): domain Bacteria; phylum Pseudomonadota; class Gammaproteobacteria; order Steroidobacterales; family Steroidobacteraceae; genus ZC4RG30. Next base: position 40,539 of record JBEVNO010000053.1, read on the forward strand.
GGCCAGCCGGCGCAACTGGCCTCGCCTGCGGCAGCGAAGCGGTGGCCGCGGTCAGCCTGGGCTGCTGCTTGCTGACGAAGTGTGACCAGCCGAAGTACAGCAGGTTGGCGGCGAACAGGATCATGACGAGGAGGCGCGGCATGATCTGCAGGGTATCAAGCCCGCCTGCGGATCGGCAGCTCGGCCAGCGCCGCCACTCCACGCAGCACCAGGTCAGGCACCAGCCGGGTGGCGCCGTGCAGCAGCGGCGCCACGGCGTCGCTGCCGCCACCAGTCAGATACACGGCTGGGCGGCGCCCGATTGACCGGGACAGTTCCGCAACGGTGCGCTCGACCAGCCCGGCAGCTGCCATCAGGCACCCTGCATCAATGCCGGCCCGCGTGGACGCTGCCAGCGGACGGATCACTGCGCCGCTGGCGCGGACACGCTGGCGGGAGTCGAGGGCGGCACGGCTGGCCAGGTCCGCGGTGCGTCCCAGCAATGCGTCCAGCATCAGCGCCGGTCCCGGCGCGATCAGGCCACCGCGGTGCCGGCCCTGTGCGTCGACCAGGTCGATGGTGGTGGCGGTGCCGATGCTCACGGCGCACACATGGCGTCGCCGGCCGGCCAGATGCCATGCCGCGGTCATCGCGGCCCAGCGGTCGGCCCCCAGGCGTGCCGGCTCCTGATAGCTGTTGTGGATGCCCGCGGCCTGGCGGCTGGCAACCAGCAGGTCCGGTGCCGGCCGCTCCGCTCGCCGCAGCAGCGCGCGCAGCGCACGTTCCAGCGGCGGACCGGCGGCACTGACGCCGACGATGCGCCAGATGGGGGGCGCCCGCTCCAGCCACGCGGCGAAGGCATCGAGATCGCCGACTGGCGCCGCCCGCTGCGCGCCCAGTCGATCGCCGCGCAACAGGGCCCACTTGAAGCGGGTGTTGCCGGCATCGAAGAGCAGCGTGTTCATGGATCGGCCCGGATGGAAACTTCCCCGGCCATGATGCGATGGAATCGGCCGCCGTGCTCGACCAGCAAGGCGCCATCAGTGTCCACGCCGCGGGCAATGCCGGCGGCCGGCCCATGACCGCCCTCGACGCGCACGGCGCGGCCGGCCAGAGCATCGGCTGCCTGATACTCGGCCAGCAACGGTGCGAAGCCGGTCTGCGCGAAGCTGCCCAGCATGGCAACACCCTGGTCCAGCAGCGCGGCCACCAATGCATTGCGTGGCGGCGGCAACGCGCCGGGCGCGAGGTCGGCAAGATCCGCCGGTGCGTTGCCCACAGCGTCGATACGCTCGCGCAGTGCCTGACCGAGCGCGACATTGAGGCCGAGTCCCACCACCACATGCACCGGTCCTGCCGCTTCCGAGCGCATTTCGATGAGGATGCCGCCCAGCTTGCCGCGCGGCGTGACCAGATCATTCGGCCACTTCAGCTGCACGCCGGTGATGCCCAGCGAGGCGAGTGCCCGCAATGCCGCGATGCCGGTGGCCAGGCTCAGCGCGCCGAGTTGCGCCGCCATGGCGTCGAAACACCACGACCAGGACAGGCAGATGGCGCCGCCGGGCGGGGCGAGCCAGCTGCGACCCCGCCGGCCACGGCCGGCGCTCTGGTATTCCGCCGTCAGGAAATCGAACTGGCCGGGCGGGGGCGCGCCTTGCTGCAGCAGGGCGCTGTTGGTCGATGGCATCTGCGCCGCACAGCGGCCCTCGCGCAAGGCTGCGCGGGTCGCCGGGGCCAGCAACGCGCTGACGCCTGCGGCATCCAGGGGGCTGGACGGCAGCGCCAGGCGGTAGCCGCGATGCGTGACAGCTTCGATGCCGGTGCCGAGCAGGCGCAGCGCGCTGCTGGCCTTCCAGATGGCGCTGCGGGTCACCGCAAACTCGGCGGCAAGCTCCGCACCGGAGACGAACACGGGCTTGCCCCGCTCGGCGGCGCGCGCCGCTGCCAGGCGCTGCAGCAGCTGCATCGCCAGCGACATCAGCCGCTGCTTTCCATAGCCAGCGGAACTTCCGCCAGCATGCAGCGCACGCTGCCACCGCCCAGCTGCTCGATGGTGGGGATGGCGGCGACCAGCGGCTGGCTGCCGGCGGCGCGCAGCAACTCCAGGTCCGCAGCGCGCAGCGCGCTGTGCGCGCTCGCCGACATCACCAGATGCCGTTGACCATCGGCCGCGCTCACCTCCAGCATGTTGCCGGCGAAGTGCAGCAACTGCTGGTTGTCCAGCAGCAGCAGGCGGCGGCCTGATGCGCCAAGCTTCGCGCGCAAGGCCTCGCGCTGTGCGGGCGCCACCCACTCCAGGCCCACGCCGACAACCCCGGCGCCAATCCACAGCAGCACATTCGTGTGGTACACCGCGGCCCCATCATGGGTTGCGGCATCAAAGAGGCAGGGCTCGTAGCCCAGCAACGCCGCCCATTCGCGCACCAGTGTCTCGTCGGTACGCGGCGAGCGGCAGGCATAGGCGATGCGATGGGCATGATCCAGTACCAGACTGCCCGTGCCTTCCAGATAGCGCTGCTGGTTCTCCTGGCCGGAGAGATCGATGCGCCGCGTCTCAACGAAGCCCAGCTGCTGCTTCACGCAGTCGAGCACGGCCTCGCGGCGCTCGGCCCGGCGCGTCGGATCGCGCATGGGATACAGCACCACGCTGCCGTCCCGATGAAAGCTCACCCAGTTGTTCGGGAATACGGCATCCGGCCTGGGCGGTTGCAGATCGTCCGGGGCGATGGCCAGCGCAATGCCTGCCCCACGGAGTGCCGCAACCAGGCCGTGGAATTCGGCGCGGGCCTGGGCAGCCACGTCGGCCGCGGATCGATCGCTGGATTGCTGGAACCGGTTGGTGGTCGCGGTCTCGGCGTTGAAGCCGAAGGCCGCCGGTTCGACGAGGAGGAGGGCGATAGCTCTAGCGCGCCGCGTAGGCGTCCATCATCAGCCCGGTGCCACCGCCGGAAACATGCGCCACCATGGCCGTGCGGCGATGCAGTTTGGTGATGGTGCCGAGGTTGATCGCGAACGCCAGCTGCACCTTCTGCCCCTTGCGCAGGCCCAGGCCGGAAGTGCGGATGAACACGCCGGTGGCAGACAGGTTCACCGCCTTGCACAGCGAACGGCGGCCATCGGGCATGATGATGTACACGAGGGTGCGGGCGCGGTGCCGGGTGTGTAGACGTCGTTCCAAGATAGCCCCTGTCGTTCGCTGATTCCCCGGAAGGGGAACTGGATCACATTATCTGTTCGGTTGGCTATCGGCTGCCAGTAACTGGACATATTTCTGCAAAGAAACGCTGACCGGGCAATGGTCTGACAGCCGATGGCGCGCCGCGTCGCTGGCCGCAAAGCGAAACCTGCTGAAGGGTTGCGGGGCCAGCCGCGAGGCCAGTGACTGGCCCACCAGGATATGGTCGATGAAGGCCGTGTAGGGCTGGCCAAACATGCAGTTGCTGAAGGCCAGCGCGCTCGCCGCCGCATGGAATGCCGGCGGATGCAGCAGGCCCCAGAAAACGTCATCGCCGCGCGGCGAGCCGGCGCGATTGAAATCCCCCACCACGATGAAGGGGGCCTGTCGCGCCGCGCGCTGGCTGATCCATTCACCCAGTGCCTGCGCCTGCTGGTGCAGCAGCTGGCAGGCCGGCTTGTCACCCTCGAGCGGGTCGGTGGCACAGCCGGATTTCAGATGCACGGCCAGCAGCTCGATGGCAGGCAGCCCCGCAGGTTCGATGGTGAGCACGAGCGCGGCGCGGCCGCGCGCGTTGCCGGCCAGCTGCTCCACCTGCGGGCCGCAGCGATGCGGCAGGCTGCCGCGGATCGCAAAGCCCACATGCTGCACGCCCGCGCCCGAGGCCATGCAGATGCGGTAGCCGCGGAACACCCGGGCCGCGATGGCGGCGTTCTCCACTTCCTGGAAGGCAATGACGTCGGCATCGAGCCTGCGCACCTGTGCGGCGAGGCGGGCGAGATCCGCGCTGTCGCGCACCAGCCTGCGCGCCACGTCGCAGGGCAGTGCGCTGCGACGCTGTTCGCGGCAGGCCAGACGTGCCGCCTGCGCGGTGCGCGGCGCAACCAGCCACTCCATGTTCCAGGTGGCGATGCGCAGCCATTGCGCGCGCTGGCTGCGTACGGCCACAGCCCAGGCGATGCCCACAAGCGTGGCCAGCAAGGCGCTGCCCAGGGCGATGGCGACAGTACGGCGGCGGAGCATGCCGCGAAGCTCGCATGCGCAGGTGCCCCGCGCGTGGCACATATCAGTGCCCAGCGGGCAATTACTCAGTGTCGAGCGGCAACTACGCCGCAGCACCCAGCAGGTAGGGGCCGTGCACGGCCGACAGGCCACTCTTGACCTGGCGCGTGAGCTCATCGGCCAGCACTTCCTGCGCTCCGGCTTCGAATCCATCCAGGGCGCGCGCCACGATTTCCTGCGGCGTGGATTTGGCCGCGTCGAGGCCCTGGGTGAGATCCGTGTCGACAAAGCCCATGTGCAGTGTGGTGACCTGCGTGCCCTGGGCCTGCAGCGCATGGCGCAGGCCATTGCTCAGGCTCCACACCGCCGCCTTCGACACCGAGTAATTGGCCAGCAGCGGGCCGCTGAGCCAGCTGGCGATCGACGCCACGTTCAGCAGCGCGCCACCGCCGTTGCGCGCCAGCACCGGCGCAAAGGCCTGGCTCACCCGCAGCACGCCCAGCACGTTGGTTTCGAGGTGCTGGCGCAGCACCGCTTCCGCATCAGGCGCATCGAAGCCGCCCACCGTGGCGATGCCGGCGTTGTTGATGACCACGTCGACATCGGGGGCCGCGGCCACGGCGGCGGCGATGTCGGCGGGCGAGTTCACGTCGAGGCGCAGCGGGGTGACGCCGGGCAGCGTGATGCTGGCGGGGTTGCGCGCCGCCGCGTAGACCTTGCGCGCGCCGCGCGCCAGCGCGGCTTCAGCAAAGGCGCGGCCGATGCCGCGATTGGCGCCGGTGACGAGGACAGTGGCATTGGCGAGTTTCATGATGCATTCCTTGGATCGTATTGCTGCAACAGGGAGTGGCGGATGCTGGCGAGCAAGGCCTTGCCGGGCCGACTGCCCAGCGTGCGGGCCAGCTGCAGACCGCCCACCAGGCTGGCGGTAATTGCGGGCGCATGGCCGCTGGCTTCGCCCGGCAGCGCCGCGCGGACGGCATCGAGCAGGTGCTGCACCCGCTCGCGCGCGGCGACCAGCACGGCTTCCTGCTGGCGGGGCATTTCCGAGGCCAGCGCTGCCACCACGCAGCCGCACTCGGCGCCGGTGAGCTGGCTGTCGTGCAGGTAGGTATTCACCAGCGCGGCCAGCGCGCTGTCGCCTGCCTTGCGGCGCTGCGCGGCCTCGCCGGCCACATGCTGGTCGCCCTGCGCCGCGGCGCGCTGCATGGCCTCGACCAGCATGGCGTCGCGCGAGGCGAAGTGCGCATAGAAGCCGCCGTGGGTGAGGCCGGCCTCTTTCATGATGTCTGCCACGCCGATGCCCGCATAGCCGCCGCGGCGGATGGCGCGCGCCGCCACTTCCAGGATGCGCTCGTGGGTCTGGGTCTTGCGATCGCTGCTGCCTTGCATGATGGTCATCATATTACGACCATCATATTTGCGCGTCAAGCATTGCCGAGCAGGGCAGGCTTCTTGCATCGTGCAGCCACATGAACCCGACCCCGATTGCCCAGAACGCGGATGTCCGCTACCTCGGTCGCCTGCTTGGCGACGTGATCCGCGCCTACGGCGGGCCGCAACTGTTCGAGCGCACCGAGGCCATCCGCGCCAGTTCGGTGCAGCGCCATCGCGGCCTGGGTGACGCGCAGGCCCTGGGACAGAACCTCGATGCCTTGAGCCCCGATGAGCAGCTGGATTTCGTGCGTGGCTTCATGCTGTTCTCGATGCTGGCGAATCTCGCCGAGGACCGGCAGGGCGGCGCCTCGGACCAGGGCATCGACATGCGCGGCGCCCTAGCTGAGCTGGCGGCGGCCGGCGTATCGCCCGAGGCCGTCTCCGACCTGCTCGACCAGGCGCTGATGGTGCCGGTGCTTACCGCTCACCCCACCGAGGTGATGCGCAAGAGCATGCTTGATCATCGTGCGCGCATCGCCGAGCTGATGGCGCTGCGCGACAGCGGTGCCACGGAAACTGCCAGCGGTGACGTCATCGAGCAGGCCCTGGTGCGGCAGATCGCGCTGCTGTGGCAGACGCGCCCGCTGCGGCGCGAGCGCATGCGCGTGCAGGACGAGGTGGACATCGCGCTGGCCTACCTGCGCGATGTATTCGTGCCCGTGCTGCCGCAGCTGTATGCACGCTGGGATCGGCTGCTGCCGCGGCGGGTCGGCAGCTTCCTGCGGCTGGGCAACTGGATCGGCGGCGATCGCGACGGCAACCCGAACGTCAACGCCGAGACCTTGCGCTATGTGCTGCGCACGGCCTCGCGGGCACTGCTGGGTTCGTACCTGGTGCAGGTGCACGCGCTTGGCAAGGAGCTGTCCCTGTCGACCGAGCTGGCCGGGGTGAGTGCCGATGTGGTGGCGCTGGCCGAGGCCAGTGGCGACAGTTACGTCGGCCGTCGCGATGAACCCTACCGGCGCGCGCTGGTGGGCATCTATTCACGGCTTGCCGCCAATTACACCGCCATCGCCGGCCAGGCGCCGCCGCGGCTGCCGAACAGCACGGCCGGGCCCTATGCATCGCCACAGGATCTGCGCGCGGATCTGGTGGCGATGGCGCGCAGCCTGTCCGATCACGGTGCCGGGCTGCTCGCCAGCAGCGGTGCATTGGGCCGCCTGATCCGGCTGGTGGAGGTCTGCGGCTTTCATCTGGCCACGGTCGACCTGCGGCAGAATTCCGATGTGCATGCGCGGGTGGTGGCGCAGCTGCTGCAGGTGGCTGGTGCGCAGGCGGACTATGCAGCGCTGGATGAACCGGCACGCGTGGCCCTGCTGCGCCGTGAGCTGGCCAGCCCGCGCCTGCTGTGGAGCCCCTACGCCAGCTACAGCGAGGAGACGATCTCCGAACTGGCCATCGTGCGCGAGGCCGCTGCCGCGCATGCGCAGTACGGCGCCGCCTGCATCACCACCTACAACATCTCCAAGGCCGAGAGCGTGTCGGACATGCTGGAGGTCAACCTGCTGCTGAAGGAGGTGGGCCTGTATCGCCCCGATGTGCCGGGCCAGGCAGCCATCATGGTGGTGCCGCTGTTCGAGACCATCGGCGACCTGGAGCGTGCACCGGCGATCATGCGCGACTGGCTGGGCATACCCGAAGTGCACGCCGCCGCCACGCATCGGGGTTACCAGGAAGTGATGGTGGGCTACTCCGACTCCAACAAGGACGGCGGCTACCTCACCTCCGTGTGGAGCCTGCACCAGGCGAGCCTGGCGCTGGCCGAGGTATTCCGCGAGGCCGGCGTGCGCATGCAGCTGTTCCATGGCCGCGGCGGCAGCGTGGGCCGCGGCGGCGGCCCGGCATCGGCCGCCATCCGCGCGCAGCCGCCGGGCACCGTGCAGGGCCGCATCCGCATCACCGAGCAGGGCGAGGTCATCGCCGCCAAGTACGGCACGCCGCAGAACGCGGCCGCGAACCTTGAGACCATGGCCAGCGCCACGCTGCTGGCCTCGCTGGCGCCGGCGCGCCAGTCCGCCGAACTGCGGCAGCATTACCTGGATGCGATGAAGTCCATCTCGGCGCAGGCGTTCACCACCTACCGCGACCTGGTCTA
>JBEVNO010000076.1:0-7568 GCA_040508085.1 Steroidobacteraceae bacterium
GTGCCGCCGATGATGAAATCCACCGGCACGAACACGTCATCGCCCTGGATGGGTCCGTTCTGGAACGGGATGTTCAGCGGGAAATGCCTGCGACCGATGCGGATGCCCGGCGTCTCACGCGGGATCAGTGCGCAGGTGATGCCGATGTCCTCGACCTCACCGATGAGATGCTCGGGGTCGAACAGGCGGAATGCAAGGCCAATGACCGTCGCGATGGGCGCCAGCGTGATGTAGCGCTTGGAGAAGTTCAGCCGGATGCCGATGACTTCGCGCCCCTGCCACATGCCGCGGCACACGACGCCGGTATCGGTGATGGAGGCGGCATCGGATCCCGCCACCGGACTGGTGAGCCCGAAGCAGGGCACCTCCTCGCCCCGCGCGAGGCGCGGCAGGTAGTGGTTCTTCTGCTCCTCGGTGCCGTAGTGCACGAGCAGCTCGCCCGGGCCCAGCGAGTTGGGCACCGCGACGGTGGAGCCCAGCACGATGCTGCGGCTGCAGAGCTTGATCAGCACCGAGGACTGCGCGTAACGGCCCAGCTCGAGGCCGCCGTACTGCTTCGGGATGATCATCGCGAAGAAGCCCTGGGCCTTGATGAACGCCCAGGCTTCGGGCGAGAGATCGGCGCGGCGGTGCGTGACATCGAAATCATCGACCATGGCGCACAGCTGCTCGACCGGGCCATCGAGGAAGGCCTGCTCCGCGGGCGTCAGCCGTGCAGGGGAAGTGTTCAGCAATTTGTCCCAGTCGGGCTTGCCCGTGAACAGCTCGCCATCCCACCACACGCTGCCGGCTTCCAGCGCCTCGCGCTCGGTGCCGGACATGGTCGGCAGCATGCGCAGGTAGGTCTTCAGGAAGGGGCGCGAGATGAGCGCCCTGCGCAGCGGGCGCAGGTTGAACAGCCACAGCACCACCAGCATCAGCAGCAGCAGGCCCTTCCACACGCCGGCGGGTTCGCCGAACACGGTGTAGATGATGAACAGCACCGTGAACACGACGGAGAACGCCAGCAGCGGCAGGCGCTTGTAGGCGAGGATCAGTACGGCGCCGACGAACAACAGCGCGATCAGTGCGGCGAGCAGCATGCCAACGACTATAGCGCGGGTTCGATGCGCAGGACCGCTCCCTCCTCCTCGTCGGTGGCTACATAGAGGAAGCCATCCGGGCCCTGCTTCACGTCGCGTATGCGCTGGTGCAGGTCGGCCAGCAAGGTCTCGCGCCGCAGCTCCTGCATGTGCTCGTTGAGCACGATGCGCTCCAGGCGGCCGGTGCCGGGTATCTCGCCATAGCGCAGGCCGGTGACGAACAGGTCGCCCTTCCATGGCGCGAGCGCATCACCACTGTAGAAGGCGAGGCCTGACACCGAGATCGACGGGGTCCAGTAGAGGATGGGCGCTTCGAAGCCCGCATGAGTGGATTCGCCCTTGCCGGCCTGCCACGGTCCCTGGTACGTGCGGCCGAAACTCACCAGCGGCCAGCCGTAATTGCGGCCAGGCAGCAGGTGGTTGATCTCATCGCCGCCATTCGGGCCCATCTCGCTCAGGTAGACCGCGCCGCTGGCGTGCACCACCAGATCGGAGGTGGAGCGATGGCCCAGGGTGTAGGTCTCCGGGCGCCAGCCCTTGCGGCCGGCGAAGGGGTTGTCGGCGGGCACGCTGCCATCCTCGTTCAGGCGTAGCACCTTGCCGGCGAGCGAGGCCGGGTTCTGCGCCAGATCCGCGGAAAATCCGCTGACGCCGATCCACAGTTTCGAATCCGCGCCTACCGCAATGGCCACGGGACCGAAGAAGGCTTCCCCCGTCCACACATCGCGCACCTCGGTGAGGCGGCCGTCGGCGTAATGCGCACGCGCCACGGCCGAGACCATGCTGCCGCCCGCACCAGGTGCCTTCGAATAGGACAGGTACAGGATGCCGTTCTGCGCGAAGCGCGGATGCAGCGCCATGCGCATGTAGCCGTGCTGGATCGAGACGCCGGATTCACCACCGAAGAACGAGGCCGGCCCTCCGGTGACGGCGCGCGGCGTGCTGCCATCGCGCGGCACCAGCGTGAGCTCGCCAGTGCGTTGCGCCACCAGCATGTCGCCACCGGGCAGGAACGCCAGCCCATAGGGCAGGCGCAGGCGCGCCACTATGCTCACGCGGATGTCCCGGCCTTCACCGGTCTTGTAGACGAGCGGCTGCGCGGGCAGCGGCTGGTTCATGAGCCCGCGCGGGGCGACGGGATTGCCATCGCCACCCATGGGTACGCTGCGCTGGGCGGATGCATGCTGCCCTGCGGCCAGGCCCACCACACAGAATGCGAGTTGCCATGCGCTCATAGACGCCCCCCTTTGTTTGAGGGCGACTATAGACCTGTCTCAGAACTGCAGCACCAGGGACAAGCTGGCGTTGCGGCCGCGCGAGCTGTAGCGAGAAACGTCGCCAGCGCAGTTCGTCCGGCACATACACGCCGGCCAGCGTGAAATCAGTGGTAGGGAAGGCATGGGAGGGAAAGGTCTCGCCCACCGGCGGCACGGTGCCGGTTAGCAGGCTGCTGGTGCGCGTGCGTTGTGCATCCCGGCTGCTTAAGTCTTTTTTTGTCCGACCAGCCCCGCGTCGAACGCCTGCCTCGCCGCATAGACGGCGGCCCGGTTCTGCATGGCCCACTCACCCATCGCGCGGGCGGGCAGGAGGATCGACCGGCCGAGGTCTGTCAGGGCGTAGTCGACACGCGGCGGGATGGTTGGCGTCACCGTCCGGGTAATGAAGCCGTCGCGCTCGAGACCCCGAACGGTCAGGGTCAGCATCCTTTGAGAGACGCCGCCGATGACACGCTTCAGTTCATTGAAGCGGTGCGGTCTCTCACCGAGCGCGGCGATCACCAGGATGCTCCATTTGTCACCGACGCGCGCCAGCACCTCGCTGACCTGCATGCAGTCGTCGGCCGAATGACTCTCTGAGTTGTCAGTCACTTGGATGTGCCTTCGGTTACGACAATGTGCCGTCTTGCGGCCAAAACTTCGCCGGATTATCGTCCTGGCAGGCACAAATTGGAAGTAAGGCACAAATTGAAACTACTGCATATCGACAGCGCTATCACCGGTGAGGGGTCGGTCAGCCGCAAACTGACGGCCGACGTTGTCTCCCGTCTTCGCCAAGCCCATCCCGATATTGAGGTGGCGTACCGAGACCTCGTCGCCGAGCCGCTCGACCATCTCACCTTGGCGGACATGCCTCCGCCCGGCCAGAGCACGCCCGTGCTCGAACAATTCCTGGCAGCCGACGTGGTCGTGGTCGGCGCCCCCATGTACAACTTCACCCTGCCGACCCAGCTCAAGGCTTGGATCGACCGGATCCTTGTGGCCGGCAAGACGTTCCGGTATTCCGAAACAGGTCCAGTCGGTCTCGCGGCCAGCAAGAGGATCATCATCGCAGTCGCGCGCGGTGACCTCTATAGCGCAGGTTCGCCTTCAGCAGCGGCGGAACACCTCGAAACCTATCTCCGGACCGCCTTCGGATTCGTCGGCGTCACCCCGGAGTTTGTGATCGCCGAAGGCATGCTCATCGGACCCGATGTCCGGGCCGCCGCGATCGCGAACGCTGATCAGGTGGTCGCGGCGTTGGCCACTTAGGCCTCGGTCGAACCGCGGCGCCTTCACGATAAGCAAGGATCACAGAGATGACTAATCAACGTCGACTTCAATCCGTTCGACCCGCCGGCCGTCAGGACATTGGCAACTTGTACACGAGACACGTCTTCTCGGTGACCGATGCACTCGACCCGTTCCTGTTGCTCGCCCATCATGGGCCGCAAACCTTCCCGCCAGGCAGCACGATGCCCGAGTTCGGTCCGCATCCGCATCGTGGCTTTGAAACGGTCACCTTCCTGCTGGCCGGCGATTCCATCCATCAAGACTCAGGCGGTCGTGAGATCATGACCCACGCTGGTGGTGTGCAATGGATGACGGCGGGATCCGGTGTCGTGCATAGCGAGAAGTCGCCGGACGACTTCTGGTCGCGGGGCGGCGATCTCGAGGTTCTACAGCTTTGGGTCAACCTGCCTTCGCGGCTCAAGATGACGCCGCCGCGCTTCGAAAACATCCAGCCGACCGATATCGTCCCGGTTCCTCTGCCGAACGACGCTGGGAAGCTGAATCTGATTTCAGGAAGATTCGGCGGGCGCACCGGCCCCGTGGACTCGCTCACGGGCGTGTTCGTCTCGACCGTCTTCCTTACTGCCAGCCGGCGCGTAGCGCTTACAGCGCCCGCCGGGCGACGGGTCTTGTTCTACGTAATCAGGGGACGTCTGACCTTGGCTGACGCGAGTGTGGGCGAAGGCGATTTGGTCCGGTTCGAGGATGACGGAGAGACCATCGAGGTGACCGTCGATGAGGATGCCCTGGTGCTTTTCGCTCATGGGGACGTCATTGGAGAGCCTGTCGTCGCGCGAGGACCCTTCGTCATGAATACTGAAGCCGAGATCAAACAGGCCTACGCTGATTTCCGAAACGGCGCCTTCGGAACGGTCTCGCGCCTAATGGCCCGCTAGGGAAGGCCTGCAAAACGCGATCTGCACTTTCCGACGCCGGTTTGCCTGGAGTTCGTTTAGCGATACTTCAGGTTGCGTTCGGGTGGGGTGGGTTGATCATTCTGCCGGATGAGTTCTGCCGCGACATCTAAAGAGTGTCGTATGTCATCGGCTCGATCCCCCAGTTTCGATTGCGGTCCTGACTAATGACGCCGCTGAGCAAACGACTGGCGATTTCAAGCTGTGGATCTAGTTGCGGCATAACGATGCGCTCCTTTGCGCGGGGAAGAAGCATTCATAAAACCAGCGTTTGCATTTGTCGCAAGATTTAGAAACACGAACTTCTTCACGTTTGCGGCAACTGGTGTAACTGCACTTACGCCGGTGGACTGGAAGCCGTTGCATTGGCATCGCACCGCTCTCTATTTCGATGGTTGGCAGTTTCCAGAACTCCTGGTCGGCCGGTACGATTGCGAATGAGAACAATTCGCATATACTTCGTTTGTCCTGCACCGATGTCAAGAGGCTTCCATGGCTGTGCTGCGCTGGATCGTGGTGCTCGTCGGGCTTCTCCGGGCGTCGACCGGGGTCGCTCATTCGCCTTATCTGCTACCCAACCAGTTCGACGTGACCCAGCGTGACCACGTGAGCGTGCAGGCTTCCTTCGCCGAAGACTTCTTCGTGCCGGATGCCGTGATGAAGGCGAACGACTATCACGTGCTGCAGCCGGAGGGTCAGCGCATCCCACTCACGCCGCAGTACTCGAAGGATCTCGCCGTGCTCGATGTGGACACCAGGCTGCCCGGCACCTATCGCATCTCCACCGGCGTGCGTACGGGGCGTGCCGCGCCGTCGGCTCTGGTGAGCGAGACATGGGAATTCCTCGAGCAGGGCGCCAAGGGCCCTGCTGGCGCGAAGGTCTATGACATGCGCAGCATCACGCGCGCCGATGTTTATGTTTCGCGCGGTGCGCCCACCGATGCGGCGCTCGCGCCAACCGGCAAGGGTGTGGAGTTCCTGATGCTCACGAACCCTGGGCGCCTGAACGTGGGCCAGCCTGCCAGCGTGCGCGTGTTCGGCGAGCATGACTACAATCGCGACGGCGCCGTATCGTTGGCCGACAAGCAGTAACGGAGATCCCGCCCATGCATCTCAGGTCCTGGACTCTCGCGGCCTGGCTGGGCTGCGCGTCGCTCGCAGTGGCCGGCGAACCGGCTGCGCCCGCTCCCGCGCCGGCAGCACCCAAGGTTTCGCGCTACACCTTCTCGTGGCCGCTGGGCGCGGATGCGCCAGCTCCGCGCGGTGGCACCACACGCGGTGCGCCCACGGTGATGGATACCGAACCCTCCCCCGAGTGGATGGCGTTGCAGGCGCCCGGGCTTTCCGCGCAGGAGCGCGACCGCCGCGCCATCCTGGCGATGGCGGGCAGCTATCGCGTCACCTTCGATTTCCTCGAGATCGCGAATTACACCGGTGACGGTACGCGCCCGCGTCCTTACCAGTCATGGGGCACCGAGAAGGTCTATGTCGATCGCAACGAGCCGGGCTTCGTGAGCCTGGTGCACATCCTGGAAATGCGCATCGTCGGCGACGACGGCAAGGTCAGCGAGCCCATGGTGACCAAGCACTGGCGCCAGGACTGGAGCTTCGAGCCCGCCTATGTGATCGAACTCGCCGCCGGCGAGAGCTGGAGGCGGCGTGACCTGTCGAAGACCGAGCGCAAAGGCCTGTGGGCGCAACAGGTGTTCCAGGTGGATGAATCCCCGCGCTATGGCAGCCTCGGTCGCTGGGAACACAATGCCGGGTTTTCCAGCTGGGTCAGTGGCGATACCGCGCGGCCGCTGCCGCGGCGCGAGTGGACGGTGCGCAAGGATTACGAGCTGCTGTTCGGCACGAATCGCCATACCGTGGGGCCCCGCGGCTGGCTGCAGGAAGAGAACAACCTGAAGCGCACGGCCGCGGGTGCCGCGGTCCCCTATGTGGGACGTGAATATGGCGTGGCGCGCTATGAACGACTGAAGGATGGCGACTTCGCCGCCGCCGACACCTACTACCAGCAGACGCGCGTGTACTGGGACGCCGTGATGGAAGTGTGGGGCGAGATCTGGGCGAAGCAGCGCACGGTGGAGTTGAAGGAGAACAGCGACCAGTCCGGCGCGTTCGCGGATCTGTTCGAGCTGGCCGAGCAGTTTGCCAAGGGCGAGCTCACGCGCGCCGCGGCGCTGCCGAAGATCCGCGCGGCGCTGGCCGCGCAGGGCGCCGGCGGCTAGGGAATCTTCTCCAGCGCCACTTCGGTGGCGCAACGCGCCGGCGCGGGATCGTTGTGCGTGCCATGGCGCAGGCTGGCGAGCTCAGTGCGCGCCGCGACCAGATCGTGCTGGTAATCCGCTGTTGCCGCGGCCACCGTGACCACTGCGGTGGCAGTCAGCCGGCCGCCTTCCACTGCAGAAGCATTGTGCACGCCGCACACGATGCGGCTTTCCCCGTAGGAACGACCGCGGGCCAGCAATGCCGTGGCGTGATCCGGTGCCACCTGCGTGAGCACCAGTGCCCAGGTCCATCCTGCCGTGGTGTGGCCGGATGGGTAGTCGAAGCTTTGGCCGAGTTCTTCACGGGGGCGGCAGGTGTTGCCCGCGTCGATCCAGAACGGACGCTGGCGCTTGTAGTAATCCTTCGCGGTGCCGACGGATGAGGAGGTGTCACGAGACACCCGCTGCAGCAGCGTCATCAGTCGCGGCGCCTGTTCCGGCTTCAGTTCGATGCCGAGGCTGCAGGAGAAATGCTGCAGCAGCGCGGTGTTGCTCAGCTCGGCGTCGCTGGCGGCCATCAGCCAGCGTGGCGAGCCTTCCAGTGCGCGTGTGTCACGGAAAACGCGGCGATCGTGTTCATAACGCGCTTCGCCGGCGCGCGGCGCGGGCGGCAGCACGGTCATGATGTCGAAAGCGCCGGGCGCGAGATAACCCGGCAGCGTGGAAGCCGTGGCCATCTGCGGTGACGACGCGGGCAAGCCCGTATTGCCAGCGGCTGGTGGTGCATCGGTGCGTGCGGACGGGCCAGCGCAC
>JBEVNO010000201.1:0-2718 GCA_040508085.1 Steroidobacteraceae bacterium
TTCCTCGGCCGCCGCTTCGAACGCAGCGAGGAAGTATTCGCCCGCCTCAACGCCGCACTCGCCGATGAGGGCGTGCTGCTGCGCGTGGAAGAAGGCGTGCAGGTCGAGGCGCCGCTGCAGCTGGTCTTCATCAGCGTGGCCGGCCAGGCCGATCTGTCCTGGCACCATCGCCACCTGATCGAACTGCGCGCCGGCGCGGCGCTGGGCGTGGTGGAACACCACCTGCACGTGGGCGATGCCGCGCACCTGGGCAACACCCTCGTGCATGTGCACCTGGCCCAGGATGCGGTGTTGTCGCATGCACGCGTGCAGGCCGACGCGACCCGCGCCACCACGCTGCTGCGCACCGACGCGGTGCTCGCCCGCAGCGCGCAGTACCGCCGTATCGACCTGGAACTGGGCGCTGCGCTGAGCCGCCACGAGCTCAACGTGCGCCTGGAAGGCGACAACGCCCAGCTCACCGCCAACGGCGTGCTGCTCGGCAATGGCCGCCGCCATGTCGATACCCGCCTGGGCATCGAACACATCGCGCGCGATACCAATTCGGAAATGGTCTGGCGTGGCGTTGCGGCCAACCGCAGCCGCGTGGTCTTCCATGGCGGCATCCATATCCGCGAAGGGGCCGATGGCACCGATGCCAACCTGTCCAACAAGAACCTGCTGCTGTCCGCCGATGCGGAGATCGACACCCAGCCCACGCTGGTGATCGATGCCGACGAAGTTAAAGCCGCACACGGCGCCACGGTGGGCCAGCTGGACACCAACGCGCTGTTCTACCTGCGCTCGCGCGGGCTGCCGGCCGAACAGGCCCAGCAGCTGCTCAGCGCCGCGTTCTGCCATGAGCCGTTGAATGCACTGGATGCCCGCCTGACCGAACAGCTGCGCCGCCAGCTCGATCTGGCGCTGGCACGGGCAGGCGTGGCATGAACCTGTCCACCCCGCGCCCGGCCACCGATACCGCGGTGGCCCCGGATTGGGATCGCGTCCGCCTGGACTTCCCGCTGTTGATGCGCGAAGTGCACGGCAAGCCGCTGGTCTATTTCGACAACGCCAACACCGGCCAGAAGCCGGTGCAGGTGATCGGCGCGGTGGACGAGTTCTACCGCCGCTACAACGCCAACGTGAGCCGCGCCGTGCACGCGCTGGGCACCGAGGCCACCGACGCCTACGAGGGCGCACGTACCAAGCTGGCGCGCTTCCTCAACGTGCGTGACAGCGAACTGGTGCTGTGCAGCGGCACCACCTTCGCCCTGAACCTGGTCGCCTATTCGTGGGCGCTGCCGCGCCTGAAGGCCGGCGATGTCATCCTGGTCTCGCGCATGGAGCACCACGCCAACATCGTGCCGTGGCAGCTGGTCGCCCAGCGCACCGGCGCGACGATCCGCGTGGCCGAGATAACGCCCGAGGGCGCGCTCGATCTGGATGCGCTGCGCAAGGCGATGACCCCCGAGGTCAAACTGCTGGCCGTGGCCCACGTCTCCAACGTGCTCGGCACGGTCAACCCGGTCCGCGAGATCTGCCGTGAAGCGCGCAAGCGCGGCATCATCACCGTGGTCGACGGCTCCCAGGCCGTGCCGCACCGCAAGGTGGACGTGGCCGCCATCGGCTGCGACTTCTACGCCATCACCGGGCACAAGATGTGCGGCCCGACCGGCACCGGCGCGCTGTGGGCCCGCCGCGAGCACCTCGAGGCGATGCCGCCGTTCATCGGTGGCGGCGAGATGATCAAGGAAGTCAGCTTCGAAGGCACCGTGTTCAACGATGCCCCGCACAAGTTCGAAGCCGGCACCCCCAACATCGCAGGCTTCATCGGCCTCGGCGTGGCGGTGGACTACCTCGAATCCCTCGGCCTGGAGCACGTGGAAGCACGCGAAAGCGAGCTGCTGGCGCACTTCAACGAAGAGCTCGGCAAGATCGAGGGCCTGCGCATCTTCGGCACCACGCCGGACAAAGCCGCGGTGGTCTCGTTCCTGATCGAAGGCGCGCATTCGCATGACCTGGCCACGCTGCTGGATCTGGAAGGCGTGGCCGTGCGTTCGGGCCAGCATTGCGCGCACCCGCTGCTGCAGTACTACGGCGTGGCCGCCACCTGCCGTGCCTCGCTGGCGTTCTACAACACGCATGACGAGATCGAGCGCTTCATTGCCGCCTTGAACAAGGTGCGCAAGCTGCTGGGGTGAGTTGAGCCGACCTGCAGCACCCAAGAACGCCGTGGCCCGCCACGGCGTTTTTTTTGTGCTCGCCGCAGACCCGCCGCCAGCTCCGGCGGGCATGCGATAATGAGAACACGTCTCATTTGATGCCTCGGCAATGTCGGCTGTGCTGCTTCCCCCTTCCCTGTCCACGCGCCTGCTGCGCGCCGCCGAAAAACACGCGCACGGCCTGGCCATCGCGGTGACGCTGGCCGCGCATGCGGGTTGCCTGGCGCTGCTGCTGTGGACGCATGCACAGACAGAGCAGGTGGTGCCGCCGCCGCCCGCTGAACGCACTCAGCTGGTGCTGCTGCCGCCACGCGCGCCCGAGGTGCCGGTGGAAGACATCGTGGCGCCCACCCCCAGCCCGGCCGCCGCCGTCGTGACGCAGCCACCCGAGCCGCCGCGGCCGCTACCGCCCACCCCACCCCGGGAAACCGCGCTGTGGGTCATTCCACCGCCGAGCCCGCCGCAGCCGGTGGCGGTGCCGCCGGCGCCGCAGCAACAGGAAGCCTCCATCGCCGCT
>JBEVNO010000132.1:0-27317 GCA_040508085.1 Steroidobacteraceae bacterium
TGCAGCATGCGATGGACCATGCGCCGGGCATCCAGATGCCCGGCGCTGATCTGCGCTATTTTCCGCAATTCCTCCTGCAGCCCATTGCGGATCGATACTTCAAGCGGCTGCTGGAGGAGCTCGACTGGCGGCAGGAGCGGGTATTCGTCTGGGGCAAGTGGCACCAGCAGCCGCGCCTGACCGCATGGCATGGCGACCCCGGTAGCACCTATTCGTACTCGGGGCATGCACTGACGCCATCGCCATGGACGCCGGCACTGGATGAATTGCGCAGCCACGTGGAACAGGCCGGCGGCGGCCGCTACAACAGCGTGTTGCTCAACCAGTACCGCGACCACAACGACCGCATGGGCTGGCACAGCGACAACGAGCCCGAACTAGGCGAGGCGCCCACCATTGCTTCGCTGAGCCTGGGCGCGACCCGGGTGTTGCTGTTCAGGCACCGCAGCGACAAGTCGCTGGGCGTGAGGCGCATCGAGCTGCCGCATGGCAGCTTGCTGCTGATGTCTGGCGACACCCAGAAGAACTGGCTGCATGCGATCGCGAGGGAACGGCTGCCGAATGGCACCCGCATCAACCTGACATTTCGATGGATCCGCAGCCAGCTGCACCCGCGAGGCACATCGTGAACGTATAAGGACACAGAACCCAGGCCCCGCAGGTCTCTCGTGCCCCATCGCGTCCGAATCTCTCCTGTCCGCTGGTTATTGCGTCCCTGCCTGTTGCTCGCGCCGCTGCTGGCCCTGTGTGGCGCAGTGCTGGCGCAGAGTCCATCGCCGCTCGATTTCGTGGCCGGGGGACGCATCCCGCAGCTCAGCGGCAGCATCGTCATCGACGGCCGGCTGGAGGATGCCGCCTGGGACGATGCCCTGGTCCAGGAAATCGCCTTCGATATCCAGCCGGGAGACAACATCCCGGCGCCGGTACGCACCATCGTCCGCCTGGGCTACACCAACGAGGCGCTGTACGTTTCCTTCCATGCGCTCGAGCCGGATCCGGCCTCGATCCGTGCCCACCTGCGCGACCGCGATTCGGCCTTCAACGACGACTGGGTGGGCCTGTTCCTCGACACCTTCGACGACAACCGCCGCGGCTACGAGTTCATCGTCAATCCACTGGGCGTGCAGTCGGACCTGATCCGCGACGAGACCAATCTCGAGAACCAGGAGGACGAGAGCTGGGATGGGCTGTGGAGCAGCGCTGGACGGCTGACCGGGGAGGGCTATGACGTGGAGATCCGCATTCCCTTCTCCACGCTGCGCTTCCCGCGCGGCCAGCAGGTGCAGAACTGGGGCATCTCGCTGTTCCGCAATTATCCGCGCGACAAGCGCCACCAGCTCACCAGCCACCGGGTCCCGCGCGACTCCAACTGCTTCCAGTGCGAGTGGGGCAGCTACCAGGGCATGGCGGGCGTGCAGCAGGGCCGCAATCTCGAGGTGGTGCCCACGCTGACCATGAGCGAGCAGCAATCACGCGCCGCAGCGGGCGATGCCTGGGGCAAGGGCGATTCCGCCATCGAACCCGGGGTGGACCTGAGCTGGTCCCCAGCGCCGAGCGTGACGCTCAATGCCACGGTGAACCCGGACTTCTCGCAGGTGGAGACCGATGAGCTGCAGCTGGATATCAATGACAGCTTCGCGCTGTTCTACCAGGAGAAGCGGCCCTTCTTCCTGGAAGGCGCCGACTACTTCACCACGCAGTTCGAAGTGCTCTACACCCGGCAGATCGCCGAGCCGGATGCGGGCCTGCGCCTGACTGGGCGCACCGCCAGCGGCGCCTACGGCGCCATCCTGGCGCGCGATGCCAGCACGCTGCTGCTGGTACCGGGCGTGCTGGGTTCGCGCTTCGAGCAGCTGGACCAGAAAGCCAACGTCGCCGTGGGTCGCTATCGCCACAACATCGGCGAGCATGCCACGCTGGGCATCATCGGCACGGTCCGCGGCGGCGATGACTACCTCAACACGGTCGCGGGCATCGATGCCCGCTGGCAGGAAGGCTCGCACACCGCCACCGCGCAGCTGCTGCGCAGCGACTCGGAGTATCCGCTGCAGATTGTCGACCTGTACGGCGATGAGTTGGGCGCCGATGCCAGGCCCACCGGCAATGCCTGGCGGGCCGGCTACACATTCAGCAACCGCCACTGGTATTTCGATAGCTGGCACCAGCAGATTGATCCGGGATTCCGCGCCGACCTGGGCTTCATGGGGCAGGTGGGTTTCGAGAAATCGCTGCTGGGCGCGCGCCACAACTGGTACCGCGACGGCAAGGCCATCCACAGCATCAAGCTGGAAGGTGACTTCGACGTCACGCACCGCTATGACGGCCAGCTGCTGGAGCGGGAATGGGAAAGCGCCGTGACGCTGCAGGGACCCATGCAGAGCAGCTTCGGGCTGCACGCCCTGACGCGCCAGCGCTTCTGGAGCAATCAGTTGTTCGACGAGCACTACGCCAATATCGACGCGGAGTTCCGCCCCTCTGGCCGCCTGCTGCTCGGCGCCTTCGCGAGCACCGGCACATTCCTGGACCTGCTGGCCGCGCGCAGCGGGCGGCGTGTCACGGTGGAGACCTGGGGCAATGTGAACCTGGGCCGCGGCGTGAACCTCGAATGGGATCTCACCCGCCAGCGCATGCGCCGCGACGGTGGTACCGCTTTCCGTACCACGCTGCTCAACGGCGGCGGCAGCTGGCAATTCACGCCGGCACAGCGCGTGCGCTTCACCTTGCAGGGCAGTGAAGTGCTGCGCAACCAGGCTCTGTACGCCGAGCCGGTGAATGCAAAGGCGCGGGACTGGGCCCTGCAGCTGGTGTATTCATACAAGATCAGCCCGCGGACGGCGCTGTATGCGGGCGGCACCTATGGCGCCTTCCTGGATGACGACAACAGGGAGATGTTCGGCAACACCCGCAGCGTGTTCCTCAAGCTGAGTTATGGCTGGCAGCCGCAGTTCTAGGTGGGCGCGTCCAGCGGGACGCGGTGCTGCCGCGGCATGACATCTGGCGGTCCTTTGGACATATGACAGTTCGGCCGGCCCACGGAAACTCGCGGCGGCCGTTTGTTAATGTCACCCCGGCAAGGCTGCATGCATGGGCGGGCGGCTGCACTTTCCGGGAGATGACCATGATTCGCACCAGTGTATTTTCCCTGCTGCTGGCCCTCGCGGGGCTCGGACCCATCACCCTTGCGGTGGCGCAGTCCACGCCTGAAGCCGAACTCACCGCGGCATCCAAGGCACCTCCCGGCGGGGACATTCCCATCAAGTTCATCGCACCGAAGCCGGACGCCGACTACGTCAAACGCGAAGTGCTGGTGCCCATGCGCGATGGGGTGAAGCTGTATACGGTGATCGTGTACCCGAAGGGCGCGAGCGACGCGCCGATCATACTGACGCGCACGCCGTACAACGCCAAGAGCCGTGCCGCGCGCACCGAGGACAGCCCTTCGATGCTGGCCACGCTGTCGCTGGCCGACGAGATTTACGTCAGGGCGGGCTACATCCGCGTGTTCCAGGATATCCGCGGCAAATACGGCTCGGAGGGCGACTACGAGGTCACGCGTCCGGTGGTCGGGCCGCTGAACAAGACCGGCACCGACCATGTCACCGACGCGTGGGACACCATCGACTGGCTGGTGAACAAGACCAACCTGCCCGAGAGCAATGGCAAGGTCGGCATGATCGGCTCCTCGTATGAGGGGTTCACCGTCGTGATGGCCTTGCTGAAGCCGCACCCGGCATTGAAGGCGGCGGTTCCCGAGAGCCCGATGGTCGATGGCTGGATGGGCGACGACTGGTTCCACTACGGGGCCTTCCGCCTGGCCAACATCGCATGGATCGGCAACCAGACCGGTTTCAAAGGCACGGGCAAGGCGCCATCCACCGGCGCATGGGACGACTACGACAACTTCCGCGATGTGGGTTCAGCGGGTGACTGGGCGAAGAA
The DNA here is from genome assembly GCA_040508085.1 of Steroidobacteraceae bacterium. Classification (GTDB taxonomy): domain Bacteria; phylum Pseudomonadota; class Gammaproteobacteria; order Steroidobacterales; family Steroidobacteraceae; genus ZC4RG30. The sequence goes on from JBEVNO010000132.1 coordinate 3,940, forward strand.
ATCCGGTTACGACCAGTTGCCCTTCTGGCAGCGCATGGTGGCGCACCCGGCCTATGACTCGTACTGGTCGGGCCAGGCACTGGACAAGCTGGTGGCCGCCAACCCTGCCGACGTGCCCACCATCTGGGAGCAGGGACTGTGGGATCACGAGGACATGTACGGCGCCGTGATGAGCTGGGAGGCATTGAAGAAAGCCGGCCACATGGGCAACAACCACCTGGTGATGGGCCCATGGCGGCACAGCCAGATCAATCGTGTCGGCCGCACACTTGGGCCATTCGAGTGGAACGGCGATACCGCGGCGCAGTTCCGCGAGGAGATGGTGCTGCCGTTCTTCAACCAGCACCTGAAGGGCGGGGCGCCGGTGTCGCTGCCCGCCGCGGCCATCTACAACACCGGTGAGAACCGCTGGGACCGGTTCGCCGATTGGCCGCTGGCTTGCGCCTCCGGCTGCGCCGCGCCGCTGAAGCCGCTGTACCTGCAGGCCGGCAATGCGCTGGGCTTCAGCAAGGGTGCCCGCGGCGGTGATGCCTATGTCGCCGATCCCGCCAAGCCGGTGCCGCACCTGCCGCGGCCGATCAACTTCCGTGACGGTCGCTGGGGCGACTACCTGGTCACCGACCAGCGTTTCGTTGATGGACGCACCGACGTGCTGACCTATCGTTCCGAAGTGCTGACCGAACCGCTGCGCGTGTCAGGCCCTCCGGTGGCCGAGATCTTTGCCAGCACCACCGGCACCGACGGCGACTTTGTGGTGAAGCTGATCGATGTGCTGCCGGACGAGAGCCCGGCGGACACGAAGATGAGCGGTTACCAGTGGCCGATCAGCATGGACATCTTCCGCGGCCGCTATCGCAGCAGCTTCAAGAACCCGAGCGCCATTCCGCCCAACAAGGTGCAGACCTATCGCTTCCGCCTGCCCACCGTTAACCATGTCTTCCAGCCCGGGCACCGCATCATGGTGCAGATCCAGTCCAGCCTGTTCCCGGTTTACGACCGCAACCCGCAGAAGTATGTGCCCAATATTTTCCTGGCGAAGGCCGAGGACTACCAGAAGGCTACGGTGACCATCGAGCGCGGCGGCGATGCGGCCAGTGCAGTGCTGTTGCCGGTGGTGCCGCTGACGCCGTAGCCGGCGCGCGGATCCATCTGGCCCGGCACGCACGCGCTCCTATTTCGATGTGCCGCGCGCCATGCTCGGGAATACCTCATCCCGCCGTACCCAGGCATGGAACAGCGCGGCCGCCAGGTGCAGCAGCACGACGGCGAACAACAGCATGCCCAGCAGGCCGTGCGCGCTGCGCAGATAGCCGTACAGCACCGCATCGTGCGGCACGATGGCTGGCAGGTTCACACTGCCGAACATCCTCACCGGAAAGCCGCTGGCTGACGCAGTGGCCCAGCCGAGCACTGGCATGGCGAACATCAGCGCGTACAGCAGCCAGTGCGAAACCCGCGCGGCGAACACCTGCAAGGGCGGCAGGTCGGCGGGCAGCGGTGGAGGTGCGTGGCGCAGCCGGTTCACCAGCCGCACCACGGCCAGCAGCAGGATGGCGATTCCCAGCGGCCGGTGCAGGCCGATCAGCCACGGTCTTGCGGTGAGCGAGGCCATCATCCCGACGCCGATGAACAGCATGGCAATGATCATCGCCGCCATGCTCCAGTGCAGCAGGCGCGCCGTTGCGTTGAAGTGGCGGGCGCTCACTTGGCGGACTCCGTGCCCGTCGCCCCGGCGGCCTTGCCGTGCGCGATTTCCATTTCGCGGCGGTTGAACGACTCGGCGTAAACCGTGGAGCGGGCCAGCAGCACCGGATCACTGGATGGCGCCACGCCTTGCGGCAGCACCAGGGGATCAAAATTGATGTCGCGGCATTCGCCGGTGGCCTGCGCGGCGGTGGAAGAGATGACCAGCGTTCCAGCTACCACCTGCTTGCGCTCCGCCGGCCAGGTCTGCGAGGGATCATCCACCGCATCGCCCGCTTCGGCGATCGTCACCACCATGTCCCAGCGCGCGGGGCCCGCCCGCAGCCGCTGAAGGATTTCCTGCTCGAGGAAATCGCCGTCGGCCGCTGTCAGTTCTTCGGGGGTGAGCGCGCGCGGCACTGCCTGCGGCCGCATCGACCAGCGCACATGATTCTCCGTGCCATCGGCCGCGCGCAGCCGGAAGCTGTTCACACCATTGAACGTGGTGGTGGCCCAGCTGTCGGTGAATGGCGCAGAGCCGGCCCAGGCCTGGAAATTCCTGATCTCCGGGTACTTGGCCACAAACGCGGCCATCGCGGCAGGATCGGGCTTGCCGGTGGCCGGATCCGGATGCGATGCCAGCGTGAGGGCCTGGAAGCCCTCGGGCGACGCCACGGGAAAGAACGGGAATTCGTTCATCGCCATGCGCCATTCCTGTCCGTCGTCGGTCTTCAGCAGGGCCGAGATGCTGCGCACCCGCGCCGTGTTGTCAGGTCCATGGGGGTCACCACCGGCGATAGACAGCCGGCCAATCACCGGTACGGCCTGCTGCGTGAAAGCCCGCGCCACTGACAGGGAGGCGGCCTTGCCGCTGGCCTGGAACTCACCCCGGAAGCAGACGCCCTTGCTGTGTGCGCGGCGATAGCCTGCCCACTGCTGCGGATTGTTGGCCTCGATGGCGTCGATCATCTTTGCGGCCGTAAGGCGACCCCCGCCGATCCAGCCTGCGGTCCAGGCGAAGGCGAATGCCACCAGACCCACGATGAGCGCGATGCCAGCCAGTGGCGCAATGGAGGAGCGATACCGAGGAGTTGGAGTTGTGGCCATGCAATGCTTCCTGGACTAGGGCAGGGCAATAACCTTCGGCAGCCGCCACGCATCGCCGAAGCGCGCATAGTTCCCGACGGTGAGCTGTACCAGCAGCGGATGGCGGCGCGGATCAAGCCAGCTGAGCACCGACTCGATCTCCGGCTGTGCCATGGCAGTGCAGCCAGCCGTGCCATGACCTGCGCCACTCCAGACATGCAGGAAGATGCAGGAGCCGCCGCCACGCACGGGCGCGGGCCCCGTGGCCGGTGCGGCAATGTGGTTGTGGTCGACCACCACGCCCCAGCGATAGGATTCGCCCATCTCGCGCATGCGTTCGGAACTGTTCCAGTCGGGCGTCGCCGCGTGGCGGTCCACGATGCGGTTGTACTGCGCCGAGGCGGTGTCATCGACGCATTCGACGCTGGCTTCCAGTGGCAGGTAGGGCAGCCTCGCGCCGGGCAGCTGGCTCGCGGCATAGCCGAAGGATGTACCGAGCGCGAACACGCCCTCGGGCGATTTGCCATCGCCCTCGCGCTTGGCGGGAGAGGAGGCCGGCGCGGGAATGAGGCCGTTGCCCCAGGCCAGACCGTTCCTGCCCACCACGATGGCGATGGCGGCACCCACCGGCTTCCAGGCCTTGCGGGGCCCGCTGCGCTCATACCGTTGCAGCTTGCCATCGACGGCATCCGGCCCCGGGGTCGTGACCACCAGCAGCTGGCGAGCCTGGGCAAACACCTGCGCAGGCGCCGGCGCAGCGCGCGCACCGGGCGCGACGGCAGCAATGATCACGATGAGGAGCACCGCCATCGGTTTCATCTGGCCGAGTGTACGGCGTTGCGGCCGGATTTCCAGAAGTGCCCGGGCGGGCGGGCACGCAATTGCTGCAGCGCCGAGCAGGGCCACGGCGGGACATAACGCGGCGACTACGGACATAACCTGAGTACCTGTGAATTATGGTCCACTATCCCGAAACCGCTTCTCTTAAGTTAGCATCCGTTCACAGGCGCGCCGCGGGCGGGAATTTACGCTTACGCCATCCCCTGATTCTGGAGCCGTCCATGTCACGCAAATTCCTCGCGCTGGTACTGCTGGCCGCCCCCACGCTCGGCCTGGCCGACATAGTGACGCTGGAGTGCAAGGGTGTCAGTCCCACCGGCAAGCAGGAAACCGTAACGGTCAAGTTCGACGATGTGGCCAACTGGGTCGAGGACAGCAGTGCGCTCAAATACCGGGATGGCGTGGCCGCGAACTTCCTGACCAGCATCCGCATTTTCATCGACCGGCAGAGCGGCGAATATGAGACCCGCAAGACCACTGCGGGCGAGAAATTCAAGGGCACCTGCCAGGCCAAGGAGCCCCGGCTGCTCACGGCATCGCTGCGCTTCTAGGCTAGCCGCGGCCAGGCAGCTCCACTTCGATATCCGACCGCGCACGGGCCAGGCACAGCATGATGTCGAAGCCCTGCGTAATGTCCGCGGGCACCACACGGCCACTGGGGTATTCAATCGTGCCCGATACCAGCCGGGCCCGGCACGAGCCGCAATAACCGTTCTGGCAGCTGTGCGGAGCATCAAGCCCCGCAGCCAGCGCGGCATCGAGCAGTATCTCGTCAGGTCGCACCCGCAGCGTGTGGTGCAGGATCCGGAAGCTGAAGGCTGTCACGAATGTCCGCGCTAGCTTCCCGGCTGGGCGGGGGGTAGCGGCAAGCCGCGCTGCGCATTGCTGAGCCGGTCACGCCAGATGCGTGTGCCGTAGAACTTCCGGTATTCCGGCGCGAGACCATCCATGAGCCGGGCGCTCTCCTGCAGCAGCGCCGTTCGCCGCGCAGGCTCCACCAGCGCCTGCACATACAGCGCGTTCGCGAGCTCCTGCTGCGTGTCCTGGTCGCCCCGGTTGCGCGCCTGCGCATCCCGACGGGCCTTGACTACCGGTGCGATCACATCGCGCGCCCCGGCATCGCGTTGCTGGCCTGCCAGACTCAGCGCCACCATGATGGACAAGCTGTCCGCCTGCAGCCTGTCGTAGTTCGAGTTGGTCCCTCTGGCGAGGTGCGCCGCCAGGGCGTCCCGGGCACTGCGTTCACCGGCGCCGTATCGACCCAGCAGCAGCTCGGCACGCGCGCGCAGTCCAAGCAATGAATGGCTTATGCCGTTCTTCCAGAATCCGGCCACGCCTTCGCGTTCGCCCAATGCGCCCAACTCTTGGAGAGGTCCGCGCACGATAGCCAGTGCCCGCGGAAGTTCACCACGCGCCAGTGCGGCCGTGCCATCCGCAAACGCCTTCAGGCCGTCGATCCACAAGGGCACCAGGCTGTCCTTGGGTTCCGTGCCGCGCATCTGCACAGCCTGGCTGGTCAGGAACTGGCTGAGCTGGGTAGCCCGCTCGAACTGTCCGTACTGGGCGTAGTAGGAAGCGAGCACCGCAGCACTGCGCAGGCGGTTGAGCCGGATGCCTGACCCACCCGACATGGCGCCTTCGGAGTCATCAAAGGCCAGCTGTTGCAATTCGATGGCCTTGCCGACCTGCCCCAGCCCCCAGCTGGCGTCGGACACGGTGCTGATCGCGACGGCCAGATTGTTCTTGGCAATGGTATTGCCTGGATCAAGCGCGATCAGGCGACGCTGAACAGTGACGGCACGCTCACTGAAGGCGGAGGCTTCGGCGGGTCGCATCTCATCGACCGCCAACCCGCCCAGATTGGCCAGGATCACGCCCTGGGCGTACAGCGCGACCAGGTCGCTAGGTCGGCGGATGAGCACCTGGTCAGCCAGCGCGCTGGCGTCCACGCCAGCCTGGAGAGCGAGTTCTCCGCGGCCAGCCTGGGCTGCCGCCTGCACCAGCCAGGCGGTGGCATCCAGGAAGCGGTCGGCCATGTAGAGGTTGGTGAGGTCCCTGGCACCCAGCGCGGCGGCGCGCTCCCGCGCCTTGGTCAGTGTATCGATGGCCTTGTCGAATTCACTGGAGCTGTTCTGCAGCTGGTAGCCGTATTGCGTGAGGAGGTCCACCTCGGCCTCCCGCGTAGCCTGTGACGCACCTGGTGCCTGCGCTACCGCCGTACCCAGTTCCAGGGCCCGTCGCGACAGGGTGAGCGCCTCCGGATCGTCGCCGACGCTGAGGATGCGGGCATGCGTGGAGATGGCCCGGGCCAGCGCGATGGTGGTCTCGGGAGACGTGTCGCCGGCCTCGCGCAGGGATTCGAGCAACTGGCGCGCCTCGGCGACGGCCACTTTCGCCTCATCGATCCTGCCCAGCGTGCGCGAGGATCGTGCGAGCTGTGTCAGCGCTGTCGCGCCGGTGCGAACCGTTATGGGGCCACGCAGCACCGCCGGCAGGGCATGGAAGTAATCCACCTCGCGCTGGGCCAGGCTTGCGATCAGGTCGAGCCGCCCGAAAGTCTCCAGCTCGCGCGTGAAGTCATCGGTCAGGTAGCCCAGCAGCAGCTCGGCCTGCACCCGTGACTGCTGCGAGATGTTCTCCGCGCGCTTGGCGCGCTGCGTGCTCCAGTACGAAAACACGGCGCCGGCCACGGCACCTATCGACAGTACGATGCACGCTGCCGCCACGCGCCGCGCGCGTTGCAGGGCGCGCCGTGCGGCCACTTCGCGCTGTTGCTGGTCGGCCAGCAGCCGCTCCGTGGCCTCGCGTGCCTCGCGCTCGTGGCGTATATCACGGCTGCCTTTCACCACCTCGCACAGCACATCATGCGTCAGCTCCACGCGCCGCACGTCCAGGCGTTCCTCGATGCGCAGCAGGCGGCGATTCACCAGCGTGGACAGCGTCTCCGGCGGCACGCCGGCCAGCGCGAAACTGCGCTTCAACCTCTCTTCGGCGATGTTCTCGCGGTAGCCGGAGTCAGTAAGCAGCTCATCCTCGATGATGCGCCGCGCGGCAACCGGCTGGTCGGCCAGCGCGCGCTCGTAGAAATTACTCAGGATGGTGGCGCGCGAGCCCTCCAGCAGGTCCAGAGAAATCTCCGGCCGGCCCTGCGCAAGGCGGGTCTCGTTCAGCTCGCGGCAGATCAGGCTGAGCAGCGACGGCTCCACTTCTGCGTTGGCGAGTTCGGCGCCGCCGGCCACGAAGCGGACGATGGCTGCCGCTACTTCCTGACTGACCAGGCGCCCGCCCGGCAGCTGCACCGCCGCCAGGCCCTGCGTGCCACTCATGCGCGCCAGCCGCAGCCGGTTCTGCGTGATGCTGGGCATGGCGCCCTTGAGGCTTTCCAGCTGCGCGAGGTAATCCTCGCGCAGTGCAATGAGCACGCGATAGTCGCTGCGCGCGAAATCAAACCGCTCTGCCGCGCTGTCGTCTTCCTCGAGCTTGCGCTCCACGGCGGCCGGCGCGCGGTTCTCGACCAGGTCGGCGAGATCCGCGACGAAGCGCGCCGCCCGCGCGCGTCCGAATTCATCGGACTGCGCGATGGTGAACACTTCCTCGAACTGGTCGAAGATGATGAGCGGGATCAGCGTATTGCCGGCCTCGTCCCGCAATTCATCGTCGCGGTGGTGCATGAATTCCCACAGGGATTCACCTGCCGTGGCGACGCCGGCCTGGGTCCACTGGCCCGAGATGCTGGCTGTGCGCGCGATGGCCTGCTTGATCTGCTCGGCTGGCTCCGGCGCATCGCGTGAGTAGTCCACGCGCACATACACCGGGCAGTAGCCCTGTGCGCGCAGGCGCGGCACCAGGCCGGCGCGCAGGATGGAGGTCTTGCCCAGTCCGGACTGGCCGAACAGCACAGTGAGCAGCTTGCGCTGCACGCGGCGCGCGAGCTCCGCGACTTCATCCTCGCGCCCGTAGAAATAGGGCCTGGTTTCTTCGGTGAATGAGGCGAGGCCGATCCAGGGATGGTTGTCGTCCACGTGCAGCGCGGCCTCAGGCACAGCTGCGGTGCCGGACGAGGGGGCGCTCACGTTTGCCGGGCTTTCAGGAAATCGGCCAGCCGCCGGGCGAACTCAGGAGTCACCTGCCCACCCTCCAGCTTCGTGAAATGCAGGGCCCGGAACCTGTCAGGCACCTGGGCCACACCCGCGTCCGTGCCGTCGATGGTCACCGGCAAGATGAACAGCGCGCCATCGGCCATGTTGCGCACCCGGTCCATGGCATAGCTCCACTCACGGCGGAAGTAGGCCTCGAGTCGCCGCTGCGTGTTCGCCGACACCACCGGTATGAAATACGAGCAGCGCGCGATGTTGCGCTGGATCTTGCGGTCGTAGTCATCGCCGACTTCCAGCCGCTCCATGTCGAACCACACCGTGACTCCCGCGGCTTCCAGGCCCGCCTTCAGCTGCTGCACGGCGGCGAGGTCTTCCCGCGCATAGCTGATGAATACCGCATTGTCCGGCATCTCCCGCGCCGGTGGCAGGAAGCGGGCCGGCACGGCGAGCGTGGCAGCGCCCGGACTGGCGGGCCGGCGCCGCGCGGCGAGGCGCTCGTGCAGCTCATCCACAAAACGTTCGGCGCCCACATAGATGCGGGTGCGCACGCTCACCTGCTGCAGGAACGACATCAGGCGTTCGTCCTCGCTGGTGTGGTTGTCGGCCATGATCTCGCCGACATCGCGCGGATCCGACAGCCGCTGGCGCTTGGCCATGCGCAGGAACAGCCGCGCCAGCCAGTTGGAGAAATTGCTGCCGATGAACAGCAGGTGGCTGTGCTCCAGTTCATGGAACAGCTTTTCCGGCGCCAGATGCTCGCTCTGCAGTGCACAGATGAATTCGAGCAGGTCCTCGTCGGAGATCACATAGGTGGGTGAGGCGGAGAGGCGGCCGAACAGGTGATACACCACCGGGCGCTGCAGCCGGTCGCGCTCGGAGGGCAGGTCGACCACCCGATTGGGCGCGTACGACAGCACGTCGGTGGAGCTCGCGCCTTCGAAGCGCTCCAGGTTCACGGCCATTTCCAGCAGCGGATCGAAGGTGGTCGACACGAACAGGTCGAACTCGGGAATCGAGGCCAGGCGGCGCAGCGCCGCGGGGGGCGCGAAGTTGGCGTCCTTCAGGATGCTGCGCAGGCGCACATAGGCTTCCTCGCGCCGGCCGCGCGCGGCCAGGAACCAGCACACTACGTCGTTCAACGTATACGGCTGCGGCAGCTCGCGGGTATCGACATTGAGACGCTTGGCGAGCTTCTCGGCGAGCCAGTCGTAGAGCAGCCGTGGACCGGTGTCGGTCTCAACCATCAGCAGCTCCGGACCGATGATGGGAATGACCCGTCGTTCCTCGATGAAACTCAGCAGGTCGTCCCAGGCGTCCTCGTCGAGCGAGGCGGCGGCAAGCAGGGCGGTTCCGGAAGCGCTCATGGCAGGCACTTTTATTCTAGTTGATGTGCGTCAGCACCCAGTGCCCCAGCCGGACGGGAGTGTCGACCTGCAGATACTGACGCGTGGCGCAAATGCTGTCCACAGCATTGCCTTCGGCAGGGAAGGTGGTCACTCGGGGAACGCCTGCAGCGCCTGTGAGTAATAGGCTCCATCAACGCTGATCGAGACGGCCACCGCTTCGGCAAGGGCGGTCAACGGATAAGAGAACATCACTTCACGTGGCGAACAGTTGCTGCACATCCTGCCGTCCTTGCGCCGCGGCAGATCGGCGCGTGACAGCGCCGGTATGTATGCACCGTCCGCCCGCACCAGCCACGCCTGCACGAGAGGCAATGCCGGTGCCTTGCTGCCGGCTGGCTGGGGACCGCTCACCCTCCTGCTCAGCACCAGCTGCAAGGTGCAGGAATCGGCGCGGCGCGTCCACAGGGCGGCATCGACCCTGCCAGGGGCTCGCAGCTGCTTGAGGTCCTGCGCGAGCACGGCAGGTTGCTGGCCGGCTGCAGCGGCCGCAAAGCCGATGCAGGCCATAGCAGCCAGCGTGACGAGTGGTCTCATGGCGGCGCCTCCGTGCACTCCGACAGCCGAAAATAGGCCTGGATCGCGCCGCCCGCAAGCCAAATCGCTGGCCCCGGCGGGTATGCTTGGCGCCGTGCTAGGTTCCCCGCGCCGCTCCATTTCCCTGCCCATCGTGGTCAGCGTGCTGTCCGTGCTGCTGACGGTGGCCGTGCTGGTCGGCTGGGTACTGATCATCCGTGAATACCAGGCGGCGACGCGGGAGATCTGGAGCAACTACTGGCTGCTGGCGGCGGGGGCGGTATCCCTGGCACTCATCATGTGCGTGCTGGTGCTGTTCAGCGTGTCGCTGGTGCGCGAGATCCTCGAGGGGCGCCGGCAGCAGATGTTCATCGATTCGGTCACCCATGAGCTCAAGAGCCCGCTGGCGTCGATCAAGCTGTGCCTGGATACGCTGGAGCGGGAGGGAGTGTCCGAGACGCAGCGGCACAGCCTGCGCCGGATGGCGCTCACCGACGTGGAACGGCTGTCGGTTTTCGTCGACGACATCCTGCAAGCCAGCCGCATCGCGCATGGGCGCCGATCGCAGACCTGGATGGTGGTCGACGTGGCGCAGCTGCTCGCTGGCGTGATCGATGGAATCCGCAGCCGCTATGAGCTCCCGCCCGCGGCCATCACATTGCGTGGCCCGGGCAAGCTTGAGACTTTCAGCGATCCGACCGCGCTCGAGATCATCCTGAAGAATGTGCTCGACAATGCGGTGAAGTATTCCAATGACCCACCACAGGTGGAGGTTGATCTGCAGCCGCCGGGCTCGGCGCTGCTGACCATCTCGGTGAAGGATCATGGCATCGGCATCGAGCGCAGCCAGCTCAAGCGCGTGTTCTACCGCTTCCACCGCGTGCCGGACACGCGCGTCAACGAGCGCAGCGGGTCGGGGCTCGGCCTGTACGTGGTGCAGCGCCTGGTGCGCAATCTCGGCGGACGGATCAGCGCGGATTCCGCCGGCAAGGACCAGGGCACGACCATGCGCATCGAGCTGCCGCTGGGTGTCGCCGCCGATGGCGAGGCGCTGACCTGATGAGCGAGCTGGCTCCACCGGGCGCCGGTCCGGCACAGCGTGCCACCGTGCTGGTGGTGGAGGACGAGGCGCATCTGGCCGCGGGCCTCAAGCTCAATCTCGAACTCGATGGCTATCGTGTGGTGGTGGCGCGCTCGGTGCGCGAGGCCGGCGCCCACCTGGTCGAGTCGGCGCCGATCGACCTGATCCTGCTGGATGTGATGCTGCCGGATGGCAATGGTTACAGTTTCTGCAAGCAACTGCGGGATTCCGGCCAGTACATGCCGGTGATCATGCTCACTGCGCGCAGTGCCGCCGAGGACCGCGTGCTGGGTCTGGATTCCGGCGCTGACGACTACATGCCCAAGCCCTTCGCGCTGCCGGAACTGCTGGCGCGGGTGCGCTCGGCGCTGCGGCGCAGCGGTTGGCAACAGGCCGATGCCCCCGCCGAGCGCGCCCTCGGCACCTTGCGCTTCGGCGAGGCCGTGGTCGATTTCGACACGCATGAAGCTACTGCCTTCGGCAAGCCCCTGCGGCTCACGCAGCTGGAGCTGGATCTGGTGCGTTATTTCGCCCAGCACCCCGGCAGGGTGCTGTCGCGCGAGGAGCTCCTGGAGCGGGTGTGGAACCTGCGCAATGCGCCGAGCACCCGCAGCGTGGACAATTTCATCCTCCGGCTGCGCAAGTACTTCGAAAAGGAGCCGGACAAGCCGGCCCATTTCGTCTCCCACCGTGGCGCCGGCTACCGCTTCGTGCCCGACTGAGGGGGGAACGTGACGCCCGTCCGGCCCCTGACAGAACTATTACATTCGGTGACGCAAGGCTGACCCACCCGCTGCGGGGTTTCGGGGACGATGTTCCCACGGCCAATCCTGGCCACGAATACGGAGCGGATACATGGCGGCATCAGTGGGTTCGGCGGCGACGGTAGCGCATGCGGCACGTCGCATCGAGTGGAAGGGAATGATCCCTTTCATGGCGATTCACCTGCTCGCCCTGGGTTCCTTCTGGACCGGCGTCACACCCGCGGCGGCGATCTGCTGCGCCGTGCTTTACGTGGTGCGCATGTTCGGCGTCACCGGTGGCTACCACCGCTACTTCTCGCACCGCACCTACCGCACCAGCCGGGTGTTCCAGTTCATCCTGGCCTTCATCGCGCAGAGCAGCGCGCAGCGCGGCGCGCTGTGGTGGGCCGCGCACCACCGCCATCACCATCGCAATTCGGACCAGGCCCACGACACCCATTCGGTGGCGCAGGACGGTTTCTGGTATTCCCACGTGCTGTGGATCTTCGAGAAGGAAAACCAGAAGACCGAGATGAAATACATCCCGGACCTGGCGCGTTTCCCGGAGCTGCGTTTCCTCGACCGCTTCCACCTGCTGCCGCCCATCATGCTGGGCACGGCCATCTTCTTCTGGCTGGGCGCGTCGGGCCTGTTCTTCGGCTTCTTCGTCAGCACCGTGCTGCTGTGGCACGGCACCTTCACCATCAATTCGCTGTCGCATGTGTTCGGTGAGCGCCGCTACGCCACCACCGACAACAGCCGCAACAACTGGCTGCTCGCCATCGTCACGATGGGCGAGGGCTGGCACAACAACCACCACCACTACTGCGTTTCCACGCGCCAGGGCTTCTACTGGTGGGAATACGACTTCACGTACTACATCCTGAAGGTGCTGTCGTGGATGGGCATCGTGTGGAAGCTGCAGCCGGTGCCGGCCAAGGTGCTGGAAGAAGGCCGCGCGCATGGCAGCCAGGGTGCGCCGCTGCCGGTGCTGACTCTGCGCTCGTCGGTTCCGGTAGCGGAGTAGTCCCGCCGGGCCCAGGGCGCCCGTCCGGGGCGCCCTGGTCAGTTCATTTGACGCTGACTTCCACCCACATGCCGTAAAAGGCATTGCTCATGCCGACGAAGCTGCCCTCCACGGGCATCACCTGGCGGATGTCACGTCCCACCGCGACCGGAATCAGGTTCACATTGCCGACGCTGCGATTGGTGGGGTCAAAAGTGATCCAGCCCGCCCCCGGCACATAGACCTCGGCCCAGGCATGCGTCGTTCCGGGGCCGGCTGATCCGGCCAGTGCCACGGTCGGGTCATACAGATAGCCCGACACGATCCGTGCGCCGAATCCCAGGGTGCGCACGGCTTCCACAAACAGCACCGCGAGGTCGCGGCAGGAACCCCAGCCGCGCTGCAGCGTGTGCACGGGCGTCTGCGTGCCCTCGTTGTCGCGGCTCTGGTAGGAAACCCAGGCCAGCACACCGGCATTGATGTCCTTCAGCAGTGACAGCGTATCGGTGGGGTTCGCGAGCACGAAGGCCGTGGCCCATTGGCTCAGGCGTCCAGAAGGATCGCGATGCAGCGGCACGGCCAGCGCACCCAGATCGGTGGCTTCATCCTCGCTGTACGCGAACGGATAGGAAATCGCCGAGGCGGCGACATCGAACACCGGCCAGGGGATGGCATGCAGCTCAAGCGTCGCGACGCTGGTAATGACCAGCGTATCGGCCTTGCTCTGGAAGATGGCGGTGGCCACGGTGTTGCCGGCCACGTCCTGGGCCCAGGCGATGGTGGCCGCAGGCACCACGGTCACTTCCATGGACAGCAGCCGCAGCTCCTGGCTCTCGCGCGGGCGCAGCATCAGGCGGTGCGGGCCCAGGTCGACCGGCTCGCCGTAGCGATACGTTGTCTGGTGACGGATGGTGAGCGTGGTGATGTCTGGGCCTGACGCGCAGCAGCCCGAAAGCGGGTGAGGGGGCAGTCTACGCCCCGATCAGCGGGGAATACCCGCCACCTGCACGTCCACGCGCCTTGCGCCGCATTGCGAGCAGCGCAGCCGGCGCACCACCTCCAGCACCGGGGCGTCGCGGCCGGCGATCCGTGCCAGGTGCCAGGCCTGCAGGGGGCGTTCGTGGCGGCACTGCAGGCACTGCACGCTCAGCAGGAACTGGCCATCGAAATCGCACAGCAGGCGCACGGTGGAGAGGGGCAGCATGGGGGGCACCTTGACGGCGTGGACGGGGTTGACAGCAAGATACTGTATGGATGTACAGTAAGACACCTCCCCGGTTAGTCCCACTTGAGAGGGCACCCCCGTGTCACGACCCGCTACCGATCTGTCCGAAAACCTGCTGCCGCGCCTGTCGCCCTTCGATTCGGCCTTCATCCAGACAGTGCTTGAGCACCGCGGCGCCGGCTACCAGCCCAGCCTCGCCGAGTTCACCGCGGCGGCGGCGCTGCTGCAACGCTATTACGAACAATGCCTCGACAATCCCGGCGAGGCCGGCGCCTGGCTGCCCCAGGTCGATGAGGCCAGCCTGGTTGCGCTGCGCGCCAAGGCATTCGTGATGTTCCAGGCCACCAAGCCCACACCGGCGCAATGGCAGAAGGCCCACGCCGCGCTGTTCGGTCCGCTGCTGTGTGAAACCTGTGGCTGATCCGCGCGATCTGTTCGCCCGCGTCGATGAGCTCGAGACGCGCGAGGCGCAGCTCGAAGCGGCGGTGGAGCGTGGGCTTGCCACGGCCGATGCCCTGCAGGAGCTGCAGCGCGTGCGGCTGGAACTCAGCTTCTTCCTCGAGACCCTCGAAGACATGGGTGCTTTCAATCCTCCCGACACTGGTTTCGAAGGCGATCGCGCCAACAGCTAGGTAGGAGATTCCCCACACACGCTCAGGCTGAACAACGCGGCGCCCGCCATTAGGCTCTCTCCAGGCAAATGAACGAGGGTGAGAGCGATGGATTCCTGGCTGCCGTTCCTGGGAGGGATACGCCTCAGTACGCTGGGTGCCAGCGGGCTGGTCATCGTGCTCATCGCGCTGGCGCACCTGCTGCTGCACTGGTACAGCCGGCGGCGGGCCCGGCAGGCGGCCCCGGCTGCCACTCCGCTGGATACACCGCAGGAGCGTTCCTTCCGCCGCTGGCTGGCGGCTACGGCGCTGGAGCTGCTGCCCCCGCTGGCATTGCTGTTCTGGGTCCAGGGCCTGCACTACGCCATCTCGCTGCTGCTGGCGGATATCAACCATCCGGCGGCGGCGCGCTACGGCCTGCCGCTCGCGGACGGGTTGCGCGGTGTCGCCACCATCCTCGCGCTGGTGTGGCTGATGACACGCATTGGCCGCCTGGTGGAACTGCGCCTGGCACAATTCGCGCGCCGCTCGCACTCGCGCAGCGACGACTTCATCCTGCCGATTGTCGGCACCGCGATCCGGCTGCTGCTGCCGCTGCTGGCCATCATCATGGGCTCTTCCATGCTGGCGGTTCCCGAACGCCTGCAGGTGCTGTTCCGCAATGGCGTCAGCATTGGTCTGGTGGGCGCCATCGCCTATGTGCTGTACCGGCTCGTGGACGCCGCCGCGGACCTGCTGCTGGCCCGCTATCGGATCGATGTGGTCGACAATCGCGAAGCGCGCGCCGTGCATACCCAGGTGACGGTGCTGCGCAAGGTTGCCGTGTCATTCATCGTGCTGTTCGCCTTTGCGGCCATGCTGATGGTTTTCGACCAGGTCCGGCAGGTGGGCGCCACCATCCTTGCCTCGGCCGGTGTCGCCGGCATCGTCATCGGCTTCGCGGCGCAACGCAGTCTCGGCATGCTGCTGGCAGGGTTCCAGATCGCGCTGACACAACCCATCCGCATCGATGACGTGGTCATCGTGGAAGGCGAGTGGGGGCGCATCGAGGAGATCACGCTCACCTATGTGGTGGTCAACATCTGGGACGAGCGCCGGCTGATCGTGCCGATCACCTATTTCCTGGAAAAACCGTTCCAGAACTGGACCCGTACCACGGTGGAGCTGCTGGGCACGGTGGAGCTGTATGTGGACTACGATTTTCCCATGGAAGCGCTGCGCGCGAAGCTGACGGAACTGCTGCAGGCATCGAAGCTATGGGACCGGCGCGTGAACGTGCTGCAGGTCACCGAAGCACGCGAGCGCACCGTGCAGCTGCGCGCGCTGGTGAGCGCTGCCAATGCCAGCGCCGCCTTCGATCTGCGCTGCGAGATCAGGGAGGGGCTGCTGTTGTTCCTGCAGCAGCGCCATCCGGCCAGCCTGCCGAAAATCCGCCTCTCCGGCGATCAGGATGCTGCCCACCCGCAACCAGCATCCTGAGGGAGCGGATCCTCAGGCCGCCATCACCTGGTGCTCGTAATATGGCTTCTGCCGGTCGGCAAGGATGGCATGCAGCTCGGCGTCGGAGCGGCCCCGGGGTGACAACCAGGCCGCGACATTTTCCGGCTGGATGTTGATGATCATGCGGTCGTGGCCAGCCGCTGCGACTTCCTCAGGCGGCGCGTCGGTCACCGCCGCGAAAGACAGCAGCTGCCTGCCCGTGAGCGGGTCGGTCCACACCGAATAGACGCAGGCGATGAGCATCGTGCCGGCCGGCTGCGGCACGAAGTGCAGTACGGCGTTGCTGCCGTTGCGATCCACGTTCTCGTAGAAGCTGTCCACCAGCATCAGCGCGTGGTGCGCACCGAAGACACCGCGCCAGTAGCGGTCGATGTTGTCCCTTCTGGCGTTGTACAGGCCGGGATACTGGCTATCAACCGAGGCCGGCTTGCCCGCCATGCGACAGTGATACCGCGCCAGCCGGACGACATTGCGGCCGCCATCGTTGATGACGATGGGCGCATAGTTCATCGGGAAAATGCGGGCATCTGCGGCGTGGGCCGCGGGGTCCTCCAGCCGGTTGAGTTTGGCCACCAGTGCGCCGATCTTGCTGCCGGCAATGCGCCTGGACTCTGCGGCCGCCTTGGTCTGTCTAACGGCCAGCTTGCGTTCGGCATCCGCCAGCCGCTTCTTCTGCGCGAACAGCTCCTGTTGCCAGGCAGTGGCCTGCGCGGCCCGTCGACGCGCTATGAGGTCATGGATCTTCTGCTCGGCCTCGTTCTGCGGCTCATCGAACCAGCGCTCCACGGCGCGCGGAATGGTGAGGCGCTCGCCCTGCGCCACCCGGCTGAAAATCTCGTGGAACTGCGCGAGGTCGAGCTGCGCGCCGGTGGAACGCAGATACGCGGCGTATTCCTGCTTCACCATGGCCGAGTAGCACATGGGCTGTCAGCGCGCAGGCGTCGCCGGCGTGGGGCCGAACGAGGGCGGTGCTTCGGGGTACTGCAGGATGGAGTCGGTGATCTCGAACCAGGGTGCCTTGGAACCCACGAAGATGTGGGCCATCGGCCGCATGCCCGGATCGGTGTCCAGCCCGCTGACCGGCACTACCACGATGCCGCGTTCCTGCGAAACCCTGGGCACCGCCGCGCCGCACCGGCTGCAGAACGCGACGCCGTAGTAGCGGGCCTCGGGCAGCTTGTAGTCGGTGACACGTTCCTCGCCATGGGTCCACTGGAAGTCGTCGATCCCGCAGAACACATTCGCGCCATGCGCCGCGCCGCGCGCCTTGCGGCAGCGGGTGCAGTGGCACTGGAACAGTGCGATGGGATTCTTCATTTCGTAGGTCACATCGCCACACAGGCAGCTGCCCGCGGCGATGCCGGGCCTGATGGCGTCGGCGGCGCGATCCGGCAGGGCGGTCATGCCGTCCAACTCCGGTGGGAACTGCTGGTGCTGGGGCAGCGCGTCGGTGATCTCATGCCACGCTGCCTTGGAACCGACAAAGAAATGCTTCTCCGGCCGCAGGCCCGGGTCTCCATCCAGCGTGCCGACCGGGATGATGGCCACCCCCATCGAGGCGATCACGGTAGGCGCCGGCGAACCGCAATGGACGCAGAAAAGGCGCGGCATGCCCGGCTCCGCCACCCCAGCCACCACCGCATCCTGCCCCGCTATCCAGTGCAATGCCTGCGCTGGCGTCGTCGCGAACGTCGCGAAGGGCGCGCCATGCTCCTTGCGGCAACGTGAGCAATGACAGTTGAGCATCGAAGTGAGCGGCGCCGTCACTTCGTACTGCAGCGCGCCGCACAGGCAGGATCCATGGATCGTCATCGAATACCCCCGGCTCGGGCTGCCATTCTAGCGGGGGGTGTCGAAGTCCGCTGCGCTGTGCCGCTCCCGCACCCGCATGTCGGGGGGCACGGAGCCTGCGCTCACGCGTCGCCCGCGCTGTACCGCCGGGCGCTCGCCGACCAGCTTTGTCCAGCGCGCAAGATTCGGATAATCCTGCACCGACAGGAACTGGGCGGCGCCATAGCTGCCCGTCACCATGCCGCCATACCAGGGCCAGATGGCGATGTCCGCGATCGTGTACTGGCTGCCCGCCACGTATTCGCTCTGCGCGAGGCGAGTATCCAGCACATGCAGCAGCCGCTTGGCCTCCATGGTGAAGCGGTTGATGGCGTATTCGATCTTCACCGGGGCATAGGCGTAGAAATGCCCGAAGCCTCCGCCGAGATAAGGAGCGGGGCCCATCTGCCACATCAGCCAGTTCATGGTTTCGGCGCGCTGCGGCTGGTCGTGCGGCAGGAATGCATCGAACTTCTCTGCCAGGTAGAACAGGATGGAACCGCTTTCGAACAACCTCACCGGCGGGCTCGCCGAGCGATCCAGCAGCGCCGGGATCTTCGAGTTCGGATTGATGGCGACGAACTCGCTGCCAAACTGGTCACCCTTGCCGATATCGATGTACCAGGCGTCGTACTCGGCGCCGGCATGGCCAGCGGCGAGCAGCTCCTCCAGCATGATGGTGACCTTCACGCCATTGGGCGTGCCCAGCGAATAGAGCTGCAGCGGATGCGCACCGACGGGCAGGGGCTTGTCGTGCGTGGCACCCGACACGGGACGATTGATGTTGGCGAACTGCCCGCCGCTCGGCTTCTCCCAGGTCCATACCTTCGGCGGCACGTAGCCGGGGGGCTGGTTGCTGGCGGCATCGGTTTCGGTGGCCATTGGAATCCTCGCGCGGTGGGCTGTCCGGACGCGGTATCTTATCGCCATGGCGGTCAGTGTCTTCGACCTGTTCAAGATCGGTATCGGGCCGTCCAGCTCGCATACGGTGGGCCCGATGCGCGCCGCGCGGTCCTTCGCCATGCGGCTGCAAGCCGATGGCCAGCTGTCCGCGACGGCGCGTCTGCGCGTCGAGCTGTACGGCTCGCTGGGCGCCACCGGCCGTGGGCACGGCAGCGACAAGGCCGTGCTGCTGGGCCTCACCGGGCATGAACCGGATACAGTGGATGTGGAGGCGGTGCCGCAGCTGCTGTTGCAGATGCGTGAGTCGCGCAGCGTCACCTTGCTGGGCCAGCACCGCGTGCCGTTCGAAGAGAAAACCGACCTCATCTTCAACCGTCGCGAGACCTTGCCCCTGCACTCCAACGGCATGCGCTTCACCGCCTTCGATGCCGCCGGGCTGCAGATCGTCCAGCACGCCTACTACTCCGTGGGCGGCGGCTTCGTGGTGTCCGGCGACGAGGCCGGCGACAAGCGCATCGTCGCCGATACCACCCTGCAGCAGCACCCGTTCCTGAGCGGGGATGAACTGCTGGCGATCTGTGCGCGTGAGGGCTTGAGCATCGCGGGCGTCATGCGGCGCAACGAGCGCGCCTGGCGTACCGATGCCGAGATCGACAGCGGGCTGCTGCGTATCTGGCAGGTGATGCAGGAATGCGTCAAACGCGGCTGCTCGACGCCCGGAGAGCTGCCGGGCGGTTATCGCGTCAAGCGCCGCGCGCCGCTGCTGCACGCGCAGCTCAGGGGCGATCCGGAAGGTGCGCTGCGCGATCCGCTGATCGTGCTCGACTGGGTGAATCTCTACGCACTGGCTGTCAATGAGGAGAACGCCGCCGGTGGACGCGTGGTGACCGCGCCCACCAATGGGGCGGCGGGCATCATTCCGGCGGTGCTGCATTACTACGCCCGCTTCATCAACGGCGCGACCGATGCCGGCATCATCGATTTCCTGCTCACCGCGGCCGCGATCGGCTTGCTTTACAAGGAAAACGCCTCGATCTCCGGCGCCGAAGTCGGCTGCCAGGGCGAGGTGGGCGTGGCGTGTTCGATGGCTGCCGGCGCGCTGTGTGCGGTGCTCGGCGGCAGCCCCGCGCAGGCCGAGAATGCCGCCGAAATCGGCATGGAGCATCATCTCGGGCTCACCTGCGATCCGGTAGGCGGGCTGGTGCAGATACCCTGCATCGAGCGCAACGCCATTGCCTCGGTCAAGGCGATCAATGCCGCGCGCATGGCGCTGCGCGGCGACGGCACACACTATGTGTCGCTGGACAAGGTCATCAAGACCATGCGGGAGACCGGCGCCGACATGAAGACCAAGTACAAGGAAACGTCGCGCGGCGGTCTCGCCGTCAACGTGATCGAGTGCTGAGCCCCTAGCTGCGGGTTGCGAATGCGGCGAAGCCGTTGACGAATTCGCCCAGTTGCTTTGCCACCGCCTCGTCCGTGAGTTTGCCGGTGGCATCGAAGGACTGCTGCGCCTTGGAGACCAGCAGCCTGCCGCTGCCCCACTGGCGGGCACCCAGGTGCCGCAGCACCGACAGCCATGCGTTCTGGGCGAGGATGGTGCCGAAACCGCTCATTGAAGCACCCATCACCGCGTAGGGCTTGTTGCCGAAGGTCCTGGGAATCTCGCTGGGCGGCCGCGACAGCCAGTCGATGGCGTTCTTCAGGACGCCGGGCACGCTGTTGTTGTACTCGGGGCTGGCGAGGATGACGCCGTCGGCAGCGATGATCTGCGCGCGCAGCGTCACCACGGCGGCGGGTATGCCATCACGCTGCTCCACGTCCCCGTCATACAGGGGGATGCCATGCAGCGTCGCGATCTCCAGCTCCACATCGTCAGGCATGAGCAGTTGCGCCGCGCGCAGCAGAGCAGTGTTGAGGGAGCCGGCGCGGAGACTGCCGGAGATGCCAAGAATGCGTGCCATGTTGTTGGGTGTTTCCTGAACAGGGTGGATCCAGACGAATTACTGCACAGGGTACAGCCGGCCGGCGCGCAGCAGCCGCGAATGATAGAAGCGGTCGTCGAGGGAGCGGGTTTCCACCGGCCGGCCGCTCTGGGGTGCGTGGATGAAACGGCGCTCGCCTACATAGATTCCCACGTGGGCAACCTGGGGGCCGTCCATGCGGAAGAAGAGCAGATCGCCGGGCTGCAGCGCCTCGACAACTACGGGGTGCGCGGCGCGGAATTGTCCTGCAGTGGTGCGTGGCACGTCGATGCCGAGCTCGCGGTGCACGAAGCTCACCAGGCCGCTGCAGTCGAAGGCTTCCGGCCCGTTGCCACCGAACCGATACGGGCGGCCGAGCAGCGCTGCGGCGTGCGTCGCGAGCAATTGGCCGGTGGGTGAGACCGCCGCGCCGTGTGTGGTGCGGTCCGGCCCGCGGGGCATGCCGACGCAACCGGACAGCAGCAGGGCGCCGAGCAGCAAGGGAACCAGAGGGGTGTATCCGCGCATGGAACGCATGGCCGGATACAGCATAGCTCGCCAGCGCGCCGCTACCACGGCGCGCTGGCTGGCTCCATCAGCTGCGGGCCGAGGTCCGGCCGCGCAGGTAGTCGACCAGCTTCTTCACGCTGTTGCGCGCAACATGCACACAAAACCGATAGGCGGTGCGCGAGCTGGCACGCGGACCAGCAGCGCTGCCGCGGGTCGGGCACACCTTGTCGATGGCCGTCGAAGTGCGGCGCTCAAGCTTGCGCTGGCCTTCGGCCGAACCCAGGTTCAGATCCGAAACCTTGACGCGGGCCGTGAGCTGGTCGCGCTCGGCCGCCAGGGTGACGGCCGGCACGGATACGCCGACAGCGGCTGCCAGCAGCAGGGCTGCAGCGGGCGCACGCAGGAGTCTCTTCATATTCATAAATCCCCCAATCCAGATTGGCTCAAATTGCTTTGACTGTTGAACCACTGAAGTCTGGGCCTTTAGGTTGTTGCATTCAACTGTTTAGGCATGGAACTGTCCGGGAGATTTGCCCCAAATTAGGGCATTTTTGACGTCACCCTTGGCGGCGTCGCAATTGGTCAAGCTGGCGCCGCTCCCGCTTGTCGGGTTTGTCGTCGGGGCGAGGCCGGATCAGTGCGGCAAGCCGTCGTTGCTCGCGGTGTACGGCACCGCGCGCAATGCTGTCTGCAGTTTCCGCGTAACAGGCCTGGGCCTGCGGCGCGGAGCCGCGCCGGGCCGGCATGGCAAGCGCCACGACTTCCACCGCGCGCTCGCCAATGCTCAAGCCTACGGTCTGCCCGACGCGCAGCGCGTGCGCCGGCTTTACACGTTCACCATCGAGCTTCACACGACCTCCACTCACCGCCGCAGCGGCCAGCGAACGGGTCTTGAAAAAGCGCACATGCCACAGCCACTTGTCGAGGCGGTGGCGATCTTCGGGATTGGCGTCGGGTGTCATGGCAACGGCGGCGCAGGGCTGTACCTCGGGGAAATCGCAGGCTAGCCTTGCTGCATGGCCATGTCGACTTTCCAGAGCATGAAACACGAGATCGTGCAGTTTGCGTCCTTGTCGAAGGATGCCTTGCACATCTATGTCGGGCTGACGGTATTCCTGCTGGCCGCCTCGGTGGCGCGCAAGGGCCTGCGATCGGTATTTCCGCTGCTGGCGGTGGCGGGGGTGGCATTGCTGGGCGAGGCGCTCGACGCGCGCGACGAATTCCGCAGACAGGGCCACCTGCTATGGGGCGCAAGCCTCCACGACATCATGAACACGATGTTCTGGCCGCTGGCGATCTGGTTGCTGGCGCGCTATTCCCGCGTGATGAACTAGCCCGCACGGTGGATCCAATGCGACAGGCTGCAATGCATCTGCCCGTGCTGCTGCTCGGGCTGCTGGGTGCCTGCGCGAAGCCGCAGAGCCCCGCACCGGCCGGCGCAGCCGCTGCTTTTCCCGCCATCCCGACAGTGTGGCTGGGTCGTTGGCCCGGTCCGGAAGGCACCTATCTCGAGATTGCCATGGTCGGGGAAAGCTATACGGTGACGATCAGCAACCTGGACGGGCCGCGCAGCTTTGCTGCCATGCCGGAGGCGGGCAGCCTGGCATTCGGGCGTGATGGGGTGCGGGAGACCCTGCGCGCGACCGATGGCGACGGCACGGGCATGAAGTGGCTGGCCGGCAAAAAGGATTGCCTGGTGGTGCGTCCCGGCGAAGGATTCTGCCGCGACTGAGCGCGCTACTTCTCCGGGGTGCGCGGTCGCCCCTTGCGCGCATTCACCGATTGGCGCAGCAGGAATTCGATCTGCGCGTTGATGCTGCGCAGATCGTCCGCCGCCCACTTTTCCAGATCCTTCCACAGATCCTCGGGGATCCGCAGCAGATACGCCTTGCGTGCGGCGGCAGCCACGGTCAGGCGTACAGGGTGCCGGTGTTGATCACCGGCGTCGCATCCGAATTACCGCACAGCACCACCAGCAGGTTGCTCACCATGGCCGCGCGGCGCTCGGGGTCGAACTGCACGACGTTCTGCCGGTCCAGCTCCTCCAGTGCGGTGCGCACCATCCCCACCGCGCCATGCACGATCTGCTGACGGGCTGACACGATTGCCTCCGCCTGCTGCCGGCGCAGCATCACCGAGGCGATCTCCGGCGCGTACGCGAGGTGCGTCAGCCGGGCCTCCTCGACCACGACACCGGCCTGTGCGAGCCGCAGGTGCAACTCGGCTTCGAGGGCATGCGCCACTTCATCGGCACTGCCGCGCAGCGTGGCCTCCTGCTCCTCGCCATGATCGTAGGCAAAGCGGCTGGCGATGCCGCGGATGGCGGTCTCGCTCTGCACTTGCACGTAGCTCTTGTAATCCTCCACGTCGAACACGGCCT
>JBEVNO010000180.1:0-7367 GCA_040508085.1 Steroidobacteraceae bacterium
GCCATCGTGGTGACCACTTTGCCCACCACCTCACCGCCCTGCGAAGCGACCTCGGCCGCACCGGCCGCCAGCTGGTTGGCCTGCACGGCGTGATCGGCGTTCTGGCGCACGGTGGAGGTCAACTCCTCCATCGATGCGGCGGTTTCTTCCAGGCTGGCCGCCTGCTGTTCCGTCCGGCGCGACAGATCGCTGTTGCCGGTGGCGATCTCGCCCGCTGCCAGGTTGATGCTGCCCGAGGCCTGCTGGATGCGGCCGACGATATCGGTCAGCTGCGCCACGGTGGTATCGGCATCGTCGCGCATGCGCGCGAACACGCCATGGAACTCGCCCTGCATGCGCGCGGTGAGGTCACCGGCAGCGATCGCCTGCAGCAATGCGGAGATCTGCTGCAGGTTGTCATCGCTGACCTGCATCATCGTGTTGAGGTTCTCCACCATCGCGCGGAAGTCGTGGTCGAAGCGCACCACGTCGCCGCGCTGGCTGAAATCGCCCAGCGCCGCGGCACTGGCCAGATCGCGGATCTGCGTATTGATCGCGCGCAGGTTGGCCTTGGTGGTGTCCATCGCATCGGTGAACGCCGCCTGCTCGCCGGGCAGGCGATCCATGTCCTGCGACAGATCCCCCACCGCATAGCGCTGCATCACCTCGACCAGGCGACGGGTCACGGCGATGTTGGCGCCCACCAGCTGGTTGGTATCGCCCACCATCCGGCCATACGCGCCGGGGAAGGCCTGCGCGTCCATCCGGAACCCGAGCTCCCCGGCTTCATGGCGCTGGGCCATCTCGCCCTGGGCGGCCATCACCGCCTGCAGCTGGTCGCGCATGCGACGCATCGCATCCAGCAACCGGCCCACTTCGTCATCGCGTGGCGGCGGCAGCGCGGTATCCAGGCGACCTTCGGCCACATCGGCCGAGAGCCGGACCGCATCGGCCAGCGGGCGGATCGCCTGGCGGCGCAGCAGCACATACACGGCGAGGCTGAGCACCACCGCAGCGCCCAGGCCGACGCCCAGGATGATCCACAGCAGCGAACGCGCCTGCGCGGTGATCAGCGCGTGCGGCACCACCACGCCCAGGGCGAAGCGCTCTTCGCTGGCACCGATGCGCAGCGGCACATAGGTCTTCACGTTGCCGGCCGCGTCCTGTTCGAAGGCATCGAACGGCTGGTCAGCGGCGATCGCTGCCAGCAGCGCCGTGGTGGCCGCATCCTGCCGGCGCGTGCCGATCTCCTTCGGGTCCTTGGCGGCCAGCACGATGCCCGACGGCGACAGCAGCTCCACATGCCCCTCGCCCATCGGGTGCAGCGTGGCCAGGTGCTTCTGCAGCGCGGCCAGCGCGAAATCCACGGTGACCGCGCCCAGGAACTCGCCCTGGTCCAGGATCGGCGTGGACAGCGTGGTCATCAACACCTTCTTGCCGGCGATCTCGTACTCGTACGGTTCGGCCACCGTCTGCCGCTTGAGCTGGTGCGGGCGGATGTACCAGTCGCCGTCGCCCGGCACGTCATAGCCCTTCAATGCGTCCTGCACCGGGGCGCCATCGGTCCACGCCCAGTAGGTCATGAAGCGGCCGCTCGCATCGTGCGCCTCGGCGCCGACAAACTCCGCATCCTTGCCGTCGAACACATCCGGCTCCCACAGCGTACCGATGCCCACCCACTCCGGGTGCGCCTGCAGCTGCTGCTGGAAGATCGCGGCCACCGTCGCACGCGTGAGCGTGCCCTGCGCGCGCTGCACCAGCAGGCTCTGCACCAGGGTCTGGCTGGTGGCCGAGGCCTTGGCCAGATCCGCACTGACCCGGAGCGCTTCGGCCTGGGCCTGGCTTTCCATCGTGCGGCGGGATGCTTCAATGAGCGAAGCGCTGGCTTCGCGGTAGCTGATGGCTGCGGTGACACCGAAGCAGAGCATGGCGATCAGCGCGGTGCCCAGCATCAGCTTGTGGGCGATGCTGCCGGGGCGCTTGGCAGAGGTGGAACGGGACACGGACATGGGGGCGGTTCCGGGAAGGGGCAGGGCCAGTGGCGCGCTTACCGCGCCACTACGGAATCTCGCAGTCCATTGCGGACCCTGCGCTGTCGGCATGCTGCCGGCCGGCACCACCGGGGCCCGGCCCAGAGAAGGGTCTGAGCTGGATAACGGCGATATGACAGTTATGTTTAGCGGTGTTTACTGACTGCGTTCAGTGTCCGCCCGCCGCCTGCCCGCCGCGGCCCAGCCGTTCGACCAGCGTCTGGCTGGCGGCGTTGAGGCCGACCACCTCCACCTGGGCCCCGCGCGCGCGCAGCTTGCCCTGGACCCGCTCCAGCGCGCCGACCGCGCTCAGGTCCCAGAAATGCGCGGCGCTCAGGTCGATCACGACCCGCGACGGCACCTGGATCAGATCGAAGGCCGAGGCGAACTGGCCGGCCGAGGCGAAGAAGACCTGCCCGCTGACCGTGTAGCGGCGCGTATCGGCGGCGGTTTCCGTATCGGTCACCACCAGCATCCGCCCTACCTTCCGCGCGAAGAACACCGCCGAGAGCAACACCCCGGTCAGCACGCCCTTGGCCAGATCGTGGGTGGCCACGGTGACGATCACCGTGCCCAGCATCACCACCGAGGAGCTTTTGGGATGCAGCCGGAATTCGGCGAACGAGCGCCAGTGGAAGGTGCCGATGCTGACCATGATCATCACCGCGACCAGCGCGGCCATCGGGATCCGGCTCACCCAGTCCGCGCCGTAGACCACCAGCAGCAGCAACAGCACGCCGGCGACCAGGCAGGACAACCGGCCACGGCCGCCGGAGGACACATTGATCACCGACTGCCCGATCATCGCGCAGCCGCCCATGCCGCCGAACAGCCCGGCGGTGATGTTGGCCAGGCCCTGCCCGGCGCACTCGCGATTGCGCTGGCTGGGCGTGTCGGTCATGTCTTCCACGATCTGCGCGGTCATCATCGACTCGAGCAGACCGACCACGGCCAGCGTGGCCGAGACCGGCAGCAGGATGCGCAGCGTCTCCCACGTGAGCGGCACGTCGGGCAGCAGGAAGGTCGGCAGGCTGTCCGGCAGCGCGCCCATGTCACCGACGGTGCGGATGTCCAGGCCCAGCCAGATCGACAGCGCGGTCAGCACCACGATCGCCACCAGCGGTGAAGGCACCGCCCGGGTCAGCAGCGGCAGCAGGTAGATGATCGCCAGGCCGGCCGCGCACACGGCGTACACCGCCCAGGGCATGCCGATCAGCTCGGGCAGCTGGGCCAGGAAAATCAGGATCGCCAAGGCGTTGACGAAGCCGGTGATCACCGAGCGCGACACGAACCGCATCAGGGCGCCGAGCTTGAGCGCCCCGGCCGCGATCTGCAGCAGCCCGGCCAGGATCGTGGCGGCCATCAGGTACTGCAGGCCGTGGTCGCGGACCAGATCGACCATCACCAGCGCCATCGCGCCGGTGGCAGCGGAGATCATGCCCGGCCGGCCCCCGGCGATGGCGGTGACCACCGCGATGCAGAACGAGGCGTACAGGCCGACCTTGGGGTCGACCCCGGCAATGATGGAAAAGGCGATCGCTTCGGGGATCAGCGCCAGCGCCACCACGGCGCCGGACAGCAGGTCACCGCGGATGTTGCCGAGCCATTGCTGGCGCAGCGGATACGAAACAGACATGGACAGACTCCACGCACCGGCGATGCGCACGGCGCGTTGTGTGATGAAGACAAAGCACTCCCTGAGCCGGCCGGGCGGCCAGCGCGTCTGCAACGCGGTATCAGGGTGGCGTCATCACACGGCGGCCGGCGCGGGAGGGGCGCGCAGGATACCGCAGGGCGGGAGGGGCCTCAAACCGGTGGCCATTGACCGGCCGTGGCGGCCGCGCGCAGGATGCGGGCACCTCCCCTGCCCCGGAATGCCCCATGTACGGTTTGATCGGCAAGATGTTGACCGCGCCCGGCCAGCGCGACGCGGTCATCGCGATCCTGCTCGAAGGCACCGGCGCGATGCCCGGCTGCCGCAGCTACGTGGTGGCGCGCGACCCCACCGCGGCGGAGGCGATCTGGATCACCGAGGTCTGGGACAGCCAGGACCTGCACCGCGCTTCGCTGGCGCTGCCTGCCGTCCAGGCGGCGATCGCCAAGGCCCGGCCGATGATCACCGGCTTCGGCGAGCGGTTCGAGACCGAGCCGGTAGGTGGACCAGGCGTGGCGCAGGGGTGAGATGCGGTGGATCGAAGCGGGCCGCTGTACCACCGGCCTACTTCAACGCGGCCTGGGTGTCGGCGATGTCCACTCCTGAGATCTGCCCCAGCCAACCATCGAACCACGGCTTGTGCGAGGCGCCGACGATGGAAAGCACGCGGGCGCCGGGGTGATCGCGCACCACTTCAAGCACGTTGGCGACCATGCGCAGATTGCGGATTTCCCAGCCCTGGACCCAGACCTGGGGGTAGTGCTGCGGTGATACGGCGGCCAGCGTCGGGCTCACGTTGGACTCGGCGAGCACCCGCAACGTGGCGGGATCGTTGACGCTGCGATACAGCCCGAGCAGGTCGTTGGCGGCGATGAACGCTTCCTCCCGTTTCGTCATGGCATCCAGCGCAGGTGCATAGGTGCTCCACGCCTGCTGCAGCGCTTTGCCGAACGCTGCACGGTCGGCTATCTGATGGTTGTCACCGGTATGGTCGTCCACGGCATGCACGCGCTGCAGCCCCAGTCGCGCCGCCAGGACCGCAGCGATCTGATAGCTCTCGTTCCTGCGGGTCCCCAGCTGTTTGAGCAGCTCGACCAGGCTGTCGTCCAGGCCATCACCCGCCCGTCGCTCGACCGCGGGCAGCTGCAGCCATTGCACATAGGCAGACGGCCGCTCGCCTGCGGCGAGGAACAGCGCCGCCAACTGGCGGCGCTGCGCAGCGGTGGGGGTGGCCGGCCATGCGGCCAACGTCGTGTTGACCTGCACGATCGCCGCCGGCACCTCCAATCCCGTGGCCGCGTTCGCCAGCTCCGTGCTGGCGCAATAGTCATCGCCGTAGACGGCCGCGTGGCGCTTGGCCAGGTCGCACTGCTCACCGTTGATGGCCTCGATCGTGATGTAGCCGGGCTTGAACGCGGCCAGCTTGTCCAGCAGGGGATCCAGTGCCTTGGGATCGAAGTCCGCTTGCTCGCTCAGGTGGATGCTGCCCAGCACGAGGATCTCGGTGCGTGGGCCGACCATGTCCTTGTCGAGGGAGGCGAGATCGACACCGGCGTACGCGACCGTGGGCAGCAGAAGCGTCAGACATGCCGACAGCATTGAGGAGCGTTGCTTCATCATCCAGGGCCTGAGCGGGGTGGTGCTGGATGTTTTAGCACTGCACCTGTGCGGGGGCACCTGCCCAATGGCAGGGTGACGAGAGGCCTCTGCCAGAGGCGGTTCGCCGAAACCCACGGGAGCGCGATGCACGTATCGATAGTAGGATTGGGCCGACCATCAGGAGACATCACGCATGGGCAGTTTCAGCATCTACCACTGGCTCGTCATTCTCGCCGTAATGCTTATCCCCGTGGCCATTGCTGCGGTGATAGTCGTCGTCGTGAAACGCGTGGGAAAACGTTCCGACACCTGAATTCTGCCCGCCGCCCGGTGTCAGAATAGGCGGCTCTCCGCAGGCCGCGGAGTGTGGCGGAAGAAAGCGAGCATGGCAGAACCGACAACCTCGAACGAATGGATCCGATGGGCGATGCTGCTCGTCTTTGTTGCGATGCTGTTCGGCATTCCCAACAGCTCGCCGTGGTTCGGTCTGGTGTTCGTGTATCTGATCGTTGCCGGGCTGTCTGTCGTGGTCAGCATGCTATGGATCGCGCGGCGCAGTCATCGCGCAGCGGTGGCACTGGGCCGCACGCCACCGACGCGCGCGTTGCAGACGCGCGAAGTCAACGCGCTGGAGTGGTTCGGCCAGCCCGAGCGGATCAGCTGGCGCATGCCCCGCGGGAATGCGATCGATCTGGCGCAGGCGGCACAGGCGGCGGGCCGCCGCCCGGTGGTGCGTACGCTGCGCGGACCGTATCGCGTGATGGTGCGCGGCCAGCACCATGAGCGGCATGACTTCATCGGCGAGGTCGAGGTGCTGATGCTGCCGGGGGCTGACCGTTACGTGCGCGCGGACAATAATGCCGACGTACTGCTGTGCGGGAAGTTCGCGGTGGTGCTTGCGTTGAATGGCGCCTGGCGGATTGACCAGGCGCCTTCGTTGTTGCGGTGAATCGCGTCCGCATCGCGATGTCGTTTACTCAGTACCGCGGCTGGATCGGTTCACTGGATTCCAGATAGCCCGAAGCCAGTGCCTTCCTGCAGGCGATGTAGCCTGCGTTGACGACACGCCCCTGTGCGTTGAAGGCGACGTAGTAGGGCGAGCTGTTGCCGCGGTTTCGCAGGATGTAGTCGTAGCAGACGCCCTTGATGCCGGGCAGCACCGTTGCATCCAGCGGCTGGCCAGCGGCGCTCAGGACCGACTCCCGGGTCGCACCTTGTTGCAGGGAACTCATCACGACCGGATTACCGCGGTCGTATTGAAGAATGCTCGGCATGCAGCCAGCGAGACCGACGGAGAGCGCGCACGCAAGCAGGATCGGCGGTTTTGTGGGGGCCAGGTTCATTGCTTCCGGGCCCGCGCTGCTGCCGCGTTGGCGTCCCGGATCCGCTGGTTGCGCGCTTGTTTGTCATAGTCGTCTTTGGCCTGCATCACGCCACCGGCTGCCTGGATCCAGCTGCTGGTCGTGCAACCGGACACAAGCAATGTCGCGGCGAGGGCTGCCGGGATGATGAAAAACTTCATGATTCAACCTCTTTGAAAACAATCGACACGCGGCCGATTAAAACGTGCGCGGCGCTACTGCCAGGCGCACATGAAGCGATGCGCAGAACCACATCGCGAAATCGGCAGAAGCCGGTACTGGCGGCTTCAAGCGGGGCGGAACGATAGTTCACGCGCACTTAACAAGAACAAAATGCGTCGCATTTTTGTTTTTGTATAGTCCTATGCATTATTTAAAAGGCACATGGGGCCCTGTTCGGACGATCCAAATGCGTGGCTGCGGAACCTGCCCCTGCAAGATCGATCCCACGGCAAAAATACTCAGCACCTGTACAAGTCCAATCGCGATGGGACGTTTGCGTACTAGTGCGGCCGCCTGTTGAGCAGCAGGACAACGAGGGCACCGAATGCAGCAGCCACAGATCGCTGGAGGTTTTCCGTCACATCGCTTAGGTCCATAGGGGGCGATGCCATTTGCTGCGCCACTTGTCTGGCAACCGAAGGAGCCCCCAAGTGGCGCAGAGCGCTATTCAGTCCGCCAGGGAACCGGCTGGCGAATTCATCCATTTCGGAAGTTTGTCGATCAGGTTTTCCTGCGTTGTGA
>JBEVNO010000010.1:0-39379 GCA_040508085.1 Steroidobacteraceae bacterium
TCAAGCTCGTCGTCGGCAAGGCGGACAGCCCGCTCTTCCTCGCCGCCGGGGCGCGCGGGGCGTCGGCGATCTACACCGAGCATTTCACGCTCGTCCACATCATTCGCAAAGTGCTGCTGCGCGTGTCGTCGTATCTCGACTACGTCATCATCAAGCACAGCATCAGCCTGGGTCACTAAGAAGCCTGTGACGAACCAAAGGCGCTCTCGCTCCGTTCCGCCCCGAGTTCCGGGATTCGCGGCCGTGCTCGTAGCTGCGGCGCTGGCTCTCTCGGCCGCGTGCGCGTTGAAGAAGCCGCCCGACGCGGCCAAGATCAAGGAAGAAGCGTTTCCGGCAACGACACTGCCCGGTCAGTGGACGGCGAAGGGCGCCGGCGCAGGCGTGGTCGGCGACAACTGGCTCGTCACGTTCCACGACGAGCAGCTCAACGCCGCCGTCGCCGAAGTGGCCACGCGCAACAACCTCACGCTGGGGCAACTGCCCGCCGTGCTGGCCCAGCAGGGCGTGGACTACGCCTCCTACCGCGACAACATGCGCAAGGAGATCACGCTGCGCGCGGTGCAGGAGCGCGAGCTGCGTTCGAAGATCAACATCACGCCGCGCGAGCTCGACCAGTTCATCGAGCGGATGAAGAAGCTGCCCGGCGAGAACGATGAGTACGATGCCTCGCACATCCTGATCGCCATCCCGGCCGACGCCACCAAGGCACAGGAAGAAGAGCTGGCGAAGAAGGCGCAGAGCGTGTACGAGCGCGCCGTGGCCGGCGAGGATTTCTCGCAACTGGCCGTGGCCAACTCGAACAGCCAGACCGCCCTGGACGGCGGCGAGCTGGGCTGGCGCAAGGGGCCTGAACTGCCCACCATCCTGGCCGAGCTGATCGTGGGGCTGAAGCCTGGCGAGGTCTCCAAGCCACTCGCCACGCCGACCGGCTTCCATCTGGTCAAGCTCAATGAGATCCGCTCGGGCACTGGCAACCCCATCGAGGACCAGGTGCATGCCCGGCATATCCTGATCCGTCCCAACGAGCTGCAGGATGACGCCACCGTGCGGCAGAAGCTGATCGGCATCCGCGACCGCATCCTGAAGGGTGAGGAATTCGCGGCGTTTGCTTCCAGCATGTCGGAGGATTCGGGTTCGGCAGTGAATGGTGGCGACCTCGGCTGGGCGGGCCCGGGCACCTACGTGCCGGAATTCGAGCAGGTCATCGCGGGACTGAAGGACAACGAGATCAGCGAACCCTTCCGTACCCAGTTCGGCTGGCATGTGGTGCAGCTGCTGGGGCGTCGCCAGTTCGACACCACCGAGGATTCGCTCCGCCAGCGTGCCTTCCGGCAGCTGCGTGAGAGCAAGGCCGACGAAGAAGTCGAGCTGTGGCTGCGGCGCATGCGCGACGAAGCCTACGTCGACACCAATCCGTAAAGGCGCGCATGCCTGAGCGGCGCCCGCGACTGGCCCTGACCTGCGGAGAGCCGGCCGGCATCGGTCCGGACATCTGTGTGCAGGCTGCCGCAGCGCTGGCTGGCGGCGGCTTCGATATCACCTGCATCGCGGACGGAGCGCTGCTGGCTGCACGCGCCAAGCGGCTGGGCATCGCGTATCCGGCCGACGGCGAAAGTTTCCGCGTCGAACACCTGCCGCTGCCCGCACCCGTGGAAGCGGGCCGGCTGGACAGCGCGAATGCGCGCTGGGTGCTGTCGCTGCTGGATCGCGCCCTCGCGGGCTGCCGCAGCGGCGAGTTCGATGCCATGGTCACCGCGCCCGTGCAGAAAAGCGTGATCAATGACGCGGGCATTGCCTTCACCGGACACACCGAATACCTGGCTGAGCGCTGCGGGAACGCGCGGCCGGTGATGCTGCTGGTGGCGGACACGCTGCGCGTGGCGCTGGCCACCACGCACCTGCCGTTGCGTGATGTAGGCGCCGCCATCACCGCCGGCTCGCTGGACGAGATCCTGGACATCCTGCAGCGGGACCTGCAGCAGCGTTGGGGCCTGGCGCGGCCGCGGATCGCGGTGTGCGGGCTGAATCCGCATGCCGGTGAGTCCGGCCACCTCGGGCGTGAGGAAATCGACGTCATCCAGCCGGCTATCGTCCGCGCGCAGCTGCGCGGCATCGCGGCCACCGGTCCGTGGCCGGCCGACACCATCTTCACGCCGCGGCAGCTGGAGCGCTTCGATGTGGTGCTCGCCATGTTCCATGACCAGGGGCTGCCGGTGCTGAAGTACGCAGGCTTCGGCCATGCGGTGAATGTGACGTTAGGCCTGCCGCTCATCCGCACCTCAGTCGATCACGGTACGGCCCTGGACCTTGCCGGCACCGGCGGTGCCGACGCCGGCAGCCTGCTTGCGGCCCTGCGCCTGGCTGCGCAACTGGCCCGCGCCGCCGCGTGATCAGGACCCGCAAACGCTTCGGCCAGCATTTCCTGCATGACCAGGCCGTGCTCGACCGCATCGCCGCCGCCGTGAACCCGCAGCCGGGCGAGCACATCGTCGAGGTCGGCCCCGGCCCGGGCGCATTGACCGCACACCTGCTGGCGCGCATCCCGTCCATCGATGCCGTGGAGATCGATCGCGATCTCGCAGCCACGCTGCGCACGCGCTGGCCTGAACAGCTGCGGCTGCATGAAGGCGACGCGCTGAAGTTCGATTTCACGGCGCTGGCAGCCAGCCGCGGCGGCCGTCTGCGCCTGGTGGGCAACCTGCCCTACAACGTTTCGACACCGTTGTTGTTCCACTTCCTGCAGCATCGCCACGCGATCAGCGATCTCACCGTGATGCTGCAGAAGGAAGTGATTGACCGCATGGCGGCAGCCGCGGCCTCGGACGACTACGGCCGGCTCACGGTGATGCTGGCGCCGTGGTTCGGCATCGAGAAGCTTTTCGATGTCGGCCCGGGCGCGTTCCAGCCGCCGCCGCGCGTCTGGTCCGCGGTGGCGCGGCTGCAGGTCTTTGAAGAGCCGCGCTTCACCGTACCCCCGGCATTCGCTGCCGTCGTGGCACAGGCGTTTTCCCAGCGCCGCAAGACCTTGCGCAAGAGCCTGCGTGGCCTCGTGCCCGAGCCAGGCTTCGCGCTGGCGGGCGTG
Organism: Steroidobacteraceae bacterium; assembly: GCA_040508085.1. GTDB lineage: Bacteria > Pseudomonadota > Gammaproteobacteria > Steroidobacterales > Steroidobacteraceae > ZC4RG30. The sequence goes on from JBEVNO010000010.1 coordinate 3,083, forward strand.
GACCCGGGGGCGCGGCCAGAAACCCTGCAGCCAGAAGCCTTCGCCCGGCTCGCGGCGCTTGCGTAGATGCGCTCGCCTGTGATTAGTTTCCCGCGATGAACAGTTACCAACGGATACTGGCCGTGGTCGACCTGTCGCAGGACAGCCGGCAGGTGGCGGCACGTGCTGCCGCGCTGGCTGCCGCCACGGCGGGCGCGAGCTTCACGCTGCTGCACGTAGTTGAATACATGCCCGTCGAGCCGCTGGGCGATTCCCTGCTGCCCTCGGCGCAGATCGAGGCAGAGTTGCTTCAACATGCGCACACGCAGATGGCGCGTTTCGTCGAAGGGTTCGATCCGGTGCCGCAGTGGGAGGTCATGACCGGCCATATCAAGACTGCGATCGTTCGCGCTGCGCGGGCTGGCTCCTATGATCTGATCGTCATCGGCAGCCACGAGCGGCACGGCCCGTCGATCCTGGTCAACCTCACTGAGGATACGGTGCTGCATGCCGCGCCCTGTGATGTGCTGGCCGTGCGCCTGGCCACGGCGGAGCGCAGCCTGTGACGCCGAACATCCGCGTCAGCGTTGAAACCAGCTACCTGCCGGACCAGTCTGATCCGCGCGGCGAGCGCTATGTGTTCAGCTACACCATCACCATCGAGAACGAGGGCAATGAACCGGCCCGTCTGCTGCGCCGCCATTGGGTGATCACCGATTCCAACGGCAAGGTGCAGGAAGTGCGTGGCGATGGCGTGGTCGGGGAGCAGCCGCACCTGCGCCCGGGGCAGGGGTTCCGATATTCGAGCGGTGCCATCCTCGAGACGCCTGTTGGCACCATGCAGGGCAGCTACCAGATGGAAACCGATACGGGTACGCACTTCGACGCCCCCATTGAGCCCTTTCGCCTGGCCATGCCCGGCATCCTGCACTGAGCTTTCGTGGCCCGCTACGCCATCGGCGACGTCCAGGGTTGCTACCAGCCACTGCGCGCACTGTTGCGGCGCCTGCATTTCACGCCCGACCGCGACGAGCTGTATTTCGTCGGCGACCTGGTCAACCGCGGCCCGCAGTCACTGCAGGTGCTGCGGTTCGTGCGCTCCCTGGGGGCTGGCGCGCACACCGTGCTCGGCAACCACGACCTGCACCTGCTCGCCCTGCACCACGCGCAACGTGCCAAGCGGGCCGGCGATACGCTGGACGAAGTGCTGGCGGCACGTGATCGCGGTCCCCTGCTCGACTGGCTGATCGAGCGGCCGCTTGTCATCGACAATGTCCGGCAGCGCGAACTCATCGTGCACGCCGGCATCGTGCCCGACTGGACACTGCGAATGACGCTGGACAACGCGCGCGAGGCAAGCCGCGCTCTGCTGGCCGACCCGCGCGGCTTCCTCACCTCGATGTACGGCAACAAACCGGACCGCTGGCGCGACGTGCACGGCAGCACGGAACGGCACCGCTTCACCGTCAATGTGCTGACGCGGCTGCGCTACTGCCGGGCCGATGGCACGCTGGACATGAAGTTGAAGGAGGCCCCCGGCGGCAACACCGGACCCTGGCGCCCGTGGTTCGAGCATCCGTCGCGCCTGCGCACGCGGCGGGTGATCTTCGGGCACTGGTCGACGCTCGGCCTGATGCGGCGCGCCCGCTTGGTGGCGCTGGACACTGGCTGTGTGTGGGGCGGTGCGCTGACCGCCGTCAACCTGGATGATTCCGACGCCCCGCCGTTCCAGACGCGCTGCGCGGCCTGTCAGCAGCCGGGCGGCGACTGAGCCGGCGTAGAATGCGCGGCATTGCGCCTCTAACCCCGGGATCACCTGACCATGCAGATATCGATGTACTCCGCCTCCGTCGGCGTCTACAGCCGCGTGCTGACCAACCTTGATGCCATCCTCGACAAGGCTGTCGCGTGGGCCGATGAGCGCAAGCTGGACCATGCCGCACTGCTGCAGGCACGCCTGGCCCCCGACATGTTCCCGCTGATCCGGCAGGTGCAGATCGCCAGCGACATGATCAAGGGCACCGTGTCCCGGCTGGCCGGCGTCGAACCGCCGCGGTTCGAGGACACCGAACAGAGCTTCGCGGACCTGAAGGTGCGCATAGCAAAGACGCTGGGGTTCATCCGCTCGGTGGCGGAGGCGCAGTTCGAAGGTTCAGAAGACCGCACGGTGCTGCTGCAGATGCGCACGCGCAAGCTGGAGTTCAAGGGCCTGGCCTACCTGCAGGATTTCGGCACCCCGAATGTGTATTTCCACTACTCGATGGTTTACGCGCTGCTGCGCCACAATGGGCTCGCCATCGGCAAGGCGGACTTCACGGGCGCCTGAAGGGTTCAACGCCGCAAGCCGAAGCCGTCGCCAGACATGAATGCGGCGATGTCGGCGACACCGAGCGGGCTGAAGTCACCCGGCACGGAGTGCTTCAGGCAGGCCGCCGCCAGGCCGAAGTCGACGCAGGCGGGATCTGCCAGATCCGTCAGCAGGCCGTGCAGCACACCCGCGGCAAACGCGTCGCCAGTACCTCTCGTACCTCGCGAAGCCCCGGTAGCGGGCAAAGAAAAAGCCCGCCCGGTTTCCCTGGCGGGCTTGTCTCCATCACCGACCGGATCGGGACTGGATCAGAACAGTCCCTCGATCTGGCCCATGGCGTTGAGCTTGATGGAATTGGCCGAGGGCACCTTCGGGAGCCCAGGCATCGTCATGATCTCACCGCAGACCACCACGATGAACTCCGCGCCGGCCGACAGCCGCACATCGCGCACGTTCAGCACGTGGCCGGTGGGCGCACCCTTGGCATTCGGGTCGGTGGAGAAACTGTACTGCGTCTTCGCGATGCACACTGGATAGTCGCCGAAGCCTGCGTCCTGGAACTCCTTGAAGAGATCCTTCGCCTTCTGCTCCATGCTGATGTCGCTGGCGCGGTAGATCTCCTTGGCAATGGTGCGCACCTTCTCCACCAGCGGCAGTTCGTCGGCGTACAGGGGCTTGTACTTCGACTCGCCGCTTTCGGCAATGCGCACGATCTCGTGGGCCAGCTCGATGGTGCCCTTGCTGCCGTCAGCCCAGTGCGAGCACAGGATGGCCTTCGAGCCCACGCCGGCGCACAGCTCCTTGATAAGGTTGTGCTCGGCCTCGGTATCGGCGATGAACTTGTTGATCGCCACCACCGCCGGCACGCCGAACTTGGCGACGTTCTGCAGATGGCGCTCCAGGTTTGCAAAACCCTTGCGCAGCGCCACGAGGTCTTCCTTGCCCAGCTGGTCCTTGGCTACGCCGCCGTGCATCTTGAGCGCACGCACCGTGGCAACGATGACCGCCGCATCGGGCTTCAGCCCCGCCTTGCGGCACTTGATGTCCAGGAACTTCTCCGCGCCGAGGTCGGCGCCGAAGCCGGCTTCGGTGACCACGTAGTCGCCCAGGCGCAGGCCGGTCTGCGTCGCCATCACGGTGTTGCAGCCGTGCGCGATGTTCGCGAACGGGCCGCCGTGCACGAAGGCCGGGTTGCCCTCCAGCGTCTGCACCAGGTTCGGCGACAGCGCATCACGCAGCAGCACGGCCATGGCGCCGTCGGCCTGCAGCTCTTTCGCGCGGATGGGCTTCTTGTCGCGCGTGCGCGCCACAATGATGTTGCCGAGGCGGCGGGTCAGATCGTCCAGGTCGGTGGCGAGACAGAAGATCGCCATCACTTCAGAAGCCACCACGATGTCGAAGCCATCTTCGCGCGGGTAGCCGTTGCCCGGACCGCCCAGCGAGTTGGTGATCTGGCGCAGCGCGCGATCGTTCATGTCCACAACGCGCTTCCAGGTCACGCGGCGCACATCGATGCCCAGTTCGTTGCCCCAGTAGATGTGGTTGTCGACCATGGCGGCCAGCAGGTTGTTGGCCGCGGCGATGGCGTGGAAATCGCCCGTGAAATGCAGGTTGATGTCTTCCATCGGCACGATCTGCGCGTAACCGCCACCGGCCGCGCCGCCCTTGACGCCGAAGCAGGGGCCGAGCGAAGGCTCGCGCAGGCAGATGATGGCCTTCTTGCCGATGGCGTTCAGGCCGTCACCCAGACCGACGGTGGTGGTGGTCTTGCCCTCGCCGGCCGGCGTCGGGTTGATCGCCGTGACCAGGATCAGCTTGCCGGGTTTGCGCTTGCCGATTTCCCGCACCGCATCCAGCGACAGCTCGGCCTTGTAGGGCCCGTACTGCAGCAGCTGCTCGCGGCTGATGCCGATCTTGGCAGCCACGTTCTCGATGGGCTGCATCTTGGCCTGGCGTGCGATTTCAATATCACTCAAGGGCATGGCGATAACCTATGAATTTGATGAATATTTATGGGTAACCCGGGTCCGGGTTAGGCGCGCAATCATGTCCGAAAGGCCCCGCCTGCGCCAGTTATCCGGCAAACTTGGCATCCGGGTTTCATGCCGGTGGCAGACCATGCCCACGGCAGCGTTTACCTTATCATTCAACGCCTGCGGCAAGGCTGGCAACGGGACAGGGGTTCATGGGTCGTATCTTCGAAGTACGCAAGCACACGATGTTCGCGCGCTGGAATCGCATGGCGAAGCAGTTCGCCAAGATCGGCAAGGAAATCACCATTGCGGTGAAATCAGGCGGGCCGGATCCGCACAGCAATCCGTCACTGCGCCGCGTCATCCAGAATGCGCGGGCGGTCAACATGCCCAAGGACAAGGTCGACGCCGCCATCAAGCGCGCCAGTGGCCGCGACGCGACGGATTACAGCGAGGCCATCTACGAGGGCTATGCGCCGCATGGCGTTGCGGTCCTGGTCGAGACCGCCACCGACAACCCGACGCGCACCGTGGCCAACGTGCGCAGCATCTTCACCAAGCACGATGGCAACCTCGCCAGCAGCGGCAGTGTCAGCTTCATGTTCCGCAAGCTCGGGGTGTTCCGCCTTGATCCGGCCGGCATCGACCAGGACGAGCTGGAGCTGTACCTGATCGACCATGGCCTCGACGAGATGGGCGAAGGCACTGGCGATAAGGGTGAACCGCAGCTGGTAGTGCGCTGTGCCTTCGAGGACTTCGGCCAGCTGCAGAAGGCACTGGAAGAGCGCGGCATCGCGCCTCTGTCCGCAGCACATGAATATCTGTGCAGCGCTCCCACCACCCTGCCCGAGGATCAGGCCACCGAAGTGATGACCCTGCTGGACAAGCTGGAGCAGGACGATGACGTGCAGAACGTCTATCACACCCTGGCCTGAGTACCTCGCGGCAGCGTTGCTGGCGGCGCTGGCACTGACCGGCTGCGGCAACCGCGCTGTGGGGCCCGTGGTATCCCAACAGCGCGGCGTCGATGCCTTCCATTCCATCGAACTGCGCGGCTCGGCGAGCGTGGAAGTCGTGGCCGGCGCCCCTGCCTCACTGATGCTTTCCGCCAGCCAGTCTGTGCTGGGCGACGTCACCACCGTGGTGCACAACGGCGTGCTGGTGATCGACCATGAGACCAGGTGGTACGCGTTCGGCAGCCACGACAACCTGCAGCTGCGCATCGCCACGCCGCAGCTCAACGCCTTCACTGTGAGCGGTGCCGGTGACGTGAAGATCGACGCTGGCACGGGCGAGGCGCTGGCTATCGTGCTGTCCGGTGCGGGCCAGATCCGCGCCAGCGGCGCGCGGCAATCGCTGAACGCGCGCATCAATGGCGCCGGCAACATGGATCTATCGCAGCTGCGGGTGGTTGACGCCACCCTGTACGTGAATGGCGCCGGCAATCTCCAGACACTGGTGACCGGTTCGCTGAAGGCCGAAGTCAACGGCGTGGGGTCCATTCGCTATGCGGGCAACCCGGCGCAGGTCGAGCCCAGCATCCATGGCGTCGGCAGCATCGGCCCAGCCACCTCTCCCTGAAATGTCCTGAATGCCTGCATGCCTTTGCCGGAGCAGCGGCTAGAATCGCTGCCCCAGCCGATTGCTGGCAAGAGACAAGGATATTGAGGGGCATGACACGCATTCCGGCTCGCACCTTCCTGTTCGCAGGCCTCGCCGCCACCTCGGCGTTCGCCGCGGAAGGCATCCCCCCAGAAGAACTCAATCCCGCCGAGGTCAGCGCCACGCGGCTGCGCAGCGTTGCCGACATCGATGTTCCCGCTTCGGTGACGACGGTGCGCGTGGATCCCGACAGCAACCGTTCGCAGACCAATGTCACGGAACTGCTGGCCGGCATTCCCGGTGTCACCGCGCTGGACCGCCAGAACTACGCCCAGGATACACAGCTGTCCATCCGCGGCTTCGGCGCGCGCGCTACTTTCGGCGTGCGCGGCCTGCGGCTGTATGCCGATGGCATCCCGGCCTCCATGCCGGACGGCCAGGGCCAGCTGTCACACTTCAGTGTGATGGGCGCCGACACGCTGCAGATCCTGCGCGGGCCGTTCTCGGCGCTGTATGGCAACTCCTCCGGCGGCGTGGTGCAGATCTGGAGCCGCCCGGGTTCCGAGGAAACTTCGGCACGCCTGCGCGCCACCTACGGCAGCGACGATACCTACACGCTCGGCGGCCAGGCGCTGGGCACCGCGGGTCCGATCGACTACAACCTCACCCTGTCGCGCTTCGAGACCGATGGCTACCGCGAGCACTCGGCGGCGCGCCGCGATTCAGTCAACCTGCGCCTGGGCGTGGATACCGGCGCCGACCGCACGCTGGCCTTCGTCGTCAACTACGTGGACATCCCGCAGGCGCAGGACACGCTCGGCCTGACTCCCGCCGACTGGCGCGCCGATCCGCAGCAGGCTACGCCGGTGGCCATCCAGTTCAATACGCGCAAGTCGGTCGAGCAGTTGCAGGGTGGCGTGATCTTCGAGCAGCACCTGGGTGAGCACACGCTGCGTGCAACAGCCTATGGTGGCAACCGGAAGGTGGTGCAGTACCTGGCGATCCCTTCACTGACACAACGCAATCCGGCCGTGGCCAGCAGCCAGCTGCATTCGGGTGGTGTGGTCGACCTCGATGGCGACTATCGCGGCGCCGATCTGCGCTGGTCGTGGGATGGCGATCTGGCGGGGCGCCCACTCGAGGTCACGGTCGGCGGCAACTACGACCTGCAGGACCAGCTGCGGCGCGGTTACGAGAATTTCCTCGGTGCGCCGGCAGCACCTACAGCACTGGGCGTGCGCGGCAACCTGCGCCGAGATGAAACCAACCGCGTCGACAATTTCGACCAGTTCGCACAGGGCTGGTGGAAGCTCACCGGGCAGTGGTCGCTGCTGGCGGGCGTGCGGCACAGCAAGGTGAAGTTCCGCTCCACGGATCGTTACATCGCGGGCCTGAATCCCGACGACAGTGGCACCAAGGACTACAGCGATACCACGCTGGTGGGTGGCCTGCTGTTCCACCCGATCGAATCGCTGCGCCTGTACGCCTCTGTGGGCGATGGCTTCGAGACTCCGACCTTCAACGAGCTTTCCTATCGCAGTGACGGCGCGGCAGGCCTGGCCTTCGGCCTGCAGCCCTCGACCAGCCACAACTATGAAGTGGGCGCCAAGTGGCGCCCCATGGGCAGCACGGAAGTCGACGTGGCCGTGTTCCGTGCCGATACCCGCGATGAACTGGTGGTGGCGCGCAACAGCGGTGGCCGCAGCAGCTACAGCAATGTAGATCGCTCCCGCCGCCAGGGATTCGAAGCCTCGCTGCGGCAGCCGCTTGCCGCTGACTGGGACATCGAGGCCAGCTACACCGCGCTCGACGCCGAATTCCGCAGCGCCTATCGCATCTGCCAGGGCACACCCTGCACCGTTCCCAATGTCACGGTGCCCGCAGGCAGCCGCATTCCCGGCGTGCCCCGCCACCAGGGACAGGTGCGTCTGGGCTGGTCGCCCGGGCCCTGGAGCGCCGCGCTGGAGTTCAATGCCAGCAGCCACATCGTGGTGAATGACGTGGGCACCATCAGCGCGCCAGGCTATGGCATCTGGAGCCTGGAGGCCGGGCACGACTGGCGGCTGACGGACAGCAAGCTGCGCGCCTTCGCGCGGGTGGAGAACCTGCTCGACAAGACCTATGTGGGCTCGGTGATCGTCAACGAGGGCAACAGCCGTTTCTTCGAGTCCGGCCCGGATCGCACGGCAATGCTCGGTCTGCAGTGGAGCTGGCGCTAGAATGGGCACATGCAAGCGCCATTCAACTTCCATGCCTGGATTGAAGCCCATCGCCACCTGCTGAAGCCGCCGGTCGGGAACAAGCTGCTGTTCCCGGTCGAGGATTTCGTGATCATGGTGGTGGGAGGCCCGAACGCCCGCAGCGACTTCCATGTCGATCCCGGGGAGGAGTTCTTCTACCAGCTGGAGGGCGACATGGTGCTGCGCACGGTGCAGGCCGGCCGCATCGTCGATGTTCCCATCCGCCAGGGTGAGATCTTCCTGCTGCCGGCAAACCTGCCCCACTCGCCGCAGCGCCTGCCGGACACGGTGGGCATGGTGATTGAGCGGCGGCGCCGCGCCGGCGAGCAGGACGGCCTGCAGTGGTACTGCGAGCAATGCAACCACAAGCTGTACGAAGAATTCTTTGAGCTGACCAACATAGAGACCCAGTTCGCGCCGGTGTTCCAGCGCTACTACGACAGCCTCGAGCACCGCACCTGCAGCCACTGCGGACATGTCGCGCCGGTACCGGACTCGCGCCGCAAGAATGACTGAGCCCGTCACTGCGCCGGCCGTGGACTTCGCCGCTGCGACCTCGCTCGCGCTGGTGCTTGATTTCCAGCAGCCGCATCCGCAGCATTTCGGCGCACCACCGGCGACGGCGAAGCCTTTGCGGGTGGGCTCGTTCGAGGGCGCGGTGGCGCGTGGCGCCAGCTGCAATTGCCAGCAGCTCTGCCTGGTGCCGCATTGCAATGGCACCCATACCGAGAGCGCCAGCCACCTGACCATCGAGCAATGCGCGCTGCACGAGTTGCTGCCGCTCGTGCCGCTGCCGGCGCTGCTGCTGACAGTCGCAGCGGTGGAAGCATCCGCAACCCGCGAGGACAGCCTGCCGGCGCCGCAGCCCGGCGACTGCATCGTCACCCGCCAGGCCTTGCTCGCCGCCTGGCACCTGCACCAGGACAGGCCAGTCCATGCACTGCTGCTGCGGACGGGAACCAGTGGGCGCGATGCCGCCCCGCCCTTCCTGTCGCGTCAGCTGATGCAAGAGCTGGTGGCGCGCGGGGTGGAACATCTGGTCACCGACCTGCCCTCGGTGGACCGCCTCGAGGATGCCGGGCACCTCACTGCGCATCGTATTTTCTTCGGGCTGCCGGCCGGCAGTACGCGACTCGCCGATGCTGCGCGGCCTGCGGCCACCATCACCGAACTCGCCCACTTCCCCGACTCGCTGCACGACGGGTACTGTGCGGTGCAGATCCAGATCCCGGCCTGGAGCGGCGACGCGGTGCCCAGCCGCCCGCTGCACCTGCCGCTGGCAGAAGCTTGAGCACATTGCTGCAACGGGCCTGCGATCTGGATGCCGCGGATCCGCTGGGGCCATTGCGGGCGCGGTTCGCCCTGCCTGCGGGCCCCGATGGCGCGCCACTGGTCTATCTGTGCGGGCATTCGCTGGGACTTGCGCCACTGGATGCGCGGCGCTACGTGAGCGAGGAGCTGGACAGCTGGGAATCACTGGGCGTCGCCGGCCACCATGAAGGGCGCCGCCCCTGGATCGGTTACGCGCAGCTGCTGAAGCGGCAACTCGCCGCAGTGGCCGGTGCCCGCGAACATGAGGTGGTCGCGATGAATTCGCTCACCGTGAACCTGCACCTGTTGATGGCGAGTTTCTTCCGGCCGCAGGGCCGTCGCCGCTGCATCGTGATCGAAGCCGGCGCATTCCCGTCCGACCGTCACGCGGTGCTCGGGCAGTTGCGCTGGCATGGCCTCGACGCGCACAGCACGTTGATAGAGATCGCGCCCGCCGCGGGCCAGGACCTGATCGACCTGGCGCAACTGGAGGCTCTGCTCGCGGCACGTGGCGATGAAGTGGCGCTGGTGCTGTGGCCTGGCGTTCAATATCTCACCGGACAGTCCTTCGACCTGGGGCGCGTGGCGCGCGCCGCCCGCCGGGCCGGCGCCAGCTGCGGATTCGACCTGGCGCACGCCATCGGCAACGTGCCACTGGCGCTGCATGACAGCGACGCGGATTTCGCCGCCTGGTGCAGCTATAAATACCTCAATGCCGGACCTGGCGCGCTGGGCGGCGCCTTCGTTCATGAACGGCATGCACAGTCCGCGCTGCCACGCCTGGCTGGCTGGTGGGGTCACGAAGGCAGCACGCGCTTTCGCATGGATCCCCAGTTCACACCAGAGCGCGGCGCGGATGGCTGGCAGGTCAGCAACCCGCCCATCTTTTCCGCCGCCCCCCTGCTTGCCTCACTGGCACTCTTCGAAGCGGCGGGCATGACGGCACTGCGGGCTAAATCACTGGCCATGGGCCAATTCCTGCTCGATGCGCTGCGCGAGGAGTTCGCGGGCACGCTGCAGGTGGTCACTCCGCTGGAGGCGCAGGCGCGCGGCGGCCAGCTCTCCCTGCGCGTGAGCGCCGGACGCGAGCGGGGACGCGCTGCCTTTGCGGCACTGGGACAAGCCGGGGTGGTGGCGGACTGGCGTGAACCGGATGTCATCCGGGTGGCGGCAGCGCCGCTGTACAACCAGTACGCAGACTTGGCGAGGTTCCTGCTGGCGCTGCGTCCCGCGCTGGCATGAGCGCCAGCGCCGACCTCACCATCATTGGCGCGGGCCCGGCAGGAACGCTGCTGGCACTGCTGGCCGCACGACGCAATCAGCAGGTAGCCCTGTACGAGCGGGGCGGCGACCCGCGCAGCACCCCTGCCGAAGCCGGTCGCTCCATCAATCTCGCATTGGCAGCACGCGGTATGCGGGCGCTGCAAGCCGCCGGCGTTCTGGAAACGCTGCGTCCGCTGATGGTCCCGATGCCGGGCAGGCAGCTGCACCTTGCGGATGGAACCGCGGCATTCAGCCCCTATGGCCAGCGGCCCGGCGAGATCAACTATTCCATCTCCCGGGTGGAGCTGACCCGGAGCCTGGTGGAAGCGGCCGCTCGCGACGGCCGCATCACGCTGTACTTCGGCCAGCGCTGCAGCGGCGTGGCGCCTTCCGGCGCACTGCTGATGCATGATGAATCCGCCGCGCGCAGCTATGTGCTGGCTGCCAGCAGAGTCGTGGGCGCCGACGGCGCTGGATCCGCGCTGCGCAAGTCCCTGGCCGCCGCCGGCGCGCTGCGCGCCAGCAATGAGCTGCTGCAGCATGACTACAAGGAACTGACCATACCGGCCATCGCGGGGCGCAGCGCACTGGCGACACGCGAAGCCCTGCATATCTGGCCACGGCGTGGCTTCATGCTGATCGCCCTGCCCAATACAGACCAGAGTTTCACTGCCACCTTGTTCATGCCCCGCACCGGCGCGGACAGCTTCGAAGCACTGGCGCAGCCGGGCGCGGCGCGGGCATTCTTCGCGCGGGCATTTCCGGACGTGCTGCCGCTGATGCCGGATTTCGACGGCGAATACGCCACCCACCGGCAGGGAATCCTGGGCACCGTGCGCTGCGATCCATGGCATCACGGCGAACAGTTGCTGCTGGTAGGAGACGCCGCGCATGCCATCGTGCCTTTCCACGGCCAGGGCATGAACTGCGCGCTGGAGGATTGCCGGCTGCTGGATGGCATTCTCTCCGAGGGAAAGCCCGCGCCTTTCGCGCGCTTCAGTGCCGCGCGCCGCGTGGACGCGGCGGCCATCGCGGCCATGTCGCTGGAGAACTATGGCGAGATGCGCGAGGAGGTCCTCGATGCCCGCTTCCACCGGCAGAAGCAGCTGGCGCTGCAACTGGAGCGACGCTTTCCCGATCGTTTCATCCCCCGCTACGCGATGGTGATGTTCCACGACGAGATTCCCTACTCGGTTGCGCTGGAGCGCGGCCGCATCCAGCAGCAGATCCTCGACGAACTGTGCGCCGTGCCCGAGGCGCTGATACCAGACCTTGCCACGCTGCTGGTGGAAGCGCGCCTGCCGCCGCTGCTGCCGGTGTGATGCCGCTGCAGCGGCATGCCGCGTCATACCGGCTGCGGGCGAATCCTCTGCAGCGTCGAGAATGTCATCGGCCAGGCATTGCGTTCATCCGCCGGCCACTCCTCGCGCGCCACCTCACGCCATTCGGCGGGCGGCAGGGGCGGCAGGAAGGTGTCCCCCTGCACCGTGCAGTGCACCCGCGTGAGGTAAATCACATCAGTGCGCGGCAAGGCCAGACGGAATACTTCTGCGCCGCCGATGTTGGCCAGTTCCGGCTCACCGGCCACCAGCGCCAGCGCTTCCTCGACAGAACGCACTGTTTCCACCCCCGGCGCCGAGAAGCCACCGCGGCTCATCACCAGATTGCGGCGGCCCGGCAGGGGTCGCCCGATGGATTCGAAGGTTCGCCGACCCATCAGGATCGGCTTGCCCATGGTCAGCCGCTTGAACTGGGCCAGATCCGCCGGCAGATGCCACGGCAGGGCATTGTCGCGTCCGATCACATCGTTGTCGGACGCGGCAAATACCGCTGTCAGTCGCGTCGCCAAGACTAGCGCCCGGCGGCCTTGCCGCGCTTCGCCTTGGATTTGGTCTTGGTCTTGGTCTTGGTCTTTGACTTCGACTTCGACTTCGACTTCGACGCCGTCTTTCCGGCCGTCGCCGTCTTGCCTGCGGTTTTCCGCTTGGCGGCGGTCTTCGCAACCTTATTCTTGGCCTTCTTGCGCGGCTTCGGGCGCTTGGCGGGCCACAGCATCGTGCCCCGGCACTTTGGCGAGCCGCAGCGGCAGGCATAGATTTCGTCGACGTTCGGCGGATCGTTCTTGTCACGGCCGATCTGGTAGTCGTAGCCGAGCTCCTCGCCCTTCTTGATCGGCTTGATCGTATCCACGAACACCCGGCCCTTCTCGGTGTCGGACTCGCAATTGCCGTCGCAGTTGTGGTTGATGAAGCGCGATTCGTTGCCACCACTGGTGGCATCGATCACCGTCTTGCGATCAGCGATGAACAGGAAGGTGTGGTTGTCGTTAACGTCGGCGTCTTCGTACCGCTTGTCTGCTTCCTTGTGGGAGATACGCTCGCCGACATATTCGATGAGGCGCGTGCCTTTCGGGATGTCACGCCGCGCAAAGCAGCCGTAACCGTGCACTTTCGAGTGGCGCACCACCATCCATTTGTTCGGGGGCAGCCCCTTGGCGTTCTTCTTGGATACAGTTGCCATGTCAGACCGCCACTGGCGCCTTGATGGGCGCATGATGCTGATAGTTCACGAACTCGATGTCCTCTGCTTGATAGTCGAACAGGCTGGCCGGCCGGCGCAACAGCTTCAGTCGCGGCGCCGGCAAGGGCTCGCGCGTCAGCTGCAGGTCGGCCTGCGCCAGATGGTTGATGTACAGGTGGCAATCCCCACCCGTCCAGATGAAATCGCCGGGTATCAGATCGCATTGCGCCGCGACCAGGTGGGTCAGCAGTGCGTAGGAGGCGATATTGAATGGCACACCGAGGAACATGTCCGCGCTGCGCTGGTAAAGCTGGCAGGAGAGGCGGCCTCCGGCCACATAGAACTGGAACAGCGCGTGGCAGGGCAGCAACGCCATCTCGGGCAGCTGACCGACATTCCACGCACTCACCACCATGCGGCGGGAATCAGGATTGCTGCGCAAGGTCTGCAGCAACTGCGCGAGCTGGTCGACCTGACGGCCATCCGCCGTCTCCCAGGAGCGCCACTGCACGCCATACACAGGTCCGAGCTCGCCGCGCTCGTCGGCCCATTCGTCCCAGATCGACACACCGTGCTCACGCAGGTAGGCGACATTGCTGTCGCCGCGCAGGAACCACAGCAGCTCGTGCACCACTGAAGGCAGATGCACCCGCTTGGTGGTCACCAGCGGGAAGCCCTGCTGCAGGTCGAAGCGCAGCTGGGCGCCGAACAACGACAGGGTGCCGGTGCCGGTGCGGTCGTCCTTGCGCGCACCGTGTTCGCGCACCGCGCGCAGCAATTCGAGGTAGGCCTTCACGCGCGAGTGAAGTTTCCGGATGGCCGTGGCTGCATCTGCGCGCGCAGCAGCAGCACCAGGCCAGCCAGCAGCATCGGCAGCGACAGCAGCTGGCCCATGGTCAGGTAGTCCCCCATCAGGTAGCCGATCTGGGCATCCGGCACGCGCACGAACTCGATGCCCATGCGGACCAGTGCATACCAGCTCAGCGCCAGGCCGATGGTCGCGCCACTGGGGCGCCGCCGCCGCGTGAACCACCACAGCAGCAGGAACATCGCCAGACCCTCCAGGGCCGCCTCGTACAGCTGCGAGGCATGGCGACCCACCAGCTCGCCGGTGACCGCGTCCGGCACCAGGAACCCCCACTTCCAGTCGGTGGGCGCGCCCCACAGCTCGCTGTTGATGAAATTTCCGATGCGCACGGCGCAGATGCCGATGCCCGACAGCGGCGCGGCGAAATCCATCACATCGAGAGCCCGCCGTCCGAAGCGCCGCGCGTACAGGCCCATGGCGATGAACCCGCCGATCATCCCGCCATGCCACGACATGCCGCCCTGCCAGATCTTCACCGGATAGAGCCAGTCGGCGCGCAGCAGCTCCATCTGGAATGGCAGCACGTAGATCAGCACATAGCCGATGCGGCCGCCGAGGATGCCGCCGGCCATGGCCCAGAAGATCAGGTCGTCGACCTGCTCCGGCTTCCAGGTGCTGCCCGGACGCCGGGTTGCGCGCCGGCCCAGCCACCAGGCAACACCGAAGGCGATCACGTACATGACCCCGTACCAGTGGACCTGCAGCGGGCCCAGGTGCAGGGCAACCGGATCGATACGCGGATAAGTCAGCATCGGCGCGATTCTACCGGGATACGCGCGCGAACAGGGTCTTCAGATAGCGCGTCTCGGGCATGGCCGGATGCACTGGATGATCAGGCGACTGGCCGCCCTGCGCGATGATGCGCAATTCACGGCCGGTGCTTGCCGCAGCGGACTGCAGCAGTTCCGGCAGATGCTCGGCCGGCAGATGCCAGGAGCAGGAACAACTGACCAGCAGCGCCTCATCGGCCGCGAGCCGCAGCGCCAGCTGGTTGAGCTTGCGGTAGGCAGCCTCGCCCTTGGGCAGATCCTTGCGACGCTTCACGAATGCCGGCGGGTCCACCACCAGCACATCGAACTGGCGCCCTTCCGCATGCAGCGCCTCGAGCACGTCGAATGCATCGCCGCGGCGGGTTTCGAGCGTGTGGCCATTGCGCAGCGCGTTGGCAGTGGCTGCATCCAGCGCCGCAGTGGAGGAATCCACACACAACGCGGCCGCCGCCCCTGCGCCCAGCGCGCCCACGGCCCAGCCGCCTACATAACTGCACACATCGAGCACCCGGGAGCCGGGCTGCAGGAAGCCGCGCAGTGCCGCCCGGTTGGCAGTCTGGTCATAGAACCAGCCCGTCTTCTGCCCGGCACCGAGCGGGGCCTGGAAGGACAGCCCCGCCTCCACTACATCCACCAGCGCCGGCACCTCACCGGCAAGGGCATGCACTTCGTGCGGCAAAGCCTCCAGGTCACGCGCGCCGGTATCGTTCTTCCACACCAGCGTGGTCATGCCCACCACTTCCTGCAACGCCGCCTCGATCAGGGCGCGCCGCTGCTCCATGGCGAGCGTCGCGATCTGCCCCACCAGCACATCGCCAAAGCGGTCCACCACCAGACCAGGCAGGCCATCCGATTCGCCATACACCAGGCGGTAATGGCGCCCGCCGCAGTAACGCTCGCGCAGGGCCAGTGCGCTGCGCAGGCGCGCAGCCAGCAATTCGCTGCCGATGGGTACGGCCACATCACGACTCATGATCCTGGCGCAGATGAGGGCATGTGGATTGGCCAGCGCATAAGCCAGGAACTGCCGGCGGTGATCCAGCACCATGACTGCGGCTCCCGGATCGATGGACGAAAGCGGCGTGGCCGCGGTGTCAATCTCGTTGGAAAACACCCAGGCATGGCCGCCGCGGATGCGCTTGTCTTCATGGCGCCGGAGCACCAGTTGTGGCAGCTCGGTGCCTGGCAGATCTGTCATAGTGCCGCGCAGTCTACTGCAGGATGATCAGTTCGATGCCGCATGCTGCGCCACCGCCTATGCCCGGCAACCATCTGGGCTCATCCACCAGCCCCTACCTGCTCCAGCACGCCGGCAATCCGGTGGAGTGGTACACATGGGGCGACGCCGCCTTCGATGCCGCACGCAGTTCGGGCAAGCCGGTACTGCTATCCATCGGCTACTCTGCGTGCCACTGGTGCCATGTCATGGCGCACGAATCCTTCGAGGATCCGGCCACCGCCGCCGTGATGAATGCGCTGTTCATCAACATCAAGGTGGATCGCGAGGAGCGGCCTGACATCGACCGCATCTATCAGCTGGCGCACCAGCTGCTGACGCGCCGCAGCGGCGGCTGGCCGCTCACCATGTTCCTCACCCACGACGACCAGCGCCCCTTCTTCGGCGGCACGTACTTCCCCCCCACAGCGCGTGGCGGCATGCCGGGTTTCAGCACCGTGCTGGCACGTGTGGCCGAGTACTACCGCGACCAGCGCGCCGCGCTACGGGCGCAGTCCGCAGCACTGGTGGCCGCGCTGGGCAGTCTCGATGCGCCCGCGGCCGGCCCCGCCCAGCGGCTGGACGACGCACCGCTGCTGCTGCTGCGCCAGCAGCTGGAACAGCGCTTCGACCGCGAGCATGGCGGCTTCACTCCCGCCCCCAAGTTCCCGCATGCCGGGATGATCAGCCGCCTGCTGCGCGACTGGCACGCCACGTCGTTGAGCGAGCAGCCGGACCTGAACGCGCTGTTCATGGCCACCCTCACGTTGAAGCGCATGGCCGATGGCGGCGTGTACGACCAGCTGGGCGGCGGCTTCTACCGGTACAGCGTTGACCAGCGCTGGGAGATCCCGCATTTCGAGAAGATGCTGTACGACAACGGCATGCTGCTGTCGGTGTACGCCGAGGCAGCCATGGCAACTGGCGACACGGCCTTCAGCCGCGTGGTGCGCGGCACAGCCGATTTCCTGCTGCAGGAGCTGCGTGGTGACAACGGCGCATTCTGCAGCTCCTTCGATGCGGACTCGGAAGGCCATGAAGGGCGCTACTACGTGTGGGATCCGCAGCAGGTGGCCGCGGTGCTGGAGGCGCCGGATGCCGCGCTGTTCGGTGCCCGGTATGGCCTTGACCGCCGGGCCAACTTCGAAGGCAGCTGGCACCTGCTCGCGGCCCGCGAACTCGCGGACCTGGCCGGCACTGCGGACCAGGACAGCATGGATGCCATCGCACAGCGCCTGGACGCCGCCCGCGAGCAGCTCCTGGCGGCGCGCCGCAGGCGCGTCGCCCCGGTGCGGGACGACAAGATACTCACCGGCTGGAACGCACTCGCCATCCGTGGCCTGGCCGATGCCGCACGCGCACTGGGCGACCCGCGGCTGGCCGAGGCGGGCGCCGTGGCGCTGGCATACCTGTGGCAGCATCACTGGCGCGATGGCCGCCTGCTCGCCGTATCGCGCAGCGGCCGCGCGCAGCTGGGTGCGTACCTGGATGACCATGCCAGCCTGATCGATGCCATCCTGGCCCTGGCTACGGTGCGGTTTGACGCGGGCGCGCTGCAGTTTGCCGCACAGCTTGCGGACTGCCTGCTGGCGCACTTCGAGGACAGCGCCCACGGCGGCTTCTATTTCACGGCCTCGGATCACGAGGTTTTGATCCACCGCAGCCGCTCATTCAGTGACGATGCCACGCCGTCGGGCAATGCCACCGCGGTCGCCGCCCTGCAGAAGCTTGGCTGGCTGCTGGGCGAACCGCGATACCTGGATGCCGCGGAGCGGGCGCTGCGCGCCGCCTGGGTACAGCTCACCGATACGCCGCTGGCGCTGGTGCACATGGCGACTGCGCTGGAAGAACATCTGCAGCCGCACAGCTTCGTGATCCTGCGCGGTGAGGCCGCCGAGATCGGCCGCTGGCAACGCCGGCTGCAGGCCGTGTGGCGGCCTCTGGTCAGCGTCATCGCCATACCGGCTGATGCGGCCGGCCTGCCCGCGGCGTTCAAGGAAAAGCCGCCCCGAGGGGCGGCTGTGGCGTACCTGTGCCGCGGCAGCACCTGTGAATCACCGCTCACCACGCTTGTCGCGGTGGAAGCGGCGCTGCAGCGCGCCCCCGAAGGCTAGTTCGCCTTCACGGCCTCGATGGAGACCAGCACCTTGGTGTCCATCTTGAAGCCCATGCTCTTGCCGTAGTCCATGCCGAAGGCATCGCGCTGGAAAGTGCCCACGGCATCCGCACCGCAGGTCTCCTTCTTGGTCATCGGATTAGGCTTGCACATGAAGCTGTTGAGGGTGAGTTTCACCGGCTTGGTCACGCCCTTCAGCGTCAGCTGGCCATCGATCTCGGCCGGCGCATCGCCATTCCACTTGCTGATCTTGCCCTTGTAGGTCGCGGTCGGGAATTTCGCGGTATCGAACATGTCGGCAGTGCGCGCATGCTCGTTCATCTTATCGTGGCCGAAGTTGACCGAGGCCGCGTCGATGGTGATGTCCACCTCGCCCGTCTTCGCCGCGGCATCAAGCACCACCTTGCCGGCGGTGGTGTTGAATTTGCCGCGCCACACCGAGAGTCCACCCATGTGGTCGGCCTCGAACGAGGGATAGGTGTGCTGCGGATCTACCGTGTACGTGGCAGGCGCTGCAGTGGCGGCGATCCCCGCGGTCAACAGCCCGAGCATGGCAATGGAACGGATCATTTTCTGGCTCCTTGAGTAACGAGATGGAATTTCACGACTACCTTGTCGTCCAGCGCTTCTTCCCAGATGGGATCGCCAATGCCGAAGGCCTTGCGGGAAATGGTGAAACTGCCGTCGAAGGCACCGGCGGCGACCGTGACCGGCACGGTGATGTTCTGCACCCTGCCCTTGATGGTCAGTTGACCGGTGGCCTCGAAGCGGTTGGCCGCCAGCGGCTTGATGGCGGTGGACTTGAACACCCCTCTGGGATGAGCGGCGCTGTCGAACCAGGATTTCTTCACCAGCTCGGCGCTGTAGGCCGGATCGCCCAGGTCCAGGCTGGTCATGTCCACTTCGATGCTGGCAGTGGCCGCAGCCACATTGACCGGATCGTAATCGATCTGCCCGGTGAAGCGCGTGAACGGGGATTCCACCGCCACGCCCTCCTGCTTGAAGGTGGCGGTGAGCTTGCTCTGCGTGGCTGGACCCACCGCCAGCGGCGCCGCGAGCAACAGGCCGGACACCACCAACAATCCCGCGGCCAGCAACTGCTTCGTAGATCGCATCGAAATCCTCCTTGGGTCAGCCAAGCCACACCAGCATGCGGCGCAGAGTATGGTCCTTCACGATGAACTGGTGATGAAGCGCTCCCAGCACATGCACCGCCACGAGCGCGGCGAACGCGATGGCGAGCCAGCTGTGCACTTCGACCCAGGTGGCTGCCAGTTCGCGATTGCGGGCCACCAGGTCCGGCAGCGGCAGCTTGCCGAGGTACACCACCCGGTAACCTGCCGCATTGCTGTAGATCCAGCCAGTCAGCGGCACCACCAGCATCAGCAGGTAGAGAGCACCGTGGGCCACGGTCGCAGCCCGCACCTGCCAGCGGGGCATGCTCGGCAGGGGCGGTGGCCGGTGGGTGAGCCGCCACCACAGGCGCAGCAGGGCCAGTGCCAGCACCGTCACTCCCAGCCACTTGTGGTAATTGTAGAGTTTCAGGCGCTGCGGGCTGATGGCGAGGTCGGTCATGGTCCACCCCATGAACCAGGTAGCCAGTACCAGCCCGGCGACCAGCCAGTGCAGGGTCACTGCTGTACGGGTGTAGTGCGCGGGTGCAGCCATGTGGGCGGGCATTGTAAGGGTGTCCTGGCGCAAGGCGCCGAAAGCCTTCGCTGCCCAGACAGCCAGCTATACGAAAGGCCCTCCAAAGGGAACCAACCGGCGCGGCGCGACTCAATATACTAGGCGACCAACCGAGTACGGCCGCCGGGCCGATACCTGCCACAGAGCTTTTGGGGGACATCAATGAGTTTGACGCGCACCAGGCAGTTCCTGACGCTCCTTGCGGGGCTGGGAGCCATGGGCTCGGCTTTGTCGGCTGCACCTGCGGCCGCGCCGGCTGCTGCCGCTCCCCAGGATGCCACCCACGCCCAGCAGTGGAAGACGGTCGAGACCTACTGCTACAAGTGCCACAACACCGAGGACTGGGCCGGTGGCGTCGCCTTCGATGCCATGGATGCCAGCGGCGTGCCCCAGGAAGGCAAGGTGTGGGAAAACGCGATCAAGAAGCTCAAGAGCGGCCTGATGCCGCCTCCGGGCAGCAAGCAGCCGGATCCAGCCGCGGTGACCAGCATGGTTTCCTGGCTCGAGACCACCCTCGACAGCGCGCAGTCCGCTTCGCCCTACACCGGCTACGTGCCGCTGCGGCGCCTGAATCGCCGCGAGTACGCCAATGCCGTGCGCGACCTGCTGGGCCTGGACATCGTGGCTGCCACCTGGCTGCCGCAGGACCAGCTGAAAGACGATTTCGACACCAACGCCGAGCTGCTGCAGATGACGCCGGCCTTCATGGACCAGGCGGTTACCGCGGCGCGCGCGCTTGCCGTGCAGGCCGTCGGCGATCCGAAGTCCGTACCGCTGGAGACCACCTACGGCGCGGTGCCCAACATGATCCTGTCGCTGGCGGCAGCGCCGGCCGTTGGGTCGGGCAACCAGCAGCGTTATCGTGACGGCATGCCCTTCGGCACGCGCGGCGGCATGAGCGCGGTGCACAACTTCCCGGCGGACGGTGAATACGTGCTGTCCATCGGCGACATGGCACTGGCGCGCACGGTGCCGAACCTCGAGTTCGAGAACACCGTCATTGCGCTGCTGGATGGCAAGGAATTCTGGCGCACGCAGCTTGGCGGCGAAGATGACCACAAGGCCGTCGACCAGAAGCTCGATGATGCCATCGCGAAGATCAATGGCCGCCTGAAGGACATCCGCTTCCGCGCCACCGCCGGCCAGCACACCGTGGCCGTCACCTTCCTGCGCCGCAGCTACGCCGAGGACGATGCCCGCACCCTGCAGTACCAGGCCGGCGATGATCGTCGTGCCGCCAACCTGCTCGAGGGTGGCCAGCACCGGGTACAGGCCGTGCATGCCTTCCATATCAAGGGCCCGGTGCAGATCACCGGCATGAGTGATTCACTCAGCCGCCAGAAGATCTTCATCTGCAAGCCGACCGCCGCCGCGGATGAGCGTGCCTGCGCGGAAAAGATCGTCACCAACCTGGCGCAGCATGCGTTCCGCCGGCCGGTGAATGATGAGGATGTCGCGCCGCTGATGCGCTTCTACGACCGCACCAGCAAGACCGATGGCTTCGAGGCGGGTGTGCGTGAATCGATCGCAGCCATCCTCGCCAGCCCGCTGTTCCTGTACCGCGCCGAGGCCGCGGTGGACGATGGCGCGCGTGCACTCTCCGACCTGGAACTGGCATCGCGCCTGTCCTTCTTCCTCTGGAGCAGCCTGCCTGATGACGAGCTGCTGGGGGTCGCGGCGAAGAACCAGCTGTCGAAGCCGGATGTGCTGCAGGCACAGGTGCGCCGCATGCTGGCCGACCCGAAGGCGATCTCGCTCACCCGCGACTTCGCCTTCCAGTGGCTCAACATCGCCAAGATGGACACCATCGTTCCGTCGGCGGCGCTGTTCAGCAATGCCAGCGGCGTATACGACCCGCGCGCGGCGTTCAAGAAAGAGCTGGAGCTGTTCATCGACAGCATCCTGCGCTCCGACAAGAGCGTGGTGGATCTGCTCACCGCCGATTACACCTACATGAACGAGCAGGTCGCGCTGGTCTACGGCATGGAGGACGTGCGCGGCAACGGTTTCCACAAGGTCCAGCTCAAGGACCCGAACCGCTTCGGCCTGCTGGGCAAGGGCGCGGTGCTGATGGTCACCGCCAATCCGAACCGCACTGCTCCCGTGCTGCGCGGTGCGTGGATCCTCGAACGCATTCTCGGCACGCCGCCGTCCACGCCGCCGCCGAATGTCCCGGACCTGGGCGATGCCGTGAAGGGCAAGGCTGCCACGGTGCGCGAGCAGACCGAGATCCATCGCCGCAACCCGGCCTGCGCCAGCTGCCATGCGGTCATGGATCCGCTCGGATTTGCGCTGGAGAACTTCGATACGGTGGGTGCATTCCGCTCGATCGACCCGCAGTCGCGGTTGCCGATCGACTCGGCGGCAACCATGCCGGATGGCACGCACCTGACCGGCCCTGCCGACCTGCACAAGGCGCTGGCCGCGCGCAGTGATCAGTTCGCGCAGATCATCACCGAGAAGCTGATGACCTACGCTGTGGGCAGGCACATCGATCACAACGACATGCCCACGGTGCGCGGCATCGTGCGGGCCGCGGCGCCCCAGCACTACACCTTCGAATCCATCGTGATGGGCGTCGTGAACAGCGATGCGTTCCGCCGGCGTGCGCCGGCAGCGCCGCTGCCCAAGGCGACCACCGCGCAGGTTTCCAATATCAATCCCGTTTCGCTCGCTCAGTAAGAAGGCCGGAGGCTCACATGTTCCTCACCAAGAAGCATCTTTCCCGTCGCACGGTCCTGCAGGGCGTGGGCGCTGCGCTCTCGCTGCCACTGCTGGATGCGATGATCCCAGCGCACACCGCGCTCGCCGCCACCGCTGCTGCCGTGAAGCCGCGCGTCGCCTTCGTCTATGTGCCGCATGGCGCGGTCGAGCAGTTCTGGATTCCGAAGGGCACCGGCAGGGATTTCGAGTTCTCGCGCATCCTGAAGCCCATGGAATCCGTGCGTGACTACGTGACGGTCATCAGCAACATCCGCAACAAGGCGGGCGAATCCGAGACGCCGCCGCATGGCGCCACCGAGCAGACCTGGCTCACCATCCAGGAGGCGCAGATGGCCAAATGGGGCCCCGAGGCCGGCATCTCGCTGGACCAGCTGATCGCCAAGCAGATTGGCCAGGACACCCCGCTCAGCTCGCTGGAGCTGTGCGGCGAGCCCGGTGGCGGCACCTCCTACCGCGGCCTCAACCAGGGCCTGCCGCTGGAAGGCAACCCGCGCAAGGTGTTCTACGGCATGTTCGGTCCTGGCGATTCCAACGCTGACCGTGTGGCGCGCCTGCAGGCCACAGACAGCCTGCTCGACTACGTGCTGGAATCCAGCAAGAGCCTCAACAAGACGCTGGGCGCCGCCGACCGCGCACTGGTCTCCGATTACCTGGAATCCGTGCGCGAGGTGGAGGGCCGCGTGTCGAAGCTGATGGCCAAGGCCGACTCGCTGGGCAACCTGCCCGATGCGCCCATCGGCACGCCGGACGACTTCACCGAGCTGGTGGACGTGCAGTTCGAGATGCTCACCCTGGCCTTCCAGACGGGCCAGACGCGCGTGGGCACGATGCGCATGATCAAGGAAGCCTCGATGCGCACCTTCCCTTCCGTGCAGGTGGACGAGGCCTTCCACCCGCTGTCGCACCATGGCGAGACGCCGGACAAGCTCGAGAAGCTGACGCGCGTGCAGACCTACAACATGGACCGCTTTGCCAAGTTCACCAAGAAGCTGGCCAGCATCAAGGAAGGCGACCACAACCTGCTCGACAGCTCGATCATCCTGTATGGCTCGAACATCGGCAATTCGGACCAGCACAACCACAAGCAGCTGCCGGTGCTTATCGTCGGCAAGGGCGGCAACCTGAAGGGTGGGCAGCACATCGCTGCGCCGAAGGACACGCCGCTGGCGAACGTGCTGCTGACGCTGGCGCAGCGCTCGGGTGTCAGCATCGACAAGTTCGGCGATTCCACCGGCACCTTCAGCGAGGTCTGATGCCATGAGGAATACGGGGGGATTGAGGGCGGCGGCACTGGCAGCCGCCCTGCTCGCTGGCGCGATCGGCCCGGCAGTGGCGGGCAGCATCGACGCGCCCAGCAAGGCCGACGGCAGCACGCCACTGCAATGGGCGGTATTCAATGGCGACGTCGCCGAAGCCAGGCGCCTGCTCAAGGAAGGCGCCGACGTCACGGCGAACAACCACTACGGCGTCAACGCCATGCAGCTGGCCGCAGACACCGCCAACACCGAACTGATCGCGCTGCTGCTCAAGGCCGGGGCAGATCCTTCCTCGCCCAACGCCGATGGTGAGACTGCCCTGCACATGGTGGCCCGCAGCGGCAATGTCGACGCGGCGCGCCTGCTCATCAAGGCGGGCGCCAAGGTCGATGCCGTGGAGAACTTCGGCGGGCAGACCCCGCTGATGTGGGCCGCGGCGCGGCGCCATCCGGAGATGATGGAGCTGCTGATCAGCAAGGGCGCCGACATCAATGCGCGTGGCGCCATCCGCGATTACCAGCGTGTGGCCACGGCCGAGAGCCGCGCCGCCACGCGCGACCGCGGCGGCCTCACCCCGCTGATGTATGCGGCGCGTGGCAACTGCCGCGAGTGCGTCGAGCTGTTGCTGAAGCACAAGGTGGACGTCAATCTCGCGGATCCGACCGATGTGGTACCGCTGTCCATCGCCATGATGAACAGCAACTGGGACATCGCCAGGCGCCTGGTGGAAGCCGGCGCCGATGTGAACCAGTGGGACATCAACGGCAACTCGCCGCTGGCCGTGGCCATCGGCAATATGCAGACTGCCGGCAACCGCAATCCGCTGGACCAGGACCACCCCAACAAGGCCTCGGGGCTGGATCTGGTGAAGCTGTTGCTGGAGCGCGGCGCCAACCCGAACCAGCAGCTGTACCACGGCACTGGCGGCCTCTCCGCCGACCGTGGCATGACGCCCTTCCTCTCCGCCACCGGCACCGGCAACATCGAGCTGGTCAAACTGCTGCTGGCGCATGGGGCCAATCCCAAGCTGGCCACCTCGGATGGCCGCGGCGCCATCATCATGGCGGTCAATGCGCGGGGCGGTCGCGGCGGCGGCTTCGGCCGTGGTGGTGGCGCGCCACCTGGTGCGCCGGGCGCGGATGCGGAGGCTCCTGCAGCGCCGGAAGGCGCGGAAGCTCCGCGTGCGGGTGGCGCTGCTGCGCCTCGCGCCAATCCGCAGGTGCAGCTCATCCAGCTGCTGGCCGATGCGGGCGCCGATCCGAAGCTCGTCGCCAGGATCCACCTGCTGGCCCGCACCCGCGGCGGCTCGGCTTTGCACTATGCCGTGCGCGCCGGTGGCAACCGCCAGGTCATGCAGCAATTGCTCGACCTGGGCGTGGACATCAACGTGAAGGACGAGGACGGGCTCACTGCGCTCGACTACGCCATGGGCCGGGGCTACGTGCCCTTCCTGCAGATGCCCGAGCCCCCCAACAAGCCGGTGGTGGATTTCCTGCGCAGCAAGGGGGCCACGGTGGAACTGGCAAAGACGCCGGACTGGCCACCCGTGAGCCCGCCCATCGCCACTGCCGTCTATGATTCCTTTATCTGGCCGGTTGATCCGGTAGGACCGTGATGCCCTTTTCCCGCCGCAATTTCCTGCGCGACAGCGCGTTTACGCTCTCGGCCGCCGCGCTGCCTGCCCTGCCTGTCGCCGCTGCCACCAGGGCCAGCATCGCCGTCAGTGACGTCAATGGCCTCGCTCTCGTCACCGGTGCCGGTGCCAATGCCGTGGCGCTGGCCGGGCCCGAGGGCGCCCTGCTGGTGGATGGGGGCCTCGCCGCCCACTCCGCGGCGCTGCTGAAAGCCGTTGCCTCCGCCACCAATACGAAACGTGTGGCCACGCTGATCAATACGCACTGGCATCCCGAGCAGACCGGCTCCAATGAAGCCGTGGGCAAGGCCGGCGGGCAGATCATTTCGCACGAGGTCACCAAGCTCGCCCTGATGCGCAAGAACCGCTCGGCGCTGTTTGCAGGCACCTATGGCGGCCTGGCGGAGAAAGGCCTGCCCCAGGTCACCACCTACAACACCGGCTCGCTCATGCATGCCGGTGAGGAAGTGTCGTACCGCTACCTGCCGGCCGCGCATACCAACGGCGACCTGTTCGTGCACTTCCCGAAGCACAACGTCATCGTGGCCGGCGGCCCGGTGACGGGCAATGCCTGGCCCACGCTCGACTGGCTGGCGGGTGGCTTCTACCACGGCTTCCTGCGCTCCTATGAAATCCTCGCCGAAGTGGCGAAGCCGGACACCACCGTGATCGGCGCCAGCGGCGAGTTGCTCAAGGGCAGCGACATCGTCCAGCGCAAGGATCTCTACTGGGAACTGTTCAAGCAGTTCTTCATCCTGTTCAACAAGGGCTTCGGCCCGACCGACGTGGCGGAGTTCAACGCCGGCAAGGAATTCATCGGCGTCACGCCGGTGGTCGCCAACCGCCCCATCACCCCGCAAGTGCGCGCGCAGATGGGCGATCCGAAGCAGTTCCTGGAATACGGCTACCGCAGCCTGCAGCAGGCGACTTTGCCGTTCTGACGCCCCGCCGCGGCGACATGTCGCGCTATCCTCGGGGCCATCCTTCCAGGAGGCCCCGATGAATCCTTTGAACCTCGCCTCCACCTTTCTGCGGCTGCGGCCTGACAGCAGCATCGAACCCATACCTGTTGACGGTTTCTGGCCACGGCTGATGGGCGGCGAGCTCGGCGACTTCCGCCATGAATACCTGGTGACCAGCGCGCAATTCGCCGCAGACTGGAAGGGCTGGGAAATGCACCCGCATGGCGAGGAGATCGTCTGCGTGCTCTGCGGCGCGGCACGCCTGCTGCTCGAGGCCCCTGATGGCGCGCGCAGCGAGGTCGAACTCACCACCGCGGGCAGCTACGTTCTGGTTCCGCGCGGCACCTGGCATACGGCAAGGATCGCCGCGCCCACGTCGATGCTGTTCATCACGGCCGGCGAAGGCACGCAGCACCGGGCCGCGGACTGACAGCCAATGCCCGCCCGCGCCGAGACGCTGCAGGGCTTTGCGCCCATCGCCGACCGCCATGCCCGCCTGCTCATCCTGGGCAGCATGCCGGGCATCGCCTCGCTGGCCGCTACCCAGTATTACGCCCACCCCCGCAATGGCTTCTGGCCGGTGCTGGAGGCGGTATGGGGCATTCCGCACGCGGCCAGCTACGCTGCGCGTACCCGGGCCATCAAGCAGGCCGGCATCGCTGTGTGGGATGTGCTGCAGAGCTGCATCCGGCGCACCAGTCTGGACTCGGACATCGAACCGGCTTCGGTGGTCACCAACGATTTCGCTGGTTTCTTCCGCAGCCACCCCCATATCCACACCGTTGCGTTCAACGGCGGCATGGCGGCGAATCTGTTCCGCCGCCACGTGCTGCCGACGCTGCCGGAGCCCTGGCGCGGCCTGCGGATGATCCAGATGCCCTCCACCAGCCCGGCCCACGCGCGCATGGACCTGGCAGCCAAGCGGCGTGCCTGGCAGGCGCTGGCATTGCTGGCCGCACCCGCATCCGGATAAGCGCCGCGTCCGTATAATCACTGGTCAATTGATCCACCAACCCGTTGGGGGCCGCCATGCTGACCCGCCGTTCATTGATGACTGCCCTGCTCGCCACGCCCTGCCTGACGCTGCTGCAGGGCCGCCGGGCGGAAGCCGCCACCTTCGAAGTGACGCTCAGCGATGCCGAGTGGCACAAGCGCCTGACGCCGATGCAGTACGCGGTGCTGCGCGAGGCAGATACCGAGCGCCCGTTCACCAGCCCGCTGCTGAAGGAGAAGCGCAACGGCACTTTCACCTGCGCCGGCTGCGATCTGCCGCATTATTCCTCCAGCACCAAGTTCGAAAGCGGCACCGGCTGGCCGAGCTTCTGGACACCGCTGCCGAACGCTGTGCTCACCAAGAGCGATGTGTCGCTGGGCATGGAGCGCACCGAAGTGCTGTGCCGGCGCTGCGGCGGCCACCACGGGCATGTGTTCAACGATGGCCCGCGGCCCACCGGCCTGCGCTACTGCATCAATGGGCTGGCGCTGAAGTTCGTTCCCGCCGCCTGATCCGCACCGATCGCAACCAGGAATCCGGAGAACAGCCATGAACCGAAGACTCGCAGCCGTTTGCGCACTGATCTGCCTGGCCACCCTGCGCGGCGCCATCGGCGCGGAAGCCATGGTGAAGATTCCCGCCTTCGATGGCACAGCGCCGACGCCCGCCACGGGCATGCAGACTGCGCTGGTGGCAGGCGGCTGCTTCTGGGGGGTCCAGGGCGTGTTCCAGCACCTGAAAGGCGTGCAGCGCGCCGAGTCGGGCTATGCCGGCGGCTCAGCTGCCAACGCCCAGTACGAGGTCGTGGGCACGGGCCAGACCGGGCATGCCGAGACGGTGAAGATCACCTTCGACCCGCGGGTGGTGAGCTACGCACGCATCCTGCAGGTGTATTTCTCGGTGGCGCATGACCCGACCCAGCTGAATCGCCAGGGTCCGGACCATGGTACGCAGTACCGCTCCACGATCTTCCCGGTGGATGCGGAGCAGGCCCGCATCGCGAAGGAATACATCGCGCAGCTGGACAAGGCGCGTGTGTTCCCGAAGGCCATCGCCACGACCATCGAGCCGGACCGCAAGTTCTACCCGGCCGAGGATTACCACCAGGATTACCTGACGCTGAATCCGCGCAACGCCTACATCGCCATCAACGACATGCCGAAGATCGAAGGCCTGAAGCGGATCTTCCCGGACGACTACCGGGCGCAGCCGGTGCTGATCCACGCCTCTTCCGCCGCCCGCTAGCTTCGCATCGCGCCAGCGGCCCTCACGGGGCAAACGGGCACGCGGCCCCCGCCGGGCGGGTGCCCGCCGCTTTGGCGCACAGGTCGCGGTGGACCCGCTCCACCCACGCGGCGGTGGTGGGAGGCGCGTCCGGCATGGCCGCGAGCAGCACATGCGCCCGCGACCACGCCTGCCATGCCGCCGGCTGTTCGCGCCGCGCCAGATGTGCGGCGGCCAGCGTTGCATACACTGACGGGTGGAACCGGTTGGGCTCGGTAAATACCTGGTCCGCCATGGCAGCACCCTCCTGGGCGTGGGCCATGGCCGCGGCGGTGTCGCCCTGCAACTGCAGCCGCGCCAGGTTGGCCAGGGCAGTCACCACCATCGGGTGCGCGTCATGGAAGACCTTGCGCCGCATCGCCAGGGATTCCTCATGCATGGCAATCGCCGCAGGCACATCGCCGCGCTCCTCGCGCAGCAGTGCATGGTTGTTGTAGAGGATGGCAAGGTCCGGACTGCCCTCCGGAAACAGTTTCCGCAGGGCCTGCGCCGCTTCGGCATACAGCCGCTCGGCACGTGGGTAATCCTCCAGGCCGTGCGCGGCATGCGCCAGGTTGCTCAGCAGCGTCGCGTGGTCGTAGGCCTGCATCGAATGTTCGCGCGCATCCACCGCCTGCGCCCGCAGCAATGCCGCATCGGCCCGCGGATAATCCTCGCGCTGCAGGTAGAGGTTGCCGATGTTGCCGAGCGCCTGCGCATACAGCGGGTCGGCGCGAAGCCCACGTGATTCCAGCGCCGCAATCACGCGGAGATACTCGCGCTCGGCATCCTCGTAATGGCTCTGCTCCAGCCGCAGGCCCGCCACCGCTTCCAGCACCCGCAGCGTGCGGATGTCGCGGGCGCCGAATTCCGCCGTGCTTTCCTGCAGCGCGCGCGCCAGCTGACCCTCGGCCTGCTCGAGCCGGTAGCGGTCCACCATGCTGTGGCCGATGCCGAAGCGGATCTGTGCCGACAGATCGGGCCGGCCAGCGAAGCGCGCATCGATCTGCCCGGCAGCGCGGTCCAGCGCCTGGCTGAGCGTCATCTCACCGCCCTCGTCGAAGGGGTTGGACATGCGCAGCACATCCATCAGGAATGCATTCATCTGCCGCAGATCACCCGCCGCGCGCTGCGCCGACCAGGCCTGCCACAGCGCCAGGCTGCTCGCGGCGAGGATGCCCGCCACTGCCAGCGTGACGATCACGGCGCCTGCGCGATGGCGGCGCAGGAACTTGCCTGCCCGGTAGGCACGGCTGTCCGGATGCGCGGCAACCGGCAGCCCGTCGCGCCAGCGCTCCAGGTCCATGCGCAGGTCCTGCACCGAGGCGTAGCGATCGGCGGGCCGCACCTGCAGCGCCCGCGCCAGAATGGCGTCCAGATCGGGTTCGAGCCCGGCCGCAGGCGCCGGAGTCTCCGGATCCTCGCGTCGGTCAAATGGCAGCTGCAGCGTGAGCATGCGGAACAGCACCACGCCCAGCGCGAACACATCGGTGCCGGTGCTTACGGGCAAGGCCCGCATCTGTTCCGGCGCTGCATATTGCGGCGTGAAGGAATGCGCTTCGGACGCGCGCGTGGCGACGAACTCCGGCGCATCTTCATCCAGCAGCCGCGCAATGCCGAAGTCGAGCAGCTTCACGCGGCCCTCGCGGTTGACCAGGATGTTGCCCGGCTTGATATCCCGATGCACGATCAGGTTGCGATGCGCGGCCTCGACCGCCGCGCAAACCTGCAGGAACAGCAGCACGCGGGCGCGACAGGCAAGACCATGCGCGTCGGCCCAGGCGGTGATGGGTTCGCCGTCGATGTACTCCATGACCAGATACGGCTGGCCGTCGTCGGTGACCCCGCCGTCCAGCAGCGTGGCCACGTTCGGATGATCGAGGTTGGCCAGTATCTGCCGCTCGGCACGGAACCGGTCCACCGCGATCGGCATGGCCGCATGGCGACGCAGGAACTTGATGGCCACGCGCTTCTGGAACTGCTCGTCGGCGCGCACGGCCTCGCACACCGTGCCCATGCCACCCTGACCGATGCGTCTGGTGACCCTCCAGGGGCCAAGCCGCTGCCCGATCCAGCGCTGCTCATCCGGCGGTTCCGCCGGCTCCGCGGTGATTTCCAGCGGGCGGTCGAAGGCGGTGAAACTGCTGCCATGCGCCGCGAGCAAGGTGCGCAGCTCCGCCCCCAGGGCCGCGTCCGCCAGGGTGTGTGCGGCGATGAATTGCTCGAGTGCAGCTGGCGGCAATTCCAGTGCCTGCGCGAATAGCTGCTGCAGGCGCTGCATGTCTGCGGGTGCGGGGCTCATCTGTGCTGCGTCTAGCCGGCGGACTGCAGATCGCGCAGCAGGAAGGCGCGCGCGAAGGTCCAGTCGCGCTTCACCGTTGCGGGCGAGATGTCGAGCGCTGCGGCCACGGCGTCGATGTCCAGCCCGCCGAAGTAACGCAGCTCCACGATGCGCGCCGGGCGCGGTGCCGCCGCTGCGAGCCGGTCAAGCGCGGCGTCGAGGGCCAGCAGGTCCAGTGACCGCTCAGGCGCCACCCCCACGCATTCATCGAGCGTCACCCGCAGGCCGAAGTCACGCTTCACACGCGCCCGCGCGCGTGCATGGTCCACCAGGATGCGCCGGATGGCCTGCGCCGCCAGCGCATAGAAATGCGCGCGGCTCTGCCAGTCGGTGCTGCGCTCTCCCACCAGCCGCAGGAATGCCTCGCTGACCAGCAAGGTGGGCTGCAGGGTGTGGTCCGGACGTTCGCGCCGCATCGCGCCAGCAGCGATGCGATGCAGGTCGTCATAGACCAGTCGCGCCAGCTGGTCGGCGACGGCCACCTGCCCGCCGCGCAATTCCTGCAGCAGCACAGTGATGTCTGAAGATGCCGCGGGACTCGACACGGTTGAGGGGTTCTGGCCGGAAACCAGCCGATTATGGCTGCTCGCCGACTGCCCAAAAAGGAAATGTCCCGACGGCCACGCCGCGCCGACATTATGTCGCGCGGTTACTTCGCCATGCCGGTCGTGCTGATGCTGCCGAGGACGTGCATGCGCGCTCAGCGCCGCGCGCGCCGGGCACCCTCGTCAGCGGCTTCGAGCAATCCTTTCGATGCCAGCCAGCCGCGGTCGTAAAGCCGCGAGGCATATTTCGCCCCGCCGTCGCACAGGATGGTCACGATGGTGTGCCCCGGCCCCAGTTCCTGTGCCACCCTCACGGCCGCCGCCACATTGATGCCACTGGTGCTGCCCAGGAACAGGCCTTCCTCGTGCAGCAGGCGGTACACCATTGCAACGGTATCGGGATCTTCCACATGCACGGCGGTGTCCACCGGCGCGCCATTGAAGTTGTCGGTCACGCGCGCGATGCCGATGCCCTCGGTGATCGAGCCCTTGCCGGTGGCCTTCACCTCGCCATGGCGCACGTACTCGAACAGCGCACTGCCAGGCGGATCAGCCAGCACGGTGCGGATGCCCGGGTTGCGCGATTTCAGGTATTCGGAAGTGCCCGCGAGCGTGCCCCCCGTGCCACTGGATGCCACGAAGGCCTGCACGCGCCCTTCGGTCTGCGCCCAGATTTCAGGTCCGGTGGACTCGACATGGGCGCGGCGGTTGGCGGTGTTGTCGAACTGGTTGGACCACACCGCGTTGGGCAGCTCCTGCGCCAGTCGGCCGGCCTGGTGCTGGTATTGCGCCGGGTTGCTGTAAGGGACCACGGGCACCTTGCGCACCTCGGCTCCCAGCGCTTCGAGCAGCTGGTATTTCTCGGGTGACTGGTTATCCGGCATCAGCAGGATCAGCCGGTAGCCACGCGCGTGGCACACGTGCGCAAGACCAATGCCGGTGTTGCCGGCGGTGCCCTCCACCACGGTACCGCCGGGCTGCAGCGCGCCGCGCGCCTCGGCGTCGAGCACGATCCACTTGGCGGCGCGGTCCTTCACGGAACCACCCGGGTTCATGAACTCCGCCTTGGCGAGGATCTCGCACCCGGTCTCGCGGGAGAGCCCGCCCAGACGCAGCAACGGTGTGTTGCCCACCGCATCGATAAACCCCTGGCGCAGTGTCATCCCTCAACCTCTATGCGGCCTGCCAGGCCGGAAACCCTGCCATGTGGCAGCGTGGCGCGATCGATCTGTGCCAGCGCCGCAACCCGGCCCACCACCAGCAAGGTCGGGGATCTTAACTGTGCGGCCTGCGCCACGGCAGGCAGTTCGGCCAGCGTGGTCTTCAGCAGCTGCCCGTCCGGCCAGGTGGCGCGTTCCACCAGTGCCGCCGGATGCTCCCCGGGCAGGCCATGTGCGAGCAGCTGTGCCGCGATCTGCGCGGTCTGCGCCCCACTCATGTAGAACACCACGGTGTGGTCAGCTTGCGCCAGCGCCGCCCAGTTCAGCAGCGGACCGTTCGCGCCGGTGGCGGTGACGAAGGTCACCGCCTGCGACATTCCCCGATGCGTCAGAGGCATGCCGGTCGCAGCGGCTGCACCCAGTGCGGCAGTGATGCCCGGCACCACGATCACCGGGATGCCGGCTGCACGCAGCACCGCGAGCTCCTCGCCGCCGCGGCCGAAGATGAAGGGATCACCGCCCTTCACGCGTGCCACGCGGCGGCCGGCGCGCGCATGCTCCAGCAGCAGCTCGTTGATGTACTCCTGCGTGTGCTCATGCCGGCCTGGGGTCTTGCCCACATTGACGCGCAGTGCATCGCGTCGCGCGCGGCCGAGAATGACCTCCGGCACCAGCCGGTCGAACAGCAGCACGTCCGCCTGCTGCAGCAGCTGCTGCGCGCGCAGCGTCAGCAGGTCAGGATCCCCCGGCCCGACGCCGATCAGGTACACCTCGCCCTGTGGCGCGGCAGCAGCACTGCGCGCCGCCGACAGCGCGTTCTGCATGCGCTCGTCCGCACCTGCGGTGTTGCCAGCCAGGAGATCCAGCGCCACCGGCCCATTGAAGAAGCCGTCCCAGAACCGCAGCCGCGCCGGCAGATCCGGCAACGCGCGCTTGGCGGCCTCGCGCCAGCGGCCCGCATAGCGCGCCAGCTCGCCCAGCCGCTCCGGCAGCAGCGCTTCGATCTGCGCGCGCACCCGGCGGGCCAGCGTTGGCGAAGCGCCCGAGGTGCCCACCGCAATCACCACCGGCGAACGGTCGACGATGGAAGGAAAGATGAAGGCCGAATTCACCGCGTCATCGACCACGTTGACCAGGATGCGGCGCTCGCGCGCCGCGGCGGCCACCGCCGCGTTGACCGCCGCCTCGTCGGTGGCGGCAATCACCAGCAGTGCGCCATCCAGTTGCGCGCCGCTGAATGGCACCGGCCGGTAATCGATGCGACCGAGATCGCGGAACGCGGCGAGGTCCGCGCACAGTTCGGGCGCCACTACGCGCACGCGCGCATGCGCCTTCAGCAGCTGTTCGGTCTTGCGATGGGCCACCACGCCGCCGCCGATGACCACGGCCAGGCGCTCGCGCATGTCGATGAACAGCGGCAGGTAGTCCATGTCACAGACCCGGGATCCGGCTCAGCCGGCGGTTGCGGCAGCCGTACGCGTACGCGGCTGCAGGCCGCATTCCTTGTTGCTGTTCTCCCACCACCAGCGTCCGGAACGGCTGTCCTCGCCTGGCTGCACGGCGCGCGTGCAGGGTTCGCAGCCAATGCTCGGATAACCCTGGTCATGCAGCGGGTTGTACGGCAGCTTCTTTGCGCGGATGTAGTCCCACACCTCGTCGTGGGTCCAGTCGAGGATGGGGCTGATGCGGGCGATGCCGCCGTTGGCCGTGTCCACTTCCACCGCGGCGGCCAGCGAGCGAGTCGAGGACTGTTCGCGGCGCACCCCGGTCACCCAGGCATCGGCACCCTGCACGGCGCGGCGGAACGGCTCGACCTTGCGCACATGGCAGCAGCCCTGCCGCTGTTCCACGCCGTTGTAGAAGCCATTCAGGCCGTTGCCCGCCACCCAGGCTTCCACCGCCTGGGCATCCGGGTAATAGACCTTGATGCGGCGCTGGTAGCGGCGCTCGAGCCGCTCGATGAGATTGCGGGTCATCTCGGGCAGCCGGCCCGTGTCCAGCGTGAAGATCTCGATCTGCGGGACATGCGTCCAGATCAGGTCGGTAAGCACCATGGCCTCGGCGCCCAGGCTGCTCGAATAGACCACCCGTGGGTAGGCCGCCGCGGCCTCCCGCAGCACCTGCAGGGTCGCCGGTATCTTGTCCTCATACGACATGCCCGCATTGTCCCCGTTGAGCTCATAACATTGCACTATCTCGTGTATCGGACACTTTGTGGCAGGATGCGCACCTGAAACCGCTTCTTGCTGCAACGCAGCAACCCAGGACCCACCATGACCGGAATTACCCTTCGCCGCCTGCGCCAGGACGCCCACATCCGGGGCCTGACGCGCGGCATCCGCCCGCACCCCGAGCAGTTCATCCAGCCCCTGTTCGTGGTCGAAGGCATTGCACAGCGGGAAGTGATCCCGGGTCTCACCGGCGTCTACCGCGAGACTCCGGACTCCCTGCTGGCGCAGATCGAAAAGGACCTTGCTGCCGGCTGCAGCAAGTTCCTGCTGTTCGGCGTCCCCCTGGCCCACAGCGATCACGATATCGACTGGTCCTTCACCACCGCGCAGATCGCCGCGATCAAGCAGCGCTTCGGCCAGCGGGTGTGGCTGTCGGTGGATGTGTGCCTGTGCTCCTCCACCCCGCACGGCCACTGCGGCGTGCTGAATGATTCGGCCGACCACGTGGACAATGCCGCAAGCGTGAAGGAGCTGGTGGCCGCCGCCCTCTCCTACGCGCGCGCCGGCGCCGACTGCGTGGCGCCCAGCGACATGATGGACGGGCGCATCGGCGCCATCCGTGATGCGCTGGATGCCGAGGGCCTGGAGCGCACTGTGCTGATGAGCTACGCCGCGAAGTTCCATTCGAGTTTCTACGGCCCCTTCCGCGTGGCGGCCGACTCCGCTCCCAAGGGGGAGGTCAGCCGGCTGGGCGACCGGGCCTCCTACCAGATCGACCCCTCGCGCGCGAACGACGCGCTGCAGTCGGTGGAACGCGATGTGGCCGAGGGCGCGGACATCCTGATGGTGAAGCCGGGCATGCCCTACCTCGACATCCTCGCCGACCTGTCGCGGCAGTTCGCGCACCCGTGGGCGGTGTACGAGGTGAGCGGTGAATACGCGGGCATCGAATTGCTGGCCGAACAGGGCCTGGCTGATCGCGTGCGAGCGCACCGCGAAGCCTGGAGCAGTTTCGTGCGCGCCGGTGCCTCGATGATCATCAGCTACGGTGCGCGTCACGCGAAGGAATGGCTGTCGTAATGACCACTTCTGATTCCCTGTTCGAACGCGCCCGGCGCGTCTCCCCAGGCGGCGTGCATTCTCCCGTGCGCGCCTTCAAGGGCGTGGGCGGCACGCCGCGCTTCATGACTGGCGGGGCCGGCGCCTACATCCGCGATGTCGATGGCCGCGAGCTGCTCGACTTCTGCCTGGCCTTCGGCCCCCTCATCCTTGGCCATGGCAACGCGGCGGTACGGCAGGCTGCAGTGGATGCCATCGACCGCGGCTGGAGCCTGGGCACCGCCGAACCCTATTCGCTGGCGCTGGCCGAGTTCATCACGCAGCGCATTCCCTG
>JBEVNO010000078.1:0-34730 GCA_040508085.1 Steroidobacteraceae bacterium
GCCGCGTCCCCAACGGCCAGTCGGTGGCGGTGGTGCACGCCTACATGGCCCATCACCAGGGCATGAGCCTGGTGGCGCTCGACAATGTGCTCAACGATTCGATGATGCAGGAACGCTTCCACGCCGATCCGCGTGTCGCCGCCGCCGACCTGCTGCTGCAGGAGCGCCGCATCCGCTTCGTCGAGGCGCCCGCCTTCGTCGAGGCGGATGTGCCTGCGACACGCGCGCCGGAAGATGCGCCTGAGGTGGCGCGCACGGTGGAGGGCTACGACAGCCCGACGCCGATCATGCACCTGCTGTCCAACCGGCATTACTCGGTGATGGTCACCGATTCCGGCGGCGGCTACAGCAGCTGCCTGGGCCGCGCCGTCACCCGCTGGCGCGAGGATGCCACGCGCGACTGCTGGGGCACCTTCATCTACCTGCGCGATGCCGAAGAGGAGCGCACCTGGTCGGCCGGCTTCCAGCCCACTGCCGCGGAGCCGGATGAGTACCACGTGCATTTCAACGAGGAGAGCGTTGCCATTGCGCGTCGCGACGGCCAGTTGCGTACCACCATGACGGTGGTGGTGGCGCCGGAAGACGACGGCGAGCTGCGGCAGGTGACGCTGCGCAATGACGGGCTGCGCGCCCGCCAGGTCGAGCTCACCACCTACGCGGAGATCGTGCTGGCACCGCAGCGCGCCGACATCGCGCATCCGGGCTTCTCCAATCTGTTTGTGCAAACCGAATACGTGCCGGACTGCGGCGCGTTGCTGGCCACCCGTCGGCCGC
The DNA here is from genome assembly GCA_040508085.1 of Steroidobacteraceae bacterium. Lineage (GTDB taxonomy): Bacteria > Pseudomonadota > Gammaproteobacteria > Steroidobacterales > Steroidobacteraceae > ZC4RG30. Next base: position 775 of record JBEVNO010000078.1, read on the forward strand.
GCAGCGACCGTGAATCGGCCGTGTGGGCGGCCCATGTGATTGCCGGCGTGGCGCTCGATATACAGGGCATCCAGTACGAGACCGATCGCGCACGCTTCGTGGGCCGGGGTCGTGGCACGCGCGACCCGCAGGCCATGCAGCCGGGGCAGGTGCTGTCGAATACGGTAGGCAATGTGCTCGATCCGGTGTTCAGCCTGCGCACGTATCTGACCGTGCCGGCCCGCGGCACGGCCACGGTGACCATTGCCACCTTCATGGCCGCGACGCGCGAGCAGGTGCTGGAGCTGGTGTCCCGCTACCGCGCGCCGGCATTGTTCGAGCATGTCATGCAGTCGGCCTGGACCTTCGCGCGCGCCGAGCTGCACTACCTCGCCAGTACGCTGGGCGAGGCGCGGCTGTTCCAGACCCTGGTGGCGCACCTGCTGGTGGATACGCAGCAGCTGCGGTCGGCGCCGGCATCGCAGGCCACCAACACGCTGGATGTCACGCATCTGTGGCGCTTCGCCATCTCCGGCGACCGGCCCATCCTGCTGATCCGCTGCCACAGCAACGACGACCTGCCGTTCCTGCGGCAATGCCTGCGGGCGCAGGAGTATCTGCGCGTCAAGCAGGTGATCGTGGACGTGGTGGTCCTCAACGAGCGCCGGCATTCCTACATGCAGGACCTGCAGCAGGCCATCGAACACACCACGCGCGAATTCAGCTCGCATGCCAACGAGGGCGGCGAGCGCGGCGGCATCTATCCGCTCACTGTCGATGGGGTGGGTGAATCCGAGCGGCAGCTGCTGCTGTCGCTGGCGCGCGTCGTGCTCGATCCTTCCGAAGGCAGCCTGCTGGAACTGCTGTCGCGCCCGCCGAAAACCCGTTCGCCCGAGCCGTTGGAGTTGCCGCGCCACCCGGTGCCACCGGCGCTGCCCGCTCCCGCCGCCAGCCCCGGCCGCGGCGCGCTGGAATTCTTCAATGGCTGGGGCGGCTTCGCCGCCGAAGGGCGCGAGTACGCATTGTCGGTGGGGCCGGGTACGCCAGCCACGCCGGCGCCATGGAGCAATGTACTTGCCAATGAAGGCTTCGGTGCGCTGGTGACCGAACGCGGTTCCATGTGCACCTGGTCGCTGAACAGCCGCGAGAACCAGCTGACGCCCTGGTCCAACGATCCGGTGTCCGATCCCTCCGGCGAATGCTTCTACCTGCGCGATGAGGATGGCGAGGTGTGGAGCCCGGCGCCGCAGCCGATCCAGCTGCCGCAGGTGCGCTATGACATCTGTCATGGCCAGGGCTACAGCCGCTTCGGGCTGTCACGCGGTGGCATAGAGACCAGCCTGACGGTATTCGTCGCCAACAACGATCCGGTCAAGATCTGCCATCTGCGCATCATCAACCGGCGTCCCGACAAGCGGCAGCTGCGCTTTGCCTCCTATGTGGAGTGGACGCTGGGCGCGGCACGGGTGGGCACGAACCGCAACCTGCAGACGCGCATGGACCCGACCACCGGCGCGCAGTTTGCCCGCAACCCGGCCTTGATCGACTTCGGCAGCCGCGTGGCCTTCTGCGATCTGGGTGGCCGCCAGCAGTACTGCTCGGACAGCCGCCATGAATTCCTCGGCCGCAATGGCAGCACGGCGGCACCTGCGGGCCTTGCGGATCCCTCCAACTGGTCGATCGCCCATGGCCCCGGACACGATGCCTGCTGCGTGTTCGCCGTGGATCTGGAACTGGCCGCCGGGGCCACTGAAGACATCGTGTTCGTGCTCGGCCAGGCGGGCAGCGATGACGAGGCGCGCCAGCTGGTGCTGGCGTATCGCCGCCAGGATCCGGCCGGGCTGCTGCGCGAGGTGCAGCAGCACTGGGACCAGTTGCTGGGCGCGGTGCAGATCCGCACGCCCGACCGCGGGCTCGATGTGCTGTTCAACCGCTGGCTGATGTACCAGACCATCGCCTGCCGGCTGTGGGGCCGCGCCGCCTTCTACCAGGCCGGCGGCGCCTATGGCTTCCGCGACCAGCTGCAGGATGTGATGGCGGTGATGCAGGCAGCGCCGGCGCTGGCCCGCGCGCAGCTGTTGCGTGCGGCAGCGCGCCAGTTTCCCGAAGGCGATGCCCAGCACTGGTGGCATCCACCCAGCGGCCGTGGCGTGCGCACCCATATCTCGGACGACCGCATCTGGCTGCCCTACGTGCTGTGCCATTACCTCGATTGCACGCATGACCGGGCCGTGCTGGATGAGCTGGTGCCCTTCATCGAAGGGCCGCTGCTGACGCAGGAGCAGGAGGACTCGCACTACGTGCCGCAGCGCTCGCCCATCGAAGCCAGCCTGTATGAACACAGCGCGCGCGCGCTGGACGTGAGCATGGCGCTGGGCGCGCATGGCCTGCCGCTGATGGGCGGCGGTGACTGGAACGATGGCATGAACCGCGTCGGGCATGCGGGCAAGGGCGAGAGTGTGTGGCTGGCGTGGCTGCTGATCGCCACCCTGGAGCGTTTCATTCCCGTTGCCTTGTCGCGGGGCGACGAGGCCCGCGCGGCCACCTGGCGTCTGCATCGCGAGGCACTGATCGCCGCCTGCGAGCGCGAGGCATGGGATGGCCAGTGGTATCGCCGCGCCTACTTCGACGATGGCACGCCACTGGGTTCCAGCACCAACACCGAATGCCGCATCGATTCGCTGTCCCAGAGCTGGGCGGTGCTGTCGGGTGCCGCGGAACCGGGGCGCGCGCGGCAGGCGATGACGGCCGTGGAACAGCAGCTGCAGCGCGACGAGGACGGCATCGTGCTGCTGTTCACGCCACCCTTCGATACCGCGCCCCATGATCCGGGTTACATCAAGGGTTACCTCCCCGGCCTGCGGGAGAATGGCGGCCAGTACACGCATGCAGCCGTCTGGGTGCTCATGGCGCAGGCCCGGCTCGGCCGCAGCGATCAGGTCGAGAAGCTGCTGCGCATCCTGAATCCGGTGAAGCACGCCGAATCGAGGGCCGCCGCTCAGGCTTATCGCGTCGAACCCTATGTGCTCGCCGCCGATGTGTATTCAGGTCTGGGACTTGCCGGCCGCGGTGGCTGGACCTGGTACACCGGCGCCGCGGGGTGGATGTACCGGGCGGTGCTCGAATCCGTGCTGGGGGTGCAGATCCGCGCGGATACGCTGGCCATCGCGCCCTGCGTGCCGGATGCCTGGCCTGGGTTCGAAGTGGACATCAACCTGCCCGGGGTGCAGTACCGGGTGCAGATGCGGCGCGACAATGTCGCCGCCATGCAGCTGTTACTGGATGATGCGCCCGTCGCAGGGGAGCTGGTTCCGCTGCTGCGGGACGGCCGCTTGCACCATGTGCAGGTTGTCCTGCCCCAGGCAGCCGGCACTGGCAGGTAGCTGCAGGCTGGCCTGCGGCGGCTGCGACGGCAGATTACGAGCCACCACCATGCCGCCTACCAGCAGGGGAACACCCAGAGCCCACATGATGAGAAGTTTCATGGCATGAATCATGCCCGGCACCCGCGGCGGTGCAGATAGGAGGGCAGGAAGGCGGCGCGCATTTAACATCCGCCCTTGGCGTGGGAGAAATCCTACGTCCTTTAGTCCGATCCCATGACGACAATCGCCATGCCTTCCGGTCCGCGCAGCAGCTGATGGGATCGATCGCGCAGCGAGGCAATGGGACGCGCGCTCTGCACACCCGCCGCCTGCCAGCTGGCCGGATGCACTTCCGGCCCGGCGCGGAAACACAAGGCCGGTTCCCGGAATGCGGCGCTTGCATGGTAGGTGAGTGGTGTGCCGTCGATGGCGAGGCCGTCCCAGGGCTCATCGCAGTCGCTGCTGCCAAGCCCGAGCTTTTCCCAGAAGCCGCGCGCGGCATCGAGGTCTGCACAGGGCAGGCTCAGCGTGAGGAAGCTGCCCAGCGCGGCGCTCGCAGGCAATTCCACCGGGGTGGAGAAAGTCGCCGCTTCCAGCACGCGGATCAGCATGCCGCCCGGTTCGCGCAAGGCCACCGCGTTGAACACGTCGCTGCCCAGCTGCGCTTGGTCGATGTCGATGCCTGAGGCATCCAGTTCACGGTGCAGCGCCGCGACCTCGGGCCGCACGAAGTGCAGCGTGAAAGTCTCATCACCGCTGCCGTGCAGCCCGATGGCGATGCCGCGCATCGCGGCGACGCCGTAGGCATGGCTCCACACTTCCCGGGTGATGGCATCGGCGAAGCCCAGCTGGCGCAGTTGCGACCAGGCCGCGAGCGGCGCGGCCGTCACAATAGCCAGTTCGAGGAAGCGCCCGAAGGTGCGCGTCACAGCAGTGGTTCGAGCAGACCTGCCAGCACCTCGACATGGGCGCCGCTGGCGTTGAGGGCCGGGATGTAACGCAGGGCCTCGCCGCCGGCGGCGCGGAATTCCACATCAGCCTCATGGCCGATCTCATCCACGGTCTCCAGGCAATCCACCGCGAATCCCGGGCACATGGCGTCCAGCTTCTTCACGCCGCGCCGGGCGAGGGTGGCCACCATCTCGTCGGTGTAGGGCTTGAGCCATTCCGCCGCGCCCACGCGCGACTGGAAACTCAGCGTCCAGGCGTCATCCGGCAGGCCCAGCGCGGTGGCGAGCGCGCGCGCCGTCAGTTCGCACTTGCGCCGGTAGGGATCGCCGTTGTCGATGTAGGCCTTCGGGATGCCGTGGAAGGTGATCAGCAGGTGATCCCCGGTACCGTTGGCGGCCCGATAATCGCGCACCGTCTGCGCCAGCGCGGCGATGTAGGCCGTGTCAGTGGCATAGTCGCCGAGCAGGTGCAGCTCCGGGACGAAGCGCCAGCTGCGCAGCGCGAGACCACATTGGTCGAAGGCGGCCGCATTGGTGGTGCCGGAATACTGCGGGAACAGCGGCAGCACCACGATGCGCTGCGCGCCGTCAGCGCGCAGCGCCGCGAGGCCCTGCGCCACATCCGGCGTGGAATACAGCATGCCCAGTTCCACTGCCACCGGCTCCCCGGCGCTGTCACGCAGCCGCGTCCGCAGTGCATCACGCAGCGCCACCGAATGCAGCAGCAGCGGCGAGCCGCGCTCGGTCCACACGCGCCGGTACTTGGGCACCACGCGCGAGGGCCGCAGCGGCAGGATGATGCCGTACAGGATGAGGTTCCAGATGGCGCGCGGCGTCTCGATGGTGCGCCGGTCCGAAAGCAGCCGGCGCAGGAAATTGCGCACGCCGCTGGCGGTCAGCGCGTCGGGTGTACCGGAATTGACCAGCAGCACGCCGGTGCGGTACGGCCCCGCATCGCGGAAGCCGGGGGAGGCTTGGAATTCAGGCATCGGCCCACTGGTCTCCAGGCTGCTCGCGATCGGCCTGCGTGCCGAGGTGCTGCGCCAGGAAAGCCAGCGTGCGTTGCAGCGCCAGCTGGCTGCTCGCAGCGTCGAAGCTCGCACGCTGGTCGCAGTTGAAGCCATGATCGGCGGGATACAGATGAAACTCGCCGGCTGGATTCGCGGCGCGGATCCTGGCGATGTTCTCCGGCGGAATGGATTGGTCACGCTCGCCGAAGTGGTACAGCACCGGCACGCGCGGCTGCCGGTCGAGCATCTGCGCGATGCGCGTGCCGTAGTAAGCCACGGCAGCGCGCACCGGCAGCGTACAGGCCGCCAGATACGCGAGCGAGCCGCCCCAGCAATAGCCCACCACCCCGACCGGCCCGGCATGCTTCACCACATTGATGCAGGCCTGCATGTCGAGCAGCAGCTGTTCTTCCTTCAGCTGCAGCGCGTAACCGCGCCCCTGTTCCATGGTCTCCGGGCCATAGCCCAGCTCCACATTGCGCTTCACGCGGTCGAACAGGCTGGGTGCGATCGCGAGATAGCCGGCCTTCGCAAAGCCATCGGTCACGGCGCGGATATGCGAATTGACGCCGAAGATCTCCTGCAGCACCAGCACGGCGCCACGCGGCGTGCCCTGCGCCGGCGCCAGCCAGGCGTCGAACTCGTGGCCGTCGCGCGCCATCAGCCGCGTGAATTCGCTCATGGGCGTTCCACGATCGCGACCACGCCCATGCCACCGGCCGTACACACCGAGATCAGGCCGCGCTTTGCCGCGGGCAGGTCATCGAACAGCTTGGCGGCCACCGCCAGGATGCGGGCGCCGGTGGCGGCGAATGGATGACCCATGGCAATGCTGCTGCCCTTGATGTTGAGCTTGCTGCGGTCGATGGCACCCAGCGGCGCATCGCGGCCCAGCTTGTCGCGGCAGTAGTCCGCCGATTCCCAGGCCTTCAGCGTGCACAGCACCTGCGCCGCGAAGGCCTCATGGATCTCGTAGAAGTCGAAGTCCTGCAGGCTGAGGTTGGCGTCTTTCAGCATCGCGGAAACCGCATAGGCGGGCGCCATCAGCAGCCCTTCCTGGCCGCTGGCGAAATCCACCGCCCAGCTCTTGCCATGGGTGAGCACTGCCTTGACCGGCAGGCCATTGGCCTGCGCCCATTCCTCGCTCGCCAGCAGCACCGCGGCGGCGCCATCGGTGAGCGGTGTGCTGTTGGCCGCCGTCAATGTGCCGGCGGCGCTGGTGTCGAACACGGTGCGCAGCTTGCTGAGCCGTTCGATGGAGGTATCGCCGCGCACGTTGTTGTCGCGTTCCAGGCCCAGATATGGCGTGACCAGGTCGCTGTGGAAGCCGGCCTTCCAGGATGCCGCGGCATTCAGGTGGCTGTGCACCGCCAGCTCGTCCTGCTCGCGCCGGCCGATGTTCCATTTCTTGGCCATGAGCTCGGTGCTCTGCCCCATCGACAGACCAGTGCGCGGCTCGAGCACCGCCGGCGTGACCGGCTTGAAATGCCGCGGCCGCAGCCTGAACCAGGGCTTCAGGCGCTGCCAGAAAGTGCGGCCGCGGTAGCTCGCCGACAGCAGCTCGCGATACGAGGCGGGGTAGACGATGGGCACATCGCTGATGGTATCGACGCCTGCTGCGATGCCGGCGTCGATCTGCCCCAGCGCGATCTTGTTGCCGATCAGGATGGCGGCCTCGAGGCTGGTGCCGCAGGCGCGCTGGATGTCGAGCCCCGGCGTCTGCGGATCAAGCCCCGCCGACAGCACGCACTCGCGCGTCAGGTTGTAATCCTTCGAATGCTTGAGCACGGCGCCGGCGATGACATCGCCCAGCCGCTTGCCGGTGAGGCCGAAGCGCTGCACCAGGCCACGCAGGGCGGCGGTGAGCATTTCCTGGTTGCCAACGCTGGCATAGGCGCCATGTGCGCGGGCGAAGGGAATGCGTGAGCCGCCGATGATGGCGACGCGCCTGACTTTGCTTCCTACCAACATGGCCGACCCCTGCAATCAGTAGCGGCCGGTAGCATGCCACTACCGATAGCCGTATCCCAGCGTATCGATGCGCACCACCTTGCCATCCTCGATGCGCAGTTGCTGCATCAGCCGCAGTGGCCCGAGGTTGTAGGTCCAGGTCTCCAGCGGCACCTCGATGGGACCATTGCCCACCTGCACCGGTCGCCCGTTGAGCCAGACCACGGCCGGACGCAGGATGTAGCGGCGCGAGATCTCGGTGGGTTCGCCGCACTTGGCGCGCACATCCAGAGCGGTATCCCCCTCGACCACCAGCCGGGTGCCGCAGCGCATGGCCCATGCCGCGCCGGGCAGCAACAGGCCGGCCAGCAGCAGGGCAGGCGTGAGGGCATGCGGCAGGGGTCTGTGTCTCATATAGATAAAAGTTATGTCCGGCCTTCTGAACGGGTCGTGAACGGCAGTGTAGACTGCGCGGCTTCATGGGGCGCGCCATCGACACCACCTTCGAAAGGCGCCTGAGCGCCCTGGTCAACGCCCGTGAGCCGGGCCTGCTGCAAGGCGGTTTGAAAGGGGTCGAGCGCGAGAGCCTGCGCGTCAACCCCGATGGCAGCATCGCCCACACCCCGCATCCGGCGGCGCTGGGCTCCGCGCTGACCAGCGAACATGTCACCACGGATTTCTCCGAATCCCTGATCGAGCTGGTCACCCCGGCCTTCACGCAGAGCTGGGAACTGCTGACCTACCTGTGCGACCTGCACCAGTTCGTGTACCGGCACCTGGGCGATGAACTGCTGTGGAGCACCTCCATGCCCTGCGCGCTCAGGGGCGATGCCGACGTGCCGACGGCGCGCTTCGGCAACTCGCACATCGGCCGCATGAAGTCGGTGTACCGGGAAGGACTGCGCAACCGCTATGGCGCGCAGATGCAGGCGATCGCAGGGGTTCATTACAACTACTCCTTCCCGGCGAAATTCTGGGAGGTATACGCCAGCCTGCGCACACAGCAGGCAGTGACCACCGCCTTCCGCTCCGCCGGCTACTTCGACCTGGTGCGCAACTACCGGCGGCTGGGCTGGATCGTGCTGTACCTGTTCGGCACTTCGCCGGCGGTGGGCCGCGATTTCCTTGGTGGTTCGACCGCGGGCCTGGAGAAGCTCGATGCACTGACCGCCTATGGTCCGCATGCGACCTCGCTGCGCATGAGCGACGTGGGCTACCGCAACCGCAACCAGGCGGGCGTGGATGTTTCGCTCAACAGCCTGGATGAATACCTGCGCGACCTGCGCCATGCCACGCGCACGCCGCATGCCGCCTATGCAAAGCTCGGCGTGAAGCGGGGTGATACCTGGCTGCAGCTCAACACCAATGTGCTGCAGATCGAGAATGAGTTCTACAGCCCCATCCGGCCCAAGCGCGTGGCGCGCGTAGGCGAGAGCCCGGCCACGGCACTGCGCCGGGGCGGCGTCGAGTACATCGAGATGCGCGCGCTGGATGTCTCGGCCTTCGATCCGGTTGGCGTGAACCAGACCAAGCTGCGCTTCCTGGAAGCCTTCGCGGCGCTGTGCGTGCTGAAGACCAGCCAGCCCATCGGCAGCAGCGAGCAGGAGGCCATCGACGACAATTTCCTGAAGGTGGCGCGCCGCGGCCGCGAACCCGGCCTGAACCTCGAGCGCGACGGACGGCAGCTGCCGCTGGCCACCTGGGCGGATGAGATCCTGGACAGCATGGCCGGCATCTGCGAGCTGCTGGATGAGGGTGACGCGGCCAGGCCTTATGCGAAGGCGCTGCGTTCGCAGCAGGAGAAGGTGCGCGATGTGGAGCGCACGCCTTCGGCGCGCCTGCTGCGCGAACTCACCAGCACCGGCGACAGCTTCTTCGAACTGGCGCTGCGCATGTCGCGCCTGCACAAGGAATACATGCTGTCGCTGCCTGCGCCCAATGAGGGGCGCATGGCGGAATTCGCCGCCGAAGCCGCCGAGTCGCACGCGAAGCAGCTGGCCATCGAGGCGGCGCAGACGGGCACTTTCGAGGCCTACCTGGACGACTGGTTCAGCCGCGCCGAGCGGTAACCCTGCTGGCGCACCACCATCGAGCGCGGCCCAGATTCACACGCTCTAAATTGGTGCAACAACGGTGGAATCCGGAGCCCACGGCGGCGGCGTGACGCGGTTCACGCTCTGGTGGGCGTGGCACGAAAGGTGCAAACTGAAATTCAGTCTTTGAACCGCTCTGAATCGCGATCTGAGAATAAACGGAGGCGGGAGTCTCGCATGAAACTGGTTACTGCAATTATCAAGCCCTTCAAACTGGACGACGTTCGTGCCGCGTTGTCGGAAATTGGTGTGTCCGGCATGACGGTTACGGAAGTGAAGGGGTTCGGTCGCCAGCGCGGCCACACCGAGCTGTACCGTGGTGCGGAATACGTGGTGGATTTCGTTCCCAAGACCCGCATCGAAGTCGCTGTGCGCAGCGAACTGGTCGATCAGGTCATCGAGGCGGTGCTGAAAGCCGCCAAGACCGGCAAGGTTGGCGACGGCAAGATCTTTGTAACCGAGATCGACCGTGTCATCCGCATCCGCACCGGCGAGACGGATAACTCCGCACTCTAAGGTTCTGCCCGTGCCGGCCTGAGTTTCAGGCGGGTGCTGGTTTTACGGGGCCTGTCCGCGCAAGTGGGCAGGCCTTGTTCGTCTCAGCTCTCGACCACGTGCAGGATGCGCTCCTGGCTGTTCAGTGCCAGCGCACCACTGCGCACGATCTCCAGCAGTTCGGCCTGGCCAGCCAGCGCCCGGGCCAGCTCGCTGATCGCCGCCTCGCTGGAGGTGAGCTCCACGATGTAGCAATCCCGGTCCAGCAGCAGGCGACCGCCCGCCTGCTCCACCAGCGCGCGCACAGCCTCTTTCTGGGCGCCGCGTACCCGCAGCTTGAACAGCGCCAGCTCGCGCTCCACATGCTCGTCGCTGGTCATGTCATCCACCGCCACCACGTCGATCAGCTTGTTCAGCTGGTTGACGATCTGCTGTACCACGGACTCCGAGCCGGTGGTGACCAGGGTGAGGCGGGACAGGGCGGGGTCATCCGTGGCGGAAACCGACAGGGATTCGATGTTGTAGCCGCGGCTGGAGAACAGCCCCGCCACCCGTGAGAGGGCGCCGGATTCGTTCTGCAGCAGGATTCCGATGATGTGACGCATAGTTAGCTCATGCTACCCTCCCCGGGCCATGAACGACACCGTGAAACTGGCCATTCCAACGGCCGAACACCCCCTCGCAGGCAAGCAGATGTCCGGCGCCGCGATGGTGGTACAGGCCATTGCGGATGAGGGCGTGTCCGCCATTTTCGGCTACAGCGGCGGCGCCGTGCTGCCCATCTATGATGCGGTGTTCGTCTACAACGCCGCGCAGGCGGGCTCCGGCCGGCGCCAGCTGCCGCTGATCGTCCCGGCCAACGAGCAGGCCGCCGGCTTCATGGCCGCGGGTTACTCCCGCTCCACCGGGCGCGTGGGCGTGGCGCTAGTCACCTCCGGCCCGGGCGCCACCAACATGGTCACGCCGGTGCGCGACTGCATGGCCGATTCCATCCCGCTGGTGGTCATCTGCGGCCAGGTGCCGCGCGCCGCCATCGGTTCGGACGCCTTCCAGGAGGCGCCCATTGCCTCGATCATGGGCGCCGTGGCCAAGCACGTGTTCCTGGTCACCGAGCCCGAGAAGCTGGAGGGCATCATCCGTGCGGCCTTCGAGCTGGCGCGCACCGGCCGGCCGGGCCCGGTGGTGGTCGACATTCCGAAGGATGTACAGAACTGGGAGGGCATCTTCCAGGGCAAGGGCACGGCCGCCTCCATCGGCGTGTACCAGAAGCGCGTGCGCGAGCTGAATGCGCGCCGCGTCTCCGATGCGCAGCTGGATTCCTTCTTCGCGCTGCTGGGCAAGTCCAGGCGCCCGGTCATCTACGCCGGTGGTGGCGTGGTGCTCGCCAATGCCGCCAATGAGCTGCGTGAATTCGCCGGCCTGCTGGGCATACCGGTGGTCACCACGCTGATGGGCATCGGCGCGGTGGATACCTACGAGCCGCTGGCCATGCGCATGCTGGGCATGCATGGCACGGCCTTCGCCAACTATGCGATGGAAGACGCCGATTTCGTCATCACGCTGGGCGCGCGCTTTGATGACCGCGTGGCCGGCAACCCGGCCAAGTTCGCGCCGCAGGCGCGCGCCATTGCGCAGTTCGACATCGACGCGGCCGAGATCAACAAGGTCAAGCAGGTGGCCTGGCACCATGTCGGCGACCTGAAGGATTCCCTGCGCAGCCTGCTGGGGCGCGCCCGCAACCTGGCGCACAAGGCTGATCTGACCGCCTGGCATGCGCACCTGGCGCAACTGAAGCGCGAGCACGCCATGCAGTTCGACCGCGGCAGCGAGCTCATCCAGCCCTATTACGTGCTGGAGGAGATCAACCGCATCACGCAGGGCGAGGCGATTGTCTCGACCGGCGTGGGCCAGCACCAGATGTGGGCCGCGCAGTATTTCGACTTCCGCGAGCCGCGCCAGTGGCTCACCTCCGGCAGCATGGGCACCATGGGTTTCGGCCTGCCGGCCGCGCTGGGCGCGCAGGTGGCCAATCCGGATCGCCTGGTCATCGACATCGATGGCGACGCCAGCATCCGCATGAACATGGGCGAGATGGAAACTGCCACCACCTACAACCTGCCGGTCAAGGTGTGCGTGCTGAACAACATCGGCGACGGCATGGTGCGGCAGTGGCAGAAGCTGTTCTTCGGCGGACGCATGGCCTCCTCCGACAAATCGCTGCATACCAAGGATTTCGTCAAGGCCGCGCAGGCCGATGGCTTCCGCTATGCGGTGCGTCTGGCGAGCAAGGCCGATGTGCCGCGCGTGGTGGCGGAGTGGCTGGCCTTCGATGGCCCGGCCTTCCTCGAAGTGATGATCGATCCGGATGCGGGCGTGTTCCCGATGGTGCCGCCAGGCCAGGGGTACGACAGCATGATCACCGGCGACTTCATCAAGGCGCGCGCGACGGCGCCGGTGGCGAAGCCCGACGCCTCCGAGATGTTCTAGGCCTACAGGCAGTCTGCGGTGGCACGTCCGACCCGAACCCAGGAACCTGCGGCGCCGCGGCTGCGCCGCGCCTATTACGACTGCCGTTATGGGCAGCTGCACATCCACAACGCCATCCCGGCGGGCGGCGGTTTTGACGAGCTCACCTCCGTGCTGTGCGTGCCGGGCGCCGGCGAATCCGGGCGCGTGTTCGCGCCATTGCTGCTGGCACTGGGGTATGCGCGTTCGGTGTATGCCCTCGACGTGCCGGGTACCGGCGAATCGGATCCGGCCCCGGGCGTCGCGGCCACGACTGCCGCGGTGCATGCCGTGGCCGATTTCGTGGATTCCATGCGTATCCGCAGCTTCGACCTGGTGGCCCGCGGCACCGGCTGCGCCGCAGCGCTGCAGCTGCTGGAGGAGCGGGACGCGGCAGTGCGGCGCGTGCTGCTGCTGGACGCGCCGGCAGCCACCCGGGCCGGGCCGAAGGTGACGGTGGTGGCGGGCGGGGACGCCGCCACACTGCCGGGACGTGTGGTGGAGCTCCTTGCGGGCCCGACATAATCCGCCCCGTTTCACAGTTCAGTGGCGGGGCTAGCGGCTAGACTGGCCCATCCTGGTATCCAGCGTTCACGGTGACTGTCATGGCCATCCGCACCCGCTCGTCGCCCCCCGTCGAAGTCGACCTGGAAGCGACGGCAGAATTGCCGCTGATCGATTTCTCGACGGCGACTTCCGCCCGGCTGCCCGCGCTGCCGGATGACGAGGCGGGCGCCACCGATGTGTTCTCGATCCCGGTCGCTCCGGATGGCACGGGCGAGCTGCCGGACATCCTGCGTGAGGTGGAGCAACGGCTGCAGCGCAATACCGAGCGTGTGCAGGCGCTGGAAGCGGAACTGGCCGCCGCCAATGGCCGCAGCTCCACCCTTGAAGCACAGCTTGCCGGCGCCCGGCGCGAGCTGGCCGAGCGCGAAAGCGTGCTGCAGCAGCAGCTGGTCAACCGCAGCGAGGAGCAGACGCGCGAGCAGGCCGCCGCTGCCAGGCGCCAGAGTGAACTGAGCACCGAGCTCGGCGGGTTGCGCGACGAACTGGGCAGCGCGCGTGCGCAGCTGCAGCAGCAGCGCACGGCGCTGGAGCAATCCCAGAAGAATGCCGAGCAGGCCGGCATCACCCAGCAGAACCTGCAGAGCGAGCTGATCGAACTGCGCCGCCGCGGTGAGCAGCAATTCGAGGCGCTCTCCAGCTGGCAGGGCTTCCGGGCGGTGAGCACCTCCATGCTCACCGAAGTGGAAAGCGCGTTGCACGATGCCGAGAGCCAGTTCGCCAGCGAGAAGGTGGCGATGCAGGGCCGGCTGGACCTGCTCGATGCCGACATGAAGGCGGCCCGTGACCGCACCGAATCGCTGGAAACCGAACTGGCACAGGCACGCAGCCAGCACACCGAGCGCGAGACGGCCCTGCACAAGCAGCTGGCCGAGCGCGCGGACCAGTTGCTGCGCGAGCGTGGGCTGAGCGCGGAAGAGCTGCGCGTCGCCGCCGAGCGGCTGGCAGCGCGTGAGAGCGAGGCCGCGGCGAGCCTGGCTGCCCGCGATGCCGAACTGGCAACGCTCAAGGCACAGCTGGCCGAACTGCGCGAGCTGGAGGATGCGGCGCGCCACAGCGTTGCCGTGGACGCCGAACGCAAGGCGCGCATCGACACCCTGGAAGCGGAGCTGGCCACGGTCCAGGCGCGGCTGGGCGAGGCGGAGGATGCGGGCGTGATCGCGGCGGAGCGGATCCGCCGCCTCGAGACCGAAGCGCGCGCCAGCGCCGCACTGTTCGACAAGCTCCACCAGAACATCGAACGGCTGGGCCGCGAGGATGCCGGCCAGCGTGGTGCCGCGGTGGCAGCGCCAGCGGAGAGCCTCAAGCGCGTGCTGGTGCGGCAGGAGGGCGGCGCCGATGTGGTGTATCCGCTCAGCCGGCGCACCAGCATCGGCAGGACACCCGACAACGACATCCAGGTCGATACCGTGCATGTCAGCCGGCACCACGCCGTCCTGTTATCGAACTCCGATCACTGTATCGTTGAAGATCTCAACAGCACCAATGGCGTGCTGGTGAACGGACGGCGCGTTGGTCGGCAGATCCTGCATGACGGCGATGCAGTGACCATAGGCAGGACCGAGTTCAGGTATCAGCAACGTTCATGATGGATCCTTATGTCGAGCGCATCCTCAAGGCCCGCGTCTACGATGTAGCCATCGAGTCTCCGCTTGATCCGCTGCCCCGGCTGTCGGGGCGCGTGGGCAATGAAGTGCTGCTCAAGCGCGAGGATCTGCAGCCGGTCTTCTCGTTCAAGCTGCGCGGCGCCTACAACAAGATTGCCAATCTCTCGCAGACGGTAGCCAGCCGTGGCGTGATCTGCGCATCGGCGGGCAACCACGCGCAGGGCGTGGCGCTGGCGGCGCAGAAGCGCGGCATTCCCGCGGTGATCGTGATGCCGGTCACCGCTCCGGCCATCAAGGTGCAGGCCGTCGCGGCGATGGGCGGCGAAGTGGTGCTGCATGGCGATGTCTTCGATGCCGCCTATGAACATGCCATGAAGCTCGCGGCCGAGCGGCAGCTGGTGTTCGTGCATCCCTTCGACGATCCGGACGTGATTGCGGGGCAGGGCACCGTGGGGATGGAGATCCTGCGCCAAGCGCCCGGTGACATCGATGCCATATTCGTTGCCGTAGGAGGCGGCGGACTCATCGGCGGCATCGCCGCCTATGTGAAGTCGCTGTCGCCGCGCACCAAGATCATCGGCGTGGAACCTGAAGATGCCGCCTCTATGCATGACTCGCTGCGTGCGGGCAAGCGCGTGACACTCGATCGCGTCGGCACCTTTGCCGATGCGGTCGCGGTGAAGCGCGTCGGCGAAGAGACGTTCAACCTGGCGCGCAAATACGTGGACGAGATCGTGCTGGTCACCACCGACGAAATGTGCGCCGCCATCCAAGATACTTTCGAAGACACGCGCGTGGTGCCGGAGCCGGCCGGTGCGCTGTCCATTGCCGGGCTGAAGAAGTACGTGGCGCGCGAGAAGGTGCAGGGCAAGCGCTTCGTCGCCATCAACTGCGGCGCCAATGTGAATTTCGACCGCCTGCGCTACATCGCAGAACGCGCGGAGACCGGCGCCGGCCGCGAAGCGCTGCTGGCGGTGGAGCTGCCGGAGCAACCCGGCAGCTTCCTCGCGTTCTGCCGCCATCTGGGCGAGCGCAACATCACCGAATTCAATTACCGCGAGCAGGGCAAGGAACGCGCGCAGATCTTCGTCGGCCTGAATCTCACCCGCGGCGCACCGGAGCGTGCCGAGGTGCTGAAGTCACTGGGCGAGGCGGGCTATCCCGTGATCGACATGACCGACAACGAGATGGCCAAGCTGCATGTGCGCTACATGATCGGCGGGCAGTCGGCCGGCCTTGCCGACGAATGCCTGTTCCGCTTCGAATTTCCGGAGCGGCCGGGCGCGCTGCTGCGCTTCCTCACTGCAGTGGGTTCGCGCTGGAACATCAGCCTGTTCCACTACCGCAACCATGGTTCGGATTACGGCCGCGTGCTGGCCGGTATCCAGGTGCCGCCCGCCGAGCGCGACGAGCTGCGCCTGCACCTCACCGACCTGCACTATCCGTATGTCGAGGAGACCACCAACCCCGCCTACCGCACCTTCCTGGGCCATTGACGCCGCGATGCGGCACAGGTTGCTCAGGCTTGGGCGGCGCATCGGCATCGCCATCGGCGGCGGGGTGGTGATCGCGGCGGGCGCGGCCATGCTGGTGCTGCCCGGCCCGGGCATTGTCACCATCGTGCTCGGCCTCGGCATCCTGAGCCTGGAGTTCGAACGGCCCCGCGTCTGGCTGCACCGCTTGAAAGCCAAGGGCGTGGAGATCAAGGATCATTTCGGCAAGAAGCGCGGCACCCCGCCAGAAGACGGCCCGCCCGCGCCCTGACCCTTGCGGACCTGCCCGGGCCGGGAATCCAACCGGCCGTGTTCGGCGTAGAATCCTGTCGACGCATGAAAGCCAGAATCCCGCTGACCCTGGTCGCGCTGCTGGTGCCGCTGCTGCTTGCCGGCTGCATGCGCGCACGTGTGGACGAATCGCGTGAATCCGGCACCGCCATAGCCAGGGGTGAATCAGTGGTGGTGCTGGCCAAGCCACAGATCGAGGGCGCCGGGGCCGAGGGTCCGTTCCTCGACTGCGTCAGCCAGCGCATCGCCGGCAGCGACAAATCCATCGCCGTACATCCCAATGAAGCCTTTGCCGACCGCCTGTTCCCGTGGTTCGAACCGGGCACGGTGCCCACCCGCGCGGAGGGCCTGGCGAGTGTGCTGGCGCAGCCCGGGGTCAGCGAGCAGGTGGCCGCGTCCGGCGTGCGGTACATCGTGTGGCTGGACGGCGGCACGCGGCGCACCGACAGCGGCGGCAGCCTTGCCTGCGGCGCCGCGCCGGGCGCTGCCGGCTGCATCGGCTTCGGCTGGTGGGAAAAGGAATCGGCCTACGAGGCCACTGTCTGGGACATCAAGCAGGCGAAGTCGATGGGTTCGGTCGGCACCAATGTCACCGGCACCTCGGCCATTGTCGGCGCCATCGTGCCGCTGCCGTTCATTGCGCGCGTGCAGGGAGCGGCCTGTTCGCGCATGGGTGACCAGCTGCGCCACTTCCTGGTGGGCACCGAGCGGGGGGCACGCCGGTGAAGCGCCTTGCGGCCGGTGCACTGGTAGTGGTGATGGCGCTTGCCGGTTGCGCCACCAGCAGCAGTGGCGGCAGCGCGGGCAAGCCGGCACCCAGTGGCGGCGCCACCGCCGGCGGCTCTTCCAGCACGGGTTCCGGCACCAGGGCGCCACGCGAGGAAAATCCCGATAGCGGCAACACCGGCGCGCAGCGCAGTGGCAGCGGCGCGGGGGTTGCCGGCAACGCGGGCGGCGGCCAGACCAGCGACCAGGCCAAAGACCCCGGCGGCCAGGCCAAAGACCCAGCCGGCGGCCAGGCCGTCGCTCCGGCGCAGACGCCCGCCGAACGCCGCGCCGCCATCGACGGACAACTGGATGCCTCGCTGGGCCGTTTCGACGCCGAGCTGCAGCGTGAGCAACAGCGCGCCGCTGGCGAGCGGGATGCGCGCGCGGCATCCCGCGGGGGCGGCAACCCGGCCGCCTCGGGCGATGGCACCACTGGGCGCAGTGGCGATGAAATCCAGCGCGACCGCAGCGGCGACCTGCGCTCGGATGGCGCGCAGCAGAAGGGCGCGGCGAGCCAGCAGGGTGGCGGCGGCGTGGCCGCGCAACCCATCCCGTCCGGTGAGGACGATGACATCGTGGCGCGCCGCCTGCGCCGGGCGGCGGAAGCCGAAACCGATCCAGAGCTGAAGGACAAGCTGTGGAAGGAATATCGGGATTACAAGGAAAACACGCGGGGCCGCGGATGAGCGGCGCGGCGCTGCTGCGGGTGCTGATGCGCGTGGCGCGCGCAGCCGGCGCGTTGACGGTACTGACCCTTGCCAGTGGGTGCGTGGTGCAGGAGACGCGCCCGCAGGCGCGGGTCGAGGCGCGACAGGCAGTGCAGGAAATCCCCGCCGAGCAGCGGCTGGATGTGGTGGTGCGCGCCTTTGATCCAGGCGTGCCCGCGGAGCTCGCCTCCGATGAGGAAGCACTGGCCAAGAAACGCATCTACCCGGAGATGCGCAAGGCCGAGGCGCGCTATTTCGCGGTGATGCTGCGCAATACGCTGGAAAGCAGCGCGCAATGGGGCGCTGTGCGGGTGGCGCCCGAGAACGTGCAGTTCGTCGATGTGGCGGTCAGTGGCCGCATCATCGAATCCACCGGCAAGCGCCTGGTGCTGGAGGTGACGGCGCGCGATGCGGCAGGACGCAGCTGGCTCGAGGCGAAGCGCTACACGGCCGAAGCAGACCTCGGCAGCTACAAGACCGAAGCATCGCTGAAGGCGCGCGATCCCTTCCAGAACCTGTACGCAAGCATCGCCAACGACCTGCTCGCGGCACGCGCGAAGCTCGATGCCGGTGCGCTGCGCGAACTGCGCCAGGTGACTGAACTGTCGTTCGCCGCGGATCTGGCGCCAGCGGCATTCTCCGGCTACCTGCAGCAAGATGCCCGCGGCAAGCCGAAGTTGACGCGCGTGGTGCGGCTGCCGGCCACCACCGATCCGGTGGCGGCGCGCGTGCAGCGCATCCGCGACCGCGACACGGCGGTGATCGACACGCTGGATGGTTACTACACCGGCTTCAGCGAACAGATGCAGCAGCCCTATGGCGAATTCCGCCAGACCTCCTACGAGGAAATCGACAAGGAGGATCGCGCCCGGGCCAGCGGCCGCACGCGCACGGTGCTCGGCGCCGCCGCGGTGGTGGCCAGCATCCTGGCGCCCGGCAGCTGCTCCAGCAACACCTCCTGCAATCTGGCCAGCGCCGCGCGCTACGCGGGCGCCGCGGGTGGCGTTGCTGCCTTCCTGTCCGGACTCAAGCGCTATGCCGACGCGCGCACGCATGCCCAGGCCTTCGGTGAGCTGGCGCGCTCCTTTCAGGCCGATGTGGGCACGCAGGTGGTCGAGGTAGAGGGGCGCAGCCTGCGCCTGACCGGTACCGCCGAAGAGCAGTACCGCGAGTGGCGCTCCCTGCTGCGCGAATATCAGGCTCCCGAGGCAGTGCCGGCGCATGGCGAGCCCTGAGGAGCAGCGGCCCGCCGTCCCCAGCCATGGCGGCAGCCACCTGCAACCAGGCCGGCTGCTGGCGCAACGCTACCTGCTGCAGGAGCGCCTGGGCGACGGTGGTCATGCCGAGGTGTGGGCCGCGCTCGATGTGCAGCAGGAGCGGCGCGTTGCGCTGAAATTCCTGCACCTGCGCAGCTGCAGTCCCGAGCAGGCGCTGCCCGTGCTGCGCCATGAGGCGCAGATGGCACAGCGCCTGGATCACCCCGGCGTGCTGCGCGTCGCCGATCCCCAGCGCGATGGTGCGCTGGTGTTCCTGCCGATGGATTACGCCGCGGGCGGCGATGCCGCCACGCTGCGGGGCGCGCCGTGGCAACAGCTGCTGCCGGTGCTGCTGGAAGTGGCGCGCGTGCTGGAACACGCGCACTCGCGCGGCGTGGTGCACCGGGACATCAAGCCCGGCAACGTGCTGTTCGATGAACTGGGCGCGCTGCGGGTCTCGGACTTCGGCACTTCAGCCCGTACCGGCAGCTGCGAGGCCATGGCGGCCGGCTCGCCGTTCTCCGCCAGCCCGCAGCAGCTGCGTGATGAACCCGCGACCACGGCTGATGATGTCTATGGTCTGGGAGCGCTGGCGTACGAACTGCTGACGCGCTACCCGCCGTTCTATCCGCAGTTCGATGCGCAGCGCGTGCAGGTGCAGGAACCAGCGCCGCCGGTGCCGGTGCATGCCGCGCCACCTGTGTTGCTGGCCCTGGTGCAGCGGATGCTGGCGCGCGACACGCAGGCGCGGCCCGATCTGGGCGAGGTGATGCGCATCTTTGAATCCTGCCTGGCCGAGGCCCGGCTGTCCCCCGACCCGGGAGTGGCCATCGAGCCGCTGCCGCCAGCGGTGCCTGTGAAGCCGCGCGCGGCACGCCGTTCCGCGCTCGGTTACTGGGTGCTGGGCGCCACCAGCATCGCCGGCATCACGACCTTGTTGTGGTTGCCGCCGCCGCGGCCCGGTGCGGTGGCCATGCAGACGCCGGCCGGCGAGCCCATCCGCAGCGTCGCCGATGCCGTGATAGATGGAGCCCCTGCGCCTGCGATAGCCGCACCGGCGGCCGATGACCAGGCGCAGCAACTCGCGGCGCAATTGCGCACCGGCAACCAGGCACTGGCTGCCTACCAGCCGGCGCTGGCCCGGGCTTCCTTCCAGCAGGCGCTGGCAGTGCACAGTGACTCGACCGAAGCACAGGCGGGCCTCGCGGCAACGGCGCGCCTGGAATCCCTGCTCGAAGGCTTTGCCGCCGGCATGAAACTAGAAATGCAGGGAGAGCTCACCGCGGCGCAGGCGCGCTACCAGACGGTGCTGGCGCAGCGCGCGGATTTCACGCCCGCGGCGGCGGCGCTGGCGCGCGTGCGCGAACGCGTGCAGCAGCAGCGTGTGGAAGACCTGCTGGCCACCGGCGCCGATGCCTTGCGCGAGGGGCGCGTGGCGGCGGCGCAATCGGCTTATGGCCAGGCCGCCGATGCGGCGCCACAGGATCCGCGCGTCGTCGAAGGCCAGCGGCGCGTCGCCGAGGTACTGGAGAACGAACGCAACACGGCGGACCTGGCTACAGGCGTGGCGCTGGAAGCCGCCGAGCGCTGGGACGAGGCGGTGGCGCACTATCGGGGTGCCAGCGCCCGCAGTGAAACACTGCAGTTTGCGCAGGATGGGCTGCTGCGCAGCGAGCGCCGCGCGCAGCTTGACCATGAGCTGGACGATTACCTGGCGCGCCCTGAGCGGCTCACGGCCGCCGCCGTCAGGCGTGCCGCGGAACAGGCAGCAGCACGGGGCGAAGCAAGCAGCAGCGGCTCGCCGCGGTTGCAGCAACAACTGCAGCGGCTGCGCGCGGCATTGCAGGCGCTGACCGTGCAGGTGCCGGTGGCGATCATTTCCGATGACAGCACGCAGGTGCACATCGCGCCCGCGGGCGACCTGGGCAGCTTCCTGTGGCGCGAGCTGCAGCTCGCGCCGGGGCAGTACACAGTCACCGGCACGCGCGACGGCTTTCGCGATGTGCGCTATGAACTCACCATTGCGCCGGGCCAGCAGGGAGCGCAACTGTCCGTGCGCTGCACGGAACCCATCTGATGTCCGCAGTGCGCATCAGGGAGCCGCTGGGCGAGCGGCGCGCCGCGCTGCCGCTGACATTCGGCGCCGCGCCCGCAGCGGTGCTGTTGCCCGGGCTCGATGGCATCGCGCTGTCCATCGAATCCCGCGGCCGCCAGTGGCTGGCGCGGCCGGCCAGCAGCGCGAGCCTCACGCTCAACGGCCAGAACTGGTCTGCGGACACCGTGCTCGATGCCGGTGACGTGATCGGCACCGGCCACGCGCAGCTCATCGTGCACCCCGATGCGGGGCTGATCGAAGTGGCGCACCTGGCCGGCAATGCCACGGTTGCGCCACTGCGGCGTGACGCCCTGCCGGGTGAGGAAGTGCTGGCTGGTGTGCGCGAGATCTTCGCCACCGGTGTGCCGGCCGGCGGCGTTCCAGCGGGCAACCTGCCGAGGCGCCGCCCGCGCCCGTGGCTAGTCGCCGCCGCTGCGGCACTGCTGCTGCCGGCAGCGCTGATGATCGCGCTGGTGCCCGTGCCACTGCGGCTGCATCCGGCGGGCACGCAGGTGCACGGCGGCAGCTGGCTGGAATGGCAGGTGGGCGAACGATTGTTCGTGCTGCCCGGACGCCGCGTGCTCACCTTCACCCATGCCGGCTATCGCGAGCAGCGGCTCACCTTGCAGGTGAGTCGGGCGCTGGCCGGTGCCGCACCGCTGCAGGTGGCGCTGGGGAAGTTGCCCGGCCTGCTCACCGTGGACACCGGCGGCATCGCAGCGCAGCTGCTGGTGGATGGCAGGCCGGCCGGCGAACTGCCTGGCGCAGTGCAGATCGAAGCAGGCCCGCATGAGCTCGTCGTGCGCGCGCCGCGCCATGTGGATTACACGGCGCAGCTCACCATCGAGGGCGAGGGCAAGCCGCAGCAGCTGGCGGTGCAGCTGCAGTCCGCCACGGGCTGGCTGGTGGTGGATGCACTGCCGGCCAATGCCCGCATCAGCGTGGATGGCGAGAGTTTCGGGCAGGGCCCGCAGCGTCTGGAACTGCAGGCAGGGCTGCGCCAGTTGCACATCGCGGCGCCGGGGCGCCGGGCGTGGAGCAGCCCGGTCGCCATCCTGGCCGGGCAGACGCTGGACCTCGGGCGTGTCGACCTGTCCGCGCCGCCGGCCGCGCCGGCCGTGGCCGCGGCGCAGACGGATGCGCAACCCCCAGGCCCCGCAGCGCCCGTGGCGCCCCCGCCCCCGCCACCAGCGGCGCGCTTGCGCAGCGAAGTGCTGGGAGCGTTGATACTGCTGCCGGCCGGCCACTATCTGCAGGGCAGCGAGCGCCGCGAGCAGGGGCGCCGCGCCAACGAAACCCGACGCGAGGTGACCTTGGGCCGCGCCTTCTATCTCGCCGAGACCGAGGTCACCAATGCGCAGTTCCGTGCCTTCCGCGCCGGCCATGTGGCCGGTCTCGCATTGGACAAGTCGCTGGACCTGGATCCGCAGGCGGTCACCAATGTCAGCTGGAATGATGCGGTGGAGTTCTGCAACTGGCTGTCACTGCGGGAGAACCTGCCGGCCGCCTACGAGCGGCGCGACGCGCGCTGGCAGTTCGTGATGCCGTTGAACCAGGGCTACCGCCTGCCCACCGAAGCGGAATGGGAGTACGCGGCACGGTATGTCGATGGCCTGCGCTGGCAGCGCTATGCCTGGGGCGACAGCCTGCCGCCGCCGCCGCAGGCCGCGAATCTGGCCAGCACGCTGCCGGATTACCGCGATGAGCATGCCGTCGTCGCGCCCGTCGGCAGCTATGCGCGCACCCCCATGGGGTTTCACGACATGGGCGGCAATGTGTCGGAATGGGTGCATGACGTATATGTGTCGCTGCCGGAAGGCGCTGACGTGACCGATCCACAGGGCGCCAGCAGCGATGGCCCGCATGCGGTGCGCGGCGCCAGCTGGCGCACCGCCACCATCGCCGAGCTGCGGCTGGCGTGGCGCGATCGCGCCAGTGCGCCCAACGACCACACCGGTTTCCGTGTGGCGCGTTATGCGCAGGAGCTGCCATGAAGCGCAGGCAATGGCTGCTGGCATTGGCGGCGCTGCCGCTGCTGTGCGCGCCGTTCTTCGCCGGCGACGTGGCGGGCCAGGAGCAACCTGCGCCAGCCGAGGTGGTGGTACCCACGCGCGCCAGCGACGCGGACGCCGCCGAAGAGCGCGTCTCGGCGGACAACAATCTCAGCTTTCCCGTGGATATCTGAAGCGCATGCTGGGCGCAGAACTTCGCGATGGCGCATTGCTGTTCGCCCGCGACGGCGAACGCATCGATCCGCCGGCCGGAGCCGCGCACGGACCATTGTGGGTGGCGCTCGCACCGCCGCCGCCGACACTGGCCCTGGGTGAAGTGCTGGGCACCCTGCGCGCTGCAGGTCATGTCGTGCAGGGCTTCGTCGATCGCGCCGCGTTGCTGGCGGCCGCCACCGGCCTTTCGACACAGCTGGCAGTGCTCGACCTGTCGCGCCAGCAGCTGTCGGTGAGCATGGTGGCGGTTGACGACAGCACCGCCTCGCTGCGCCGGCAGGTGCCATTGCCCGGTGGTGAGCAGGCGCTGCATCTGGCGTGGCTGGAGCTCGCGGCCTCCACCCTGGTGCAGCAGACCCGCTTCGATCCGCTGCATGACCAGCGCCGCGAGGCGCAGCTGCGCGGGCAGCTGCCCGCACTGGCCGCGCTGGCGCAGCATGAGGGTCAGGCAAGCTGCGAGGTGGATACCGGCTCGGCGCGGCTGTCACTGACCCTGACGCGCGACCAGTTCGCCGCCGCCGCCGCGCGTGTACTGCAGCCCCTGGCCGCTGCGCTGCAGGCACTGTCCGCCGCCAGCGAGGATTGCACCCTGCTGGTGCCCGCCGCACTGCCGGACATTCCCGGCATGGATGCGGCACTGGCCAGTGCCCGGTTCAGCCGTGCGCTGCGCTTCGCGGACGATCTGGCCGCCCGCGCCGCCAGCCTGCTGCCGCCGCCGGGGTCACTCGCGGCCTCCGGCGCCGTGTCCTATCGGACACAGCTGCCGCGTTTTGCCGCGCCAATGCAGCAGCAGCTGTCACCGCTGCTGCTGGCCGGCGCTGGGCCGCAGGTGATGGCCACGCATGTGGTGTACCAGGGGCAGGTGCTGCCGATTTCCGCGCCGGGCCTGGTCGTTGGCCGCGAGCCGGATGGTGCCCACGTGCTGCGGCTGCCGGCCGGGGCAGCCGGTGTGTCACGGCGTCACTGCACCCTGCGGCAGGACGGGCTGCGGGCGCAGGTCATCGACCACTCCACCCACGGCAGTTTCGTGGATGGCATGCGTGTACGTGGCCGTGCATTGCTGGCCGCCGGCAGCGTGCTGCGCGTGGGTGAGCCAGGCATCGAGCTGCAGCTGGTGGCCCTGCATCCCGGTGCGGTGTAGCGATGCTGCGCCGCCGCCGCGTCGATGTGTTCACGCTGTCCTTTCTCGACTGCATCTGCTGCGGCTTTGGCGCGGTGGTGCTGTTCTACACCATCATCGCGGGGCAATCCGGCATCAAGCGCATGCGGGTGACGGACCAGCTGCAGGCCGAGGTGAACCGGCTGGAGGAAGAGGTGCTGGTAGGCACGCGCAACCTGGTGGTGTTGCGCAACACGCTGCAGAAGACACAGGCCGAGACCGCCGCGGCGGCGGCGCGGGCGCGCCAGCTCACCGACGAGGTGGGCAGTGCACGTTCCGCGGCGCTCAATGCCGGCGCCACCAGCATGGCGCAGCGCGAACACATCAATGCCCTGAAGGCCGACCTGAAGCAGCTGGAGGAGGGCGCGCGCCGGCTGCAGGCGGGCGCACTGCAGGCCGCGCCGCAGGGCGAGCGCGTGCGGGCCTTCCGCGGCAGCGGCAACCGCCAGTACATCACCGGCATCCGGCTGAAGGGCAAGCGGGTACTGGTGCTGGTGGATCGTTCGGCCAGCATGATGGACGAAGAGCTCGACGCCATCATCAAGCTGCGCAACCAGGCCCCGGCGCTGCGCCGCGCGGCGCCGCAGTGGCGGCAGGCGCTGGATATCGCGGACTGGCTGTCGACGCAGTTTCCAGCCGGCAGCCAGTTCCAGATGGTGGCGTTCAACACGGCCGCCGCCTCGCTGGTCAGCGGCACCGACTCGCAGTGGCTGGACCCGGGCAACCCGCAACTGCTGCGCCAGGCCATCGACACCCTGCGCGGCCTGACGCCTGAAGGCGGCACCAGCCTGCTGAACGCCTGGTCTGCCATCCGCGCCTTGTCGCCGCGCCCTGACCAGGTCGTGCTGCTCACCGACGGCCTACCCACCCAGGGCGCGGATCGGCCGCTGCGCGATTACGTGAATGTGGCGGCCCGCACGCGCCTGTTCGACGAGGCGCGGCGGGCGTTGCCGGCGAATGTGCCCATCGACGTGATCCTGCTGCCGATGCAGGGCGATCTGCCCGCGCCGCACCGCTTCTGGACCATGGCGCGCGAAACCGGCGGCAGTTTCCTGATGCCGGCGCGGGACTGGCCATGAAGCTGCGCCGGCGCGAGACCGAAGTGTTCAGCATGTCGTTCCTCGACTGCATCTGCTGTGGCTTCGGCGCCATCATCCTGCTGCTGGTGATGACCGAGGTGAACCAGCCGGTGCAGATCGAGCGCGCCCGGGTGGCCCTGGATGGCCAGCTGCTGCGGCTGCAGGAAGAGCTGCACCTGCTGCGCGGTGACACCGACCAGCTGAACCGTGAACTGCAGGGACGCGTCGATGAGCTGCGCGCCGAACGCACGCGCCTGGCACGCGCGCAGGGCGATCTCACCACAGTGCGCGGCGAGTTCGCCGCCAGCCGCAGCGAGGCCGCGGTGACCAACATCGTCGAGACCGAGCTGGTGGCGGCCTACCAGGAACTCACCGCCGAGATGCAGCGCCTGCAGAGCCAGCCGCGGCGCAGCGCGCCACTGGCTGCTTCGGTGGCCGGCATCCCGGTGGACAGCGAATACGTGGTGTTCGTGATCGACACCTCCGCCAGCATGGTGGCGAACCACTGGGAATCCACGGTGCAGATCATGCGCGAGACACTGGACATCTATCCCGAGGTCAAGGGCCTGCAGGTGATGAACGACCAGGGCCGCTTCATGTTCGCCGGCGGGCGGCCCGGCCAGTGGCTGAACGATTCCAGCGCGCTGCGTGATCGCATCCGCAGCACGCTGCCGGACTGGACGCCGTTCAGCCGCTCGAACCCGGTGCCGGGCATCGAACAAGCGCTGCGGCTGTTCCGCGCGCCGGGGCAGCGGATCAGCATCTACGTGATCGGCGATGAATTCACCGGCGAATCCATGCAGGCCGCGGCCGACAGCATCGCGCGCCTGAACGCCGCCGATGGCAAGCGGCCGCGTGCGCGCATCCATGCCATCGGGTTTCCCGAGGGCGCCGGCATGGCGCCGTTTACAAACGTGCAGTTTTCCGCGCTAATGCGCGTCGTGACCGCCGGCAACGACGGCACCTTCGTCGGCATCACCAACGAGAAACCATGTCGCGCATTCATGGAAGTGCTCGGCGTTCCGCGCTGCGTTTCGCGTTGAGGCCCCGGCGCTGCGCGGGGCTGCTGGCGGCAATGCTGGCCATGCTGCTGGCCGGCCTGCTGGCGGCTTGCGGGCCGGTGAAGCTGCGGCCGGACTACACGCTGCCGCAGCCGCTGCTGGCGCCCATGCCCGTGCATGCGGGCCTGCTGCTCGATGATGAGCTGCGCACATTCCGGCATGCGGAGACGCGCGCCGGCGATGACTGGCAGGTGGAGCTGGGCAGCGGACACGACAAGCTGTTCCGCGCCATGCTCGGCGCCTCGTTCCAGGACCTGCGCGTGTTCAGCAGCCTGGACGCGGCACGCGCAGCGCCTGGCCTGCAGGTGATCTTCCAGCCACACATCGAGCAGTATTCGTTCGCCACCGCCAGCGAGACCAGCGCCGAGTACTGGGCCGTGACCGTCCGCTACCGCATCGGCGTGCTGTCCCCGGCCGGCGAACCCATCGATTCGCTGACTCTCACCGGCTATGGCAGCGCCCGCAGTGCCGGCGGCTCCGCCAGCTCGCTGACAATGGCCACCCATGCGGCCATGCGCGATGCGGCGGCCAAGTTCCTGGTGCAGTGGCCACGTCAGTCGCTGGCGCAGCGACTGAAGGCGGGCGAGGCAGTGACCCACGCGGATGGCGCCGCGGCCACGGTGGATATTGTCGAAGCGGTGCCGATCGATCCGGTGGCGCCGGCCAGCTGACCTCAGCCGCCCTGCTTTGGCCGCTTCACGAACACGCGCTCGCGGAACACGAAGTTGGTGGCATCGACCGGCGCGCCATTGCTGAATGCCGGCCGCCAGCCGGAGCGGCGCACCGCCGCCATCACGGCGCGTTCAGCGGCTTCGCGCTCCGGCGCGGGATTGGCGACAGTGGCTTCGCGCACGGCGCCATTGCTGCCGATCACCAGCCGCAGTTCCACTTCCTGCACGCTGTGGTCATCCTCATCCTCGAGCCGGCGCGACACCGCGATGGAGGGCGGCCGGTATACCACCACGGCCGGTTGCTGCAGTGGGCCGGTGTCGCCCGCGCGCACCATCTCGTTCCAGGATTCGCTCCATGCGGCAACCGCGCGCTGCGTCTTGCCATCGGTGAAATACCAGTCGCCCAGGTCGAGCAATACCTGGCCGCGCAGCGCGGTCTGTCCAGGCTTGCCGGACAACAGGCTCAGCGCATGGCGCAGCGCGCGCTCGCCTTCGCTGGAAGGGGCCGCCATCACCTGCGTCAGGTTCGGCTCGCCCAGTGCCGAGGGCATCAGCGTCGCGGCGCCCACCGCCTCGGCGTTCTCGCCGAACACATAGGCGAGGCGGTAGCAGCGGGCGATGCCGCGCAGCGCGGCAACGCTCTGCACTCCGCCCGGTTCGACGGCATCGGCAATGTCCACCGCGCGGACATGCAGCAGCCGCGCCGCGGTGTAGCGCCCCATCTGTTCGTTCCAGCGGGCCTGGTCGTCGATGGCGGACAGCATGCGGATGTCGCTGCGGCCATACAGCGTCTCGGCGATGCCGAAGGCGAACTGCCGCTCGCGGCTGGCATCGTCGAAACGGCCAGCCTCGATGTAGCTGTCGACCAGCGCGTTCAGCATCGGCAACTGGCTGGCTGCATGCAGGCCCTCGCGATTGCGCGTGATGTCCACCGCGCGCTTCAGCGGCACGATGGCATCCGGGCCGCGGTCCAGCGCACGCAGCACCATGCCCATGCCATGCAGTGGCCGCAGCAGCCGCGTGTCGGTGGCATCGCCCTGCATGTCCAGCACCGTGAGTGCGCGCCGGTAGGTATCCAGCGCCGGCTCATACTGGTGCAGGCGGTAGTAGGTGGTGGCGAGGTTGCTCAGCGGATTGCCGAGCTCGGGTGCATCCGCGCCGCTGCTGCTTGCCGTGAGCTCCACCACCCGCATGGCCAGCGGCAGCGCGGCGGCGTAATCCCCGGCATCGAAGCTGCTGCGGAACTGCTGGTAGGCGGCCGTACGCTCGTCCACCGGTGCATCCGCGGCCGGCACCAGGCAGGGCAGGAAAACGGCCAGCAGCAACGGTATCCAGCGCATGAGGCAGGCAGGGTACCGCGTTGAATGTGACGCGGCGACCGCCACGGCGTATCCCGCCTTGACCGGCTGCCGCGGCCCGCGGGAGGATCCGCGCACTCATGGCAGTGCAAGCGCAAGCCGCGCCCCGCGTGGCACTGGTGGCGGGATCCAGCGGCCTGACCGGCGCCGCGCTGGTGCGGCTGCTGCTGCGCCAGGGCGACCATGCGCGCGTGCATGCGCTGTCGCGCCGCCCGCTGCCGCTCGATAACACCCGCCTCGCCAACCGCGTACTGCCGCTGGAAGAGATCGGCCCACGCCTGATGGGGCTGCGCTGTACCGATGCCTTCTGCTGCCTGGGCGCCGCGGGTGGGCCGCGCGCCAGTGCCGCGGCGCTGCGCCACACGGACCTGCAACTGGTGCTGGGGTTCGCCACTGCCGCGCTGGCGGCCGGCGCCACGCGCCTGGTGGTGGTTTCCGCTGCTGGCGCCGACAGCGCCGCCGCGCGTGAATTCCTGCGCGTGAAGGGTGAACTCGAGGCGGCACTGCGCGCGCTGAAATTCGCGGCGGTGGATGTGCTGCAACCCGCCGTGGTGGTTGGCCTGCGTGCGGATTCGCCGTGGCAGGAAACCCTGCGCATCGGGCTGCTGCCCTTCCTGGGTCCACTGCAGCGGGGCCCGCTGGCAGCGCGGCGCTGGATCTCGGGCGAGGATCTGGCCGCCGCCATGCTGGGGGCGGCGCGTTCGCAGCGGCGCGGTTTCAATTATTACGGCGGTGAAAGACTGCTGCAGCTCACAGCGGCCGGCCGCCAGCGCTCCTGAAGATCGGTTTGGTGACGCGCAGCACATCGCGGCGCCCACAGGCCGGCAGGACGCCACCGGCGTTCAACCAGAGACTTGAAGCCACCGGCGCTCGACGATAAGGCTTTTCCGGGCTCCGGCAAGATTCAATGCGCGGCACTTGTCTCGAAGTCGGCCGATGGCGAGGTTCTCAGATAGCCGATGGCAGCACGGCGCACCCTTTTCCGCAGCGCGTCCGCGGCTGTTTCTCCGCGTTCTCCGGCTGCATCCAGCACACCTTGAATGATTGCCGCGACATCCGCGGTCACCGTAGCCGGGTCAGATTGCTGCGGCAGGTCCGGTCGCGAGAGCAGGCTCGCGAGGATAGCCTGGAAGCGACCCCGCACCCGCTGCCGGTCGGCGTCGAACGGCATGCGACTTTCCTCGAAGTCGAGCAGCCGTGCCAAAGCCGGACGGCGAAGCTGGTGTTTAACCGCTGCGCCTATCAGCCGGTTCAACGCCGCTGGTCCTGAGGTTTCGGCCAGCGCCAGCTCCGCGTCCTCGAGGAGGAGCGCGGTTTCGCGCGAGATCAGGGCTCCCAGAAGCGCCTGCTTGTTGGGGAAATATTGATAGAGCGTGCCCACGCTGACACCCGCCAGCTCGGCAACAGCATTCGTGGTGAAGCCGTCGTGCCCGTAACTCTCCAAAATGCGAGCGGTGGCTTCAACGATGGCACCCACTGTCTGCTGGGCGCGTGCCTGCCGCGGCTGTTTCCTCGGGCGGGCGCGTTGATTGGCGTCATGTTCGGTCATGGGCGGAATGCGAGTACTCAAAACTGAGTGAATGCTCGCATCATACGAGTTCCAGAAGACGCAAGGACACGACGATGACATCGCAACCGGCCTCCTTTCATTCCGCGCTCACGGTCTTCTTCCTGGTGAAGACCGCGCCGGAGTGGCTGGGCTTTCCTTTCGCAACGCGGCTCGAGCACGCGCGGACCACTCTCCAGCCGATTCTTGACGAGTTCCAAGGACGCGTTCAGCTCAAGTGGTACGACGTCGAGTTCTACACCGCAGAAGCCACGGATATCTGGATGATCGAAGCCAAGGATCACCATAGCTACCAGCTATTCTGCGAGAAGCTGCGTGAAACACCGTTTTGGGATCGCTTCTTCCTCGTGAAGAGCATTCTTCCCGGTGAGCTCAACGCCTGGGCAAAGAACTACGAGGTCGATGCCCTCCAATCCTAGGTCGCGGGAGGATGGGGCGAAGGTTCGCCTGGCAGGACACCCTGCGCATCGGGTGCCCTTGCTGGGACCGATGGCAGCGGCCGAACCCGGGCCGGGCCGCCGCCCTGCCGGCAGCGGCGCGGTTTCAATTATTACGGCGGCGAAAGACTGCTGCAGCTCACAGCGGCCGACCGCCAGCGCTCCTGAAGATCGGTTTGGTGACGCGCAGCACATCGCGGCGCCCTTGGGCACTGTCCAATCCCCGCTGGGATTCCTCGGTGTGGAGCAGGACGTTCAACGATGCGCAGACCTCCGGTCGCATTGTTCAGTGGCATCGGACGCCACCTCGCCGGGGCGGCGCTTGTGTGCGGGCTTGCCGTGCTCGCGGCGGGCCTGTTGCTGCAGGCGGGCAAGCAGCAGCGCCACTTCCGCGACATGCACCAGCAGCAGCTGCGGCAGGCCGCCGTGCAGGTCGCGGCGCTGGCCCAGGCACGCATCGACATCGCGGCGCTGTCACTGCGCGCGCAGCTCGTGCCCGGGGCACAACAGAATGTTCCGATGTTCAACCGCACGGAGCTGCTGCCCGCCGCGGGTTATGCCTTCCGCTCCGGCCCCCTGTTCTTCACGCTGAGCACCCGCGAGCGCGATGCGCTCGCCGGCGGCGGCACCGTGCTGCTGGGTGCGCGGCCCGGTGACGGGCCGGGCCACCTTTACCTGCTGCGGGCCTTCGACGCGCGTCGCTGGATACTCGCGGAGCTGAACGAGGCCTGGGTGTGGCCGTCGCCGGAACAGACCGGCACCACCGCCACTTTCACCGTCTTCGACTCCCAGGGCATCCGGCGCTTCACCTCCGACGCCCGCAGCGCCGACATCGCCGGACATGTCACCTCGCGGCTCGACCTGCTGCCGGTGCGCGGCGCGGGCGACCTGGCGTGGATGCAGGCTGGCAATGCCTGGGTGGGCGCGATGACCCGCATCCCGGGGGGCAACGTGAGTTCGGACCTGACGCTGGCACTGGTCGCGATGGCACCGGACCGTCCCTGGGCAACGGCCTTCCTGTCGGCACTGCGCACGCAGAGCGCGGCGCTGCCGCTGCTGCTGCTATTGGCGCTGTGGTTCGCGCATCGCTTCGCCACGCCGCATGTGCGCGCGCTGCGGCAGTTGCGCCGCGCCATCCTGCAGCTGCCGGAGCGGCGCCTGCCGGTGCCGCTGGCGCCGCAGCTGGCGCGCGAAGTGCGGCAGCTGGTGGAAGCCAGCAATCGCACCGGCGAGGCCATCGAGGCGCAGCAGTCGATGCGCCGCGTGCTCGACGAGATCGATGCGCTGCTGCTGCCCGGCGGCGACTACGAGAATGTCATCGATCAGGTGCTGGGGCGGGTGCGGGCAATTGCCGAAGCCAACAACGTGGGCCTGACCCTGGTGGACCAGGGCTCTGGCATCCACGGCCGCCTGTTCGTGGTGAATGCCCACGGCGGTGCGCCGGTGAACCGAATCGTGCTCGATGTGGAGATGGTGGAGACGTTGTGCGAGGCGGATGCCGGCCTCACCATCGTGCGCTGCGAGGAGGGCCGGCACAGCTTCCTCGAACCACTGCAGTCCACGGGCTCGGATTTCTTCTGGGTGTGGCCGGTGATGGCGGGCGAGGAGCTGGCGGCCATCCTGGCCGTGGGCTATGTGGAGCCGCCGGCACAGGCGGCGCGCATCGCCCAGACCGGCGCACTGTGCGCGCAGCATCTGGGTCTGGCGCTGTCGAGCAATGCGCGCGCCGAGCAGCTGTACCGGCAGGCACATTACGACCCGCTGACCCAGCTGCCCAACCGCCAGCTGTTCCGTGAACAGCTGCAGCACGAGATCAACAAGGGTGCGTCGGGCGCGCTGCTGTACATCGACCTCGATCATTTCAAGCGCGTCAACGATTCACTCGGCCACGAGGCGGGCGACCAGCTGCTGGCCAACGTGGCGCAGCGCCTGCGCGCCGCGGTGCGCAGCAGCGACACGGTGGCGCGCCTGGGTGGCGATGAGTTCACGGTGATCCTGCGGGAAGTGGATGGCCAGGCCGATGTGGCGGCAGTGGCCGAGAACATCATCGGCGCGATGCGCGTGCCGATGCGGCTGGGCGGGCGCGAGCACTACGTGCACGCCAGCGTGGGCATGGCATTGTTCATGAACGACGGCGCCAGCCCCGACGAGCTGCTGCACCAGGCGGACCTGGCCATGTACCGCGCCAAGGACCTGGGGCGGGGTGCCGCCGTGTTCTACAGCGCAAGTCTCGGCGGGCGCCGTGCGCTGGTGGCCGACAGCGGCCTGTACCGCGCGATGAAGCGGCGCGAGTTCTCGCTGTATTTCCAGCCGCAGTACCGCGTGGCCGACGGTGCGCTGGTGGGTGTGGAAGCGCTGCTGCGCTGGCAGAAGCCGCGCGATGGCATGCAGGCACCGGCTGAGTTCATTCCGGCGGCCGAAGAGGCCGGCATCATCGTCGATCTCGGCGGCTGGGTGATCGAAGCCGCGTGTGCGCAGATAGCGCAGTGGCGCGATGCCGGTCTGCGCGTGCCGCGCATGGCCCTCAACCTGTCGCCGTACCAGCTGCGCGATCCGGAACTCATCGTCGGGCTGCGCCGCCAGATGGAACGCTACCGCGTGGCGCCTGCGGCGCTGGAATTCGAGATGAGCGAGGCCGCGCTGGCCGATCCGGAATGCGCGCCAGGGCTCGAGGCGCTGGCAGCGATCGGCGTAGGCATCACGCTGGATGACTTCGGCACCGGCAGCACCGCGCTCGCCACGCTGCGGCGGCATCCGGTGGGTACGGTGAAGATCGACCGCAGCTTCATCGACAAGCTGGTGGATGAGCCTGCCGCCGCTGCGCTGGCGGGCACCATCATTGTCATGGCGCATTCGCTCAACAAACGCGTGATCGCGGAAGGGGTCGAGACCATCGAGCAGCTCGATTTCCTGCGCGACCGCAGCTGCGATGTGGCCCAGGGTTTCTTCCTGGCGCAGCCACTTTCGCCACAGGACATGACCGAGCTGCTGCTCGGCCGCGCACCCGCCGGCGACACCGTACGGCTGCGGCTGGTTGACCAGGCTGGCTGAGCAACACGGCTGGACAATCAGCCGAACCCTTATGTCGTGCAAGCCGCGAGGACTGTCGCAGTCCTGCGTCAACATCGCTTCGATATGACATAAGCGGGCCGGTGGCTGTTGACGACTGGTCGTGCCACGCAGACACTTTGACGCAGTGACAAACGCATACCCGTCGTAAGGCGGTGACGCAAAGCTACCGGTCGTAACGGGGAGGGTTTCCCCGTCGATA
>JBEVNO010000003.1:0-10440 GCA_040508085.1 Steroidobacteraceae bacterium
AGGTCTTCCAGGTCAGCCCCTCCAGGGGAGTCTTCTGATCGATCTGCGGCGGGCCATAGCGGCCATCGGCATCGTTCATGCCCGTGAGCCAGAAAAAGCGGTTGGGACGGGTCGGCCCCATCACCGAGGAATGGTAGCCATCGCAGATGGTGAAAGCTTCGGCCAGCGCCCGATGGAACGGGATATCGGCGCGGTCGAAGTAGCCCATGGTGTAAGGGCCCAGCGCGCCATCGGCCTGGCGGTGCGCCGGCAACCACTGATCCATCCGGCCGCCATTCCAGGCCTGGTGCTGCACCGTGAAGGCGTGGCTGGTCGAAGGCAGCCGCTGCGCGTTGCTGGTGAAGGTATCCAGATGGAAGGGCAGCGTGTAGCCCAGTGGATTGGCGGCGTCTGGCTGGTGGAACACGTTCCGGCCGTTGCCCAGCAGCAGCGCATCGGGATCACCGAAGCCGCGCACCCCGGCCATGGTGCCGAAGTAATGATCGAAGGAGCGGTTCTCCTGCATCAGCAGCACCACGTGCCGGATGTCTTTCAGTGACGCCTTGCGGTTGGGTTCCTTGGCCAGCAGCTTGCGGACATTGGGCGGCATCAGGGAGGCGGCCAGTGCAAAGGACGTGGCCTGCGCCGCTCCCTTCAGCAGGCGGCGGCGGGTAACAGTTGGCGGCAGCGCCACATCAGCACCTGTGATTACGAGGTTGGAGCGCGCCTTTTCAGCGCAGCGCCATGCTGCTGGGACACTGTGACTTGCGTGTGACTGCGGTATTGCAATACCGCGGCAGCACGGCTGCTACGGCCGGCGCCTCAGGCCAGTTCGAGCAGCCGCGCCTTGAGCGCATCGATGGCGTCGCGACAGGCGGCCGCCTCTTCGAACTCCAGCTCACGGGCATGCTTGAGCATCGCCGCCTCCAGCCGCTTGATCTCCTTGCCCATCTGCTCCGGTGTGGCCGCGGGGCCGAGCCCGGCGCCGACGGACCCGCCCTTCTTCTTGCCGCGGGCGCCGGGCGCCGGCGCAGGCTCGCTGTGCGCGCCCTCCATCACATCCTTGATGGCCTTGATCACGCCACGCGGCGTGATGCCGTGCTCGAGGTTGTACGCCAGTTGTTTCTCGCGCCGCCGCGCCGTCTCGGCCAGCGCGCGCTGGATGGAACCGGTTTCACGGTCGGCATACAGGATGGCGCGGCCGTGCAGGTTGCGGGCCGCACGCCCGATGGTCTGGATCAGTGCGCCCTCGGAGCGCAGGAAGCCTTCCTTGTCCGCGTCGAGAATGGCGACCAGCGACACCTCCGGCATGTCCAGGCCTTCGCGCAGCAGATTGATGCCAACGATGGCGTCGAACTTCCCCAGCCGCAGATCACGGATGATCTCGGTGCGCTCCACCGTCTCGATGTCCGAGTGCAGGTAGCGCACCTTCACGCCGTGGTCCGAGAGGTATTCGGTGAGATCTTCGGCCATGCGCTTGGTGAGCGTGGTGATCAGCGCGCGCTCACCGCGCGCCACGCAGATGTTGATCTCCGACAGCACATCGTCCACCTGGGTGCGGATGGGACGGATCTCCACCAACGGGTCCACCAGCCCGGTGGGACGCACCACCTGCTCCACCACCTGCCCGGCCTTGGTGGCCTCGTACTTGCCGGGCGTCGCCGAGACGAAGATCATCTGCGGCGCGATCGCCTCCCATTCCTCGAACTTCAGCGGCCGGTTGTCCAGCGCCGAGGGCAGCCGGAAGCCGAACTCCACCAGCGTCTCCTTGCGCGAGCGGTCGCCCTTGTACATGGCGCCCAGCTGCGGAATGGTCTGGTGGCTCTCGTCGACGATCAGCAGTGCATCCGGCGGCAGGTAATCGTACAGGCAGGGCGGCGGTTCGCCCGGCTCGCGGCCGGAAAGATAGCGCGAGTAGTTCTCGATGCCCTGGCAGTAGCCGATTTCCTGGATCATCTCCAGATCGAATGTGGTGCGCTGTTGCAGCCGCTGCGCCTCCACCAGCTTGTCGGCGGCGTACAGATCATGCAGCCGCAGGCGCAGGTCGTCGCGGATCTGGTCGATGGCGCCCACCAGGCGGTCCTTCGGCGTCACGAAATGCGTGCCGGGATAGACGGTGTAGCGGGGAATGCGCGCGCGCACCTCGCCGGTCAGCGGATCGAAGCGCGACAGCTGCTCGATGGTTTCATCGAACAGCTCCACCCGGATGGCATCGCGATCGGATTCGGCCGGGAAGATGTCGATCACGTCGCCGCGTACGCGGTAGCAGCCCTGGGTGAAATCCACGTCGTTGCGCGTGTACTGCATTTCCGCCAGCCGCCGCAGCAGCGCGCGCTGGTCGAGCGTGTCGCCACGCTTCAGGTGCAGCACCATCTGCAGGTAGGCGGCCGGATCGCCCAGGCCATAGATCGAGGAGACGGTGGCCACGATGATCGAGTCGCGCCGCTCCAGCATGGCCTTGGTCGCCGACAGCCGCATCTGCTCGATGTGCTCGTTCACCGAGGAATCCTTCTCGATGTAGGTGTCCGAAGACGGCACATACGCCTCCGGCTGGTAGTAATCGTAGTACGAGACGAAATATTCCACCGCGTTGTGCGGGAAGAACTCGCGGAACTCGCCATACAGCTGCGCTGCCAGCGTCTTGTTGTGCGCGATTACCAGCGTCGGCCGCTGCACGTTCTGGATCACATTGGCGATGGTATAGGTCTTGCCAGAGCCGGTGACGCCGAGCAGCGTCTGGGCCGCCAGGCCCGTCGCGATGCCATCTGTCAGCCGCGCGATGGCAGCCGGTTGGTCACCTGCGGGTTCGTAGTGGGCTGCGAGCTGAAATTGCGCCGAAGACATAGTTGACCTCGTACTATAGCGTCATGAGCATCCAGGTTTCCCGTCGCGTACAACGCGTAAAACCCTCCCCGACCCTCGCCATGACGGCCCGCGCTGCAGCGCTGCGCAGCGCCGGCAAGGATGTCATCAGCCTCTCGGTGGGCGAGCCGGATTTCGACACGCCAGCCCATGTTCGTGAGGCCGGCATCGCCGCAATCAAGAGCGGCTTCACGCGCTACACCAATTCCGACGGCATGCCGGAACTGAAGGACGCCATCATCGCGAAGTTCCAGCGCGACAACGGCCTGGTCTACCAGCGCAACCAGATCCTCGTCTCCACCGGCGCCAAGCAGACGCTGTTCAACCTGTGCATGGCGGTACTGGATCCGGGTGACGAGGTCATCATCCCGGCGCCCTACTGGGTGTCTTATCCCGATATGGTGATGCTGGCCGATGCCCTGCCGGTGACGCCGGATGGCTCGCCCGCGCAGGGCTACAAGATCACCCCCAAGCAGCTGGCCGCGGCCATCACGGCGAAGACGCGGCTGGTGCTGTTCAACAGCCCGAGCAATCCCACCGGCGCCGCCTATACGCGCGCGGAGCTTGCGGCGCTGGGCGAGGTATTGCTGGAGCATCCGCGCATCCTCATCGGCACCGACGACATCTACGAGAAGATCTACTGGGCCAGCGAGCCATTCTCGAGCCTTGCGCAAGTGGTGCCCGCGCTGCATCCGCGCACCGTCACCATCAACGGCTGCTCCAAGGGCTTCGCCATGACGGGCTGGCGCATCGGTTACTGCGGTGGCCCGGCCGAAGTCATCGCCGCCATGGCCACCATCCAGGGCCAGTCCACCACCAACGCCTCCAGCATCAGCCAGCATGCCGCCCTGGCCGCACTCACCGGCCCGCAGGATGAAATGGTGCGCATGAACGAATCCTTCCGGGCGCGGCACGATTTCTTTGTCGCCGGCCTGAACGGCCTGCCGGGGTTCAAGGTGCGTCCCGGTGAAGGCACCTTCTATGCCTTCGCCAATGTTGCCGGGGCGATGCGCAATCTCGGCTTCACCGACGACAACGCATTCTGCGATTTTCTCCTGAACGAGGCCCTGGTGGCGGGTGTGCCCGGTTCGGGCTTCGGCGCGCCGGGCCATCTGCGGCTGTCGTTCGCTGTGAGCATGCAGCAGCTGGAGCAGGCGCTGGCCCGCATCGGCCAGGCGCTGGCGAAGGGACCCGCGCAGGCCGCCTGAACGGCATCGCAATTCATTGCGATGCCGGCTTGACGGCAGCGACGCGTTCTTGAAGAATCGCGTCCTCTTTCAGGGGCGTCCTGCCCCTTGTTCCTCGGTAGCTCAGCGGTAGAGCGTCGGACTGTTAATCCGTTGGTCGTTGGTTCGATTCCAACCCGGGGAGCCAACCTCAATGCAAACAATCAGTTACGAGATTTATCTCGTCTGATTTCCGGCCGCGGCGACCAGCAGGCTTGGTGCCCCCTGCTGGTTCCGGCCGGCGGTTGACGCCTCAGGCCGAGATGAGCGCCTGCTGCAGCACCTCGACGGTGTCATTGGTGTGTTCCCTGCTGAGTTCGCCGAGCAGCTTCGCCTTGAGCGACGCGTGATAGTGCCTTCTCAGCTCGCCCAGCGTGCGCGGCGGCGCCACCACGTACAGGCTGGAGATCTCTCCGGACAGGGCCTGCTTGTTGAGCAGGTCGGCCGTCGCCGACGCGTAGCTGTCTTCCTCGAGCCGCTGATCGTCGGGATTGGCTGCCGAGCTGTGGTGACGTTTGCCCGAACCCTTGTTGTGTGGCTCGAGCGCCGCCGCCGGCAGCTCATGCAGCTCGAGCTTGAGTTCGTTGCCGTTGTTCCTGAAGAGCCTGAGTTTCTGACCATCGCAAACGGCAATGGTCGAGTTCCGGGGAAATTGCATAGTGGAAACCTTGATGAGTGTGCTGGTCTGGGCAACCGGCAGCGTAGCGGGACGAGGAATGGATATCGCGGCGTGAACGCAGCGGCTGGCAGCCGCCGCATTCACGCCGAAGCCCGGGCCCTCAGGTGGCGGGCTTCTGGAAGATGAACACGAACTGGTCGGTCTGGCCGCGCGCCACTTCACCGCTGGGCTTCGTGTGATCATCGGCACTGTGCTGCAGCACCTTGCTGTCGGTGACCAGTTTGAAACCCACTGAAGACACCTCGGTCTTCACCAGTTCCGGGTCGATGCGGTGCAGCGCCTTCGAATCGCGCGCGCCCGAGCCGCTCTCCGCGGCATGGTCGATGACCATGTACAGGCCGCCCGGCTTCAGCGCATCCCACACCATCTTGTTCTGCACCGTGAGATCGGCGTTGGGGCGGTTGTGCAGGTCGTGATAGTTCAATGACGTCCACACCAGGTCGACCTTCTCGGGCAGCGGCGTGGCCGGGTCGAGGTTGGCGAGCTTGATGTTGGGGTAGTTGGCATCGGCGGCCAGCGCGCGGATGGCGGCAGCCGGATCACGGCCGCCCGCCGGCACGCTGGCGGGGACGTTCATCCACGCGTAGACGACGCCCTGCGGACCGACGATCTTGCTGAAGATGCGCGTGAAGTAACCCTGGCCCGGCAGCATCTCCGCCACCTTGCCTCCCGGATGCATGCCGATCAGGTCGATGACTTCGGCGGGCTTGCGGTCGGCATCGCGCGCGCGGTCCGCCTCCGGCCGGGCGGGGTCGGCCACCGCCTTCGGAATAGCTTCGGATGCTGACGCGGCCAGTGTGAGGGCCGGCAGCGCAGCGGCCACGCCCAGACCCAGAACTGCCAGACCCATGCGAATGCGATTGCTCATGACATACCCCCGACGTGAAACAGGCTTGTTGCCCCGAGTATAGGACCTGCAAAGCCGGATACAGCTACTGGATCACCGCGACGTCAGTAACGATGGCCTGCAGGCCGATGTCATGGGGTAGCGGCCGGACCGAGGGGATCTCGGCTGCGGCGTAACCCACGCCGAGCGCCTGGAATGGCAGCGCGGCGCCCCTCAGTTCGGCCAGCGTACGATCGAAATAGCCCCCGCCGTAACCCAGCCGGTAGCACAGCCGGTCGAAACCCACCACCGGCGCCAGCAACAGCCGCGGCGTCAACGTTGCCGGGTCTGCAGGCACTGGAATGTCCCAGAAGCCCTTCTCCATGGCACAGCCCGGGAACCAGCGCCGGAAACGCAGCGGCGCGCCCTTTTCCACTACCACCGGCAGCACGCACTGCCACCCCTGCGCGTGCAGTGCCGCCAGCCAGGGACGCAGGTCGGGCTCGCCCCGCAGCGGCCAGTAACCACTGACGATGGCCCCCGGCTGCAGCAGCGCGGCAGCGCGGACATGGCCGTCGAGGTGCTCGATGATCCGCGCCGACGCCTGCTGGCGCGCTGCCACCGGCTGACGCAGCCGTGCTTCGATCAGGCGCTGCCGCTCCTCGCGGCGCCAGGCCATGATGCCCGCGCGTTCCACATCCCCAATGGCCTGCTGCATGTGGCCCAGCCTATGCGCCGGCAACATCGCAGGCAAACGGTCGAGACAAACACGATCGCAAGATTCGGGATGAATGGCCGCGTAGGGCGCGGCATCATGCGGCCCATGAACAGCATGGGTCACCGCCACCTCGTTGATCGCGCCTGCCGCCGCATCGAGAGCGCCGAGACGGCTCCGGACCTCGCGACACTCGCCGCAGAGGCCGGCCTCTCGCCCTGGCACTTCCAGCGCGTGTTCAAGGCTGCGGTCGGCCTTTCGCCCAAGCGCTATGCCCTGGCCCAGCGTCGCCTGCGGCTGGGCCGCGCTCTGCGCGATGGCGAATCCGTGACCAGCGCGATCTACGATGCCGGCTACGCGGGCAGCTCCGCGGCATATCGCGACAGCGGATCCCTCGGCATGCCGCCGCGCAAATTGCGCGGTGGTGGCCAGAACGAGCGCATCCGGCATGCAGCCGCCGGCACATCGCTGGGTCCCATCCTGGTGGCCGCCACCGAGCGCGGCATCTGCATGGTGGAGTTCGGCGCCGAACGCGCGCTGACCGAGGAACTGCGGCGCCGTTTCCCGCACGCCCACGTGGAGGCCGCGGACCCGCACTTGAGCGGCTGGGTGAAGCGCGTGGTGGCCGTCATCGATGGCACGGCGCCTGACAGCGACCTGCCGCTGGATATCCGTGGCACGGCATTCCAGACCCGCGTCTGGCAGGCGCTGACCCGGCTGCAGCCAGGCGAGACCATCTCCTACGGCGAACTGGCGCGCCGCGTCGATGCCGCCACTGGCGCCCGTGCCGTGGCGCGGGCCTGCGCTACCAACGGCATCGCCGTGCTGGTGCCCTGCCATCGCGTTGTCGCGAGCGACGGCAATCTCACCGGCTACAAATGGGGTCTGGAGCGCAAACGCCGCCTGCTCCGCAAGGAACAGGCGGCGCAGGATCAGGCGCGGTAGCTGGCGCGCTTCTGCTTGCGGTGCACGATCTCCGGCGCATAGGCCGGTGAGGTCAAAACGCGCGTTTCAGCCTTGGCGCGGGCCTCCGGGAACCCATCCTGGGGCATGGACGCGAGGATGGCATCCAGCCGCTCCTTCACGCCCGGCCCGAACTCCGGATGCGTGAACAGGAACAGGTCGTTGTTCTTCACGCCATTGAGCACGCGCTCACCGGCTTCCATCGGGTCCATCATCAGCGCCGCGGAGCCCTCCGCCGAACCGATATTGTCGGTGCTGACGCCACCCGGCATGAATACCGAGGTGCCGATGTTGGTGCCGGCCAGCTCCACCCGCAGCGCTTCCATGATGCCGACGGCGGCGAACTTGGTTGCCGTGTACACGCCCGCGTTCACGCCGGGCAGCATGCCGCCCATCGACGAGGTGGTGACAATGTGCGAGCCCTCGCCGTGCTTGATCATGTGCGGGATGGCCACATTGCAGCCGTTGTAGATGCCGGTGAAATTCACCGCCACTGCTGCATCCCAGCCGCGTGCATCCACCTGGCTTGCCTGGCGCAGTGTCTTGATGCCGGCATTGTTCACCAGCAGGTGCAGGTTGCCGAACTTGGCGTTGATCTCTGCCAGCGTCTTGACCCAGCCATCACGGTCGGTCACGTCATGGCGGATCGCAATCACGCGCGCCTTCTGCTCGGGCTTGAACAGCTTCAGTGCCGGTTCCACCTGGTCATCCTGGATATAACCCATCACCACGTTCATGCCGGCATTGGCTGCCGCTCGCGCGATGCCCAGACCAATGCCGGTGTTGCCGCCGGTGATGTAGATGGTCTTGCCCTTCAGCTCCGTGAGCTGCGGCGGCTGGCGCCCTTCGCGCGGCGTGCCGAGCACCGCATCACCGCGCGGCGGGCCCGCGGGGCGCGGGGCGGCCGGCGCAGCAGGGGCTGCGGCGGGTGCCGGCTGCGCCTGCGCGACAGCGCGGCCGGTGCCGGCGAGCAGCGTCGCGGCGCCTGCGGTGGCGGCCACACTGCCGATGAAGTCGCGCCGGTCCAGGCCGGTGCGCTGGTCTGTGTTCTTGCGAGCCATGTTGTCCCCCGGGGTCGTTGCGACCCGTCTAATGCCAACCATAGTTGAAACTGATGCTTACTCTTTCCGTGGCCACCTGGTTCGCCACCACTTCGTGGCGCAGCCAGCTCTCGAACAACAGCAGCGAACCCGCCGCTGCCGGCAGCGTCACCCATGCCTTGTTGCGCTCCGCTGCATCAGGCCGGCGCGGCGGCGCGCCCATGTAGCGATCCAGCCGTGGGTCCTCGAACTTCAGCCCCGGTGCGCCGCGTGGCACGCGCACATAGTAGGTTCCGCTGATCACCGACAGCGGATGCAGGTGCAGGCTGTGGGTGACGCCCTTCGGCATGATGTTCACCCAGCAATCCGTCATCGACAGCCGCGCCTCGCCCAGGTCGAACTCCAGCTCCGCCACGAAACGCTGCACCTGCGCGTCGAGCAGCCGCTGCAGCTGGGCGAAGCTCGGCGACAGCT
Organism: Steroidobacteraceae bacterium; assembly: GCA_040508085.1. Lineage (GTDB taxonomy): Bacteria > Pseudomonadota > Gammaproteobacteria > Steroidobacterales > Steroidobacteraceae > ZC4RG30. The sequence continues at coordinate 8,765 of JBEVNO010000003.1, forward strand.
GGTGCATGCGGCTGGCCGAGGCGTATGAAGTATAGCCGCCCGGATAGCTGCGCCTGGACCAGCGCTGCCCCGCCGCGTCGTCATGGCGCAGCTGCAGGCATTCGCGCAGCAGCCGTGGATTCAGGGCCGCGATGCGGCTTCGGGTCAGCGAAGCCGCATAGATGCGGGTCGGAAAGAAGCTCCGGACCGGCAAGGCCTAGTTCTGGTGCAGCCCGACGGCCGGCTGCTCAGGCGCGGTGCCCGCAGCCGGAGCTGCGCCGCCACGCGCGCCACCCGGCCCGCCCGGACCGCCGAAGCCGCCGGCCGGACGGGGGTTGGCCTTGAGATCATTGGCCACCCGCGTCAGGTGCGCGCGGATCGCCTCCGCATCTGCCGGCGACAGCACCTTGGCGAAGGACACCATGCCGTTCTCGCTCAGCCCGCCGTCGATGACGATGGCCTTGAACAGCGCCTCGCCCTGCAGCATCGGCGAGTAGCGCAGGTCGGGGAAGCCGCCCATGCGCGCACCGCTTTCATGGCAGATCGTGCAGTTCTGCGTGTACAGCTCCTGGCCACGCGCGCGCTGCTCATCGGTACCGAAGTTGGCGGGCGGGTTCAGCACCTGCTGCACCGGGGCCGGTGCCGGTGGCAGCTCGACCTTGCCACCCAGCTTGTACACGAGCAGGCGGTTGGCGGCATTGCCACCACTCTGGCCGGCCACCACGGCGATGTATTGCACGCCGTCGATCTGGTAGCTCGAGGCGCCGCTGACGATGCCCGCCTGTGAATCAACGCTCCAGATCTTCTCGCCCGTGTCGGCGCGGAAGGCACTGAAGTTGTGCTGCCCGGTACCCTGGAACACCAGGTTGCCGGCGGTGGTCATGGTGCCCGCGCTGCCGCTGCCGTCGCGATTCTTCCAGGCTTCCTTCTGCTTGACCGGATCCCAGGCCAGCAGGTACATGCCGCCGCCTTCGAGCTTCGGCGCCGCATAGTCCGGGCGCTTCGCCACGTTGATGGACAGCAGCTGGTTGCCCATCTTGGCACCGGCCTCCGACACCATGCCGTAGCTGGCATAGCGCGCCGGCAGGTACATCAGGCCGGTCTGCGGATTGAACGACTGCGGGTTCCACACATGCGTCTGGAAGGGCACGATGAACCAGCCCTTGCCGGTCTTGCCGATGTTGGCATCCGGGTTGAGGATGGGGGCCCAGTTCTTCGACTTGTCGAATCCGGTGAGCCAGTTGGCCGATGGCACGAACAGGTTGGCGCTGATCACCTTGCCGGTGCCCGCCTCGATCACATAGAACACGCCATTCTTCGGCGCCTGCATCACCACATGCTTCTTCTCGCCATTGATGACGAGATCGGCGGTGGTGAGTGGCGAAGTGTTGTCGAAGTCGAAGCTGTCCATGGGCACGGCCTGGTAGTGCCACTTGTACTTGCCGGTTTTGGCTTCCAGCGCCACGATCGACGAGGTGAAGAGGTTGTCGCCGCCGCCAGGGGAGCGCACCTCGGCCGGCCACGGCGCACCGTTGCCCGTGCCGAAGATCACAAGGTCGGTGACAGGGTCATAGAGGATGCCGTCCCAGGGTGTGCCGCCGCCGCCGGTCTTCCACCATTCGCCCTTCCAGGTCTTCGCGGCCATCGGCATCACCGGATCCGACGCGGCGCCATCCGGCCCCTTCGACGGATCGCCC